>NZ_JADPJF010000042.1:44064-47864 GCF_023073295.1 Bradyrhizobium sp. 23 | reverse complement strand
GCGCCTGGTCGCCTTTCGCGAGGCGAACCGCGCGCGCGAGCCATTGTGGCACAATGCACCGGTTGCGCCTTTCGGCGACATCAAGGCGCGCCTGCTGATCGTCGGCCTTGCGCCGGGGATGCAGGGCGCCAACCGCACCGGCCGTCCCTTCACCGGCGATTATGCCGGCGACCTGCTCTACACCACGCTGCTCGAATACGGATTCGCCAAGGGCCAATATCGGGCGCGTCCCGACGACGGCCTGAAGCTGGTCGACTGCCGGATCGCCAATGCGGTGCATTGCGTGCCGCCGCAGAACAAGCCGCTGCCGGTCGAGATCAACACCTGCCGGCAGTTTCTCGCCGCGAATCTCGCAACGATGCCGAACCTGCGCGCGATCGTCGCCCTCGGGCGCATTGCGCACGACACCGTGCTCAAGCCGCTGAACCTGAAGGGATCGCAAGCCCCCTTCGGCCACGGCGCCGTGCATCAGGCCGGCGCATTCAGGCTCTACGACAGCTATCACTGCTCCCGCTACAACACGAACACCCGCGTGCTGACGCCGGACATGTTCCGCTCCGTGTTCGCGAAGGTGAAGGCCGACCTCGACTAATCCCTAGACAAGCCTTTGGCCGGATTGGCCTTCAGCCAGTCCAGCACATCGCCGGCGTTCCGGTCGGGCGGAAACACCGGATAGAACACATGCGTGATCCTGGCGTCGTCGACGATCAGCGCAAGGCGCTTGATCAGCGTCAGGCCCGCAACCTCCATGGTCGGCAAATTCAGGGCGCGCGTGAGCGCCAGCTTCTCGTCCGAGAGCACCGGGAACGGCAGATGCAGCCGCGAGGCCATCTCGGTCTGGTACGCGTTGCTCTGGGTCGAGAGGCCGAACACCTGCGCGGCGCCGGCGGCCTTCAGCTCGGCGAACAGATCGCGAAACGCGCAAGTCTGCGGCGTGCAGCCGCGCGCGCCCGGGATCATGTCCCAATCGTCGACCAGCGCGATCTTGCCGGGCTCGCCGGTGCGCGGATAGGCGAACACCACGGTCCGGCCACGCAGCGCCGACAGCGCGACTGACGTGTCGTCAGTGGCGAGCAGGCTGACCGGCGGCAGCGTCATGCCTTTCAGGTGCGCGGCGCCGCCGTCATCCGCGGGGGCGGGAATCCGGGTCCAATCAACCTCGAGCAGGTTTCTCTGAGTCATCCCGCTATCCCCTCGCCCGCATCAGGCGGCCCTTCTCCCGGCTCCAGTCGCGCTTCTTCTCGGACTCGCGCTTGTCGTGCAGCTTCTTGCCTTTTGCAACCGCGAGCTGCAATTTCGCGCGACCACGCTCGTTGAAGTAAAGCTTGAGCGGGATCAGCGTCATGCCTTCGCGGTCGACCGCTCCCATCAGCTTGTTGATCTGCTTGCGATGCAGCAGCAGTTTTCGCGGCCGCTTGGGCTCGTGATTGAAGCGGTTGCCCTGAAGATATTCCGGAATGGTGGCGTTGATCAGCCAGATCTCGCCGTCCTTGGAATCGGCGTAGGATTCCGCGATCGTGCTCTTGCCGTTGCGGATCGACTTGACCTCGGTGCCGGTCAGGGCAATGCCGACCTCGATCGTATCCTCGATCGCATAGTTGAAGCGGGCCTTGCGATTTTCCGCCATGACCTTGATCGGACGTTCATTCTTGTCGGCCATGGGGGACAAACCTGATCGAGATGCGCGAGGACGCTAACAGTTTGGATGAAGCGCGCGCGTCAAGACTTCTTGAGGAGATCGCGGATCTCGGTCAGCAGCTCGACCTCGGCCGACGGCTTCGGCGGAGCGGCAGGCTCCGCCTCGTCCTTGCGCTTCAACTTGTTCATGGCACGGATCACCAGGAACAGCACGAAGGCAATGATGATGAAGTTGATCGTCAGCGTGAGGAAGTTGCCCCAAGCCAAGACGGCACCCTGCTTTTTCGCGTCCGCGAGATTTGCGGCGGTGACCTTGCTCGAAAGCGGCGTGAAGTAGTTCGAGAAGTCGAGGCCGCCGGTAACTGCGCCGATGATGGGCATGATCACGTCGCCGACCAGCGACGTCACGATGGCGCCGAAGGCCGCACCGATGATGACGCCGACCGCGAGGTCAACGACGTTGCCCTTCATGGCGAATTCGCGGAACTCCGTGAGCATCCGCGTGCCTCTTTCCTCGATCGCCATGAAAGCTCCCCGATCGGCCAGCGCGTCAGTTGATGAGGCCGGCATGAACCATTGCGCTGCGCACGGCAACGCGGGTCGGCTCGGTGACCGGCACCATCGGCAGCCGCAGCGTCTCGTCCAGCTTGCCGAGCAGCGACAGCGCGTACTTGATCGGCGCCGGATTGCTCTCGATGAAGAGGTTGTTGTGCAGCGGCATCAGCTTGTCGTGCAGCTTCAGCGCGGTGGCATGATCGCCCTTCGCCCAGGCGGCCTGGAACTCCGAGCACAGCCGCGGCGCGACGTTCGAGGTCACCGAGATGCAGCCATGGCCGCCATGGGCCATGTAACCCAGGATGGTCGCATCCTCGCCCGAGAGCTGGTTGAAGTCCTCGCCCATTGCCGCGCGCTGCTGCGAGACGCGAACCATGCTGGCGGTGGCGTCCTTGACGCCGGCGATGTTCTTCAGCTCCCACAGCCGCGCCATGGTGTCGACCGACATGTCGATCACGGAACGCGGCGGGATGTTGTAGATGATGATCGGAATCCCGATCGCGTCGTTGATCGCCTTGAAGTGCTGGTACATGCCTTCCTGGGTCGGCTTGTTGTAGTAGGGCGTCACGACCAGAACCGCGTTGGCGCCCGCCTTTTCAGCGTGCTGGGCGAGCTCGATCGCCTCCTTGGTCGAGTTGGAGCCGGCGCCGGCGACGACAGGCACGCGGCCTTTCGCTTCCTCGATGCACCATTCGACGACCTTCTTGTGCTCGTCATGGCTCAGCGTCGGGCTCTCGCCGGTGGTGCCGACCGGGACCAGGCCGTTGGTGCCCTCCGAAATCTGCCAGTTGACCAGGGAGCGGAACGCCGCCTCGTCCAGCGAGCCGTTCTTGAACGGCGTGACCAAGGCGGTGAACGATCCCCGGAATTTCGTCTTGGCTGCCATGGACTTCCTCCGTACGCGGCGATCTCGAGCAAGCCGCATTCATATCGGGTCTATCCCGCCGGTAAAAGACCCGCTTCCGTGTGACGCACGGGTTTAGGCCGCGATTTTGCCGCGGTGGTGGTGCAAACCCGGCAAAGGTAAGCGGCTGTTGGTATTTGTCCGCATATTCAATCAAATATAGCCAGATCTTGTACAGCTAGGTCTTGAGCCAATTGACTGATTCGGGGCGACGAAACGCCGTGATCTCCTTTCCGCGCGCCGCATGGCGATCCACCGGTCTGGTCGTGTGCCTGATGGCAGGGCTGTCGGCCGGCTGCGCCGCCTGGGCCAAATCCAATGAGACAACCGCGGAGACCGCCAAGGAAACCGCGAAGGAAATCGCAAAGCCAGCCGCCAAGGACACCACGAAGGGGGCGTCCAAGGGAACCGGCAAGGACATTTCGAAGGACGCCGCCAAGGGCGCAAGCAAGGGCGCGACCAGTCCACCCGCCAAGGATGCCGCGAAGAAGCCTGCCAAGGACGCTGGCAAGGATGCTGGCAAGAACGCAGGCAAGGAACCTGCAAAGGACAAGCTGAAGCCTGCGGCTGTCGCGCCGAAACCTCAGCCGGCCGCTGGCGGCTCGGTCCCGAAGACCGCACCCGCACCGGCAGCAACGGCCATCGTCAGACCGACCGCCCCGGCCTCCGCCAAGCCCGTCGCGGCTCCTGTCCTGGCTCCGGC
>NZ_JADPJF010000042.1:41673-43981 GCF_023073295.1 Bradyrhizobium sp. 23 | reverse complement strand
CCGCCAGCATGCCGCCCCGCGCAAGCCGGTCACACCGGCTGCGGTTGCTGCGACCTCCTCGACGCCGCAAGCCGACAAGGACACGCTGGAGACCGTGATCGAGCTCGTGCGCAAGCGCAAGGCGGGCGACGCCACCAGTGCCGCGGCCACGATCTCGGATCCGGTCGCGCGAAAACTCGCGGAATGGATCATCCTTCGCAGCGAGGACAATGGCGCGACTGTGGAGCGCTACCGCGCCTTCCTGTCCGCCAATCCGAGCTGGCCCTCGCAGACCTTCCTGCGCCGGCGCCTGGAGGCCGCGATGTGGGACGACAGGCGCGACGACCAGGTCGCGTGGTCGTGGTTCGAGAACGAATCCCCCGTGTCCGCCAAGGGCCGCTTCACGCTCGCCAAGGCGATGCTGGCGCGCGGCGACCGTGCCAACGCCGAACGTCTGGTGCGCGATGCCTGGCGCAGCGACCCGATGTCGGAAGAGACCGAAAACAACGCACTCGACCAGTTCGGCGCGCTGCTGACGCCCGGCGATCAGAAGGCGCGGATGGATACGCTGCTCTACGGCAGCGAGAACGAGGCCGCATTGCGGGCTGCAAAGCGCCTCGGGGCCGGCTATGTCGCACTCGCCAAAGCCCGCATCGCCTCCCTCAAGAAAGCGCCGAACGCTCGTGCGCTGCTCGAAGCCGTGCCGCGCGAGCTGCACGGCGATCCGGGCTTCATCTTCAGCAAGATCCAGCTGCTGCGCCGCGAGGAGAAATTTGCGGAAGCCGCCCAGCTCATGCTGTCGGCACCGAAGGATCCGGGCCGGCTCTACAATCTCGACGAATGGTGGATCGAACGGCGCCTCCTGGCGCGCAAGATGATCGACACCGAGGAATTCCGCAGCGCCTATCTGATCGCGCGCGATGCGGCCCTGCCCTCGCGCGACATCTACAAGACCGAGCAAGAGTTCACCGCCGGCTGGATCGCGCTGCGCTTCCTCAACGATCCCGCGGCCGCCACCCAGCACTTTGCCCGCATCGGGATCGGCAGCGTCAATCCGACCACGCTGGCGCGCGCCGGCTATTGGCAGGGCCGCGCCGCCGAAGCTGCAGGCCGCCAGCAGGAGGCGCGCAACGCCTACGCGCGGGCCGCCGAGCAATCCACCAGCTATTACGGCCAGCTCGCACGCGCCAAGCTCGGCCTGCCGCAGATCGAGCTCAACGCTCAGCCGCGCAGCCGCGGTGCCGAACGGCTGGAGATCGTGCGCGCCGCGCAGCTGCTCTACGAGCTCGACGAGCGCGAGATGGTGATACCGTTGCTCGCCGACATGGGCGAGAACGGCGATCCCGAAGCGCTAGCCGGCCTCGGCGAGCTCACCCAGCGCCACAGCGACGCGCGCGGCATGCTGCTGCTCGGCAAGGCCGCGCTCAATCGCGGGCTGCCGTTCGATTTCTATGCCTATCCCGTCAACGGCATTCCGCAATTCACGCCGATCGGACCCGAGGTCGAGCGCAGCATCATCTACGCCATCGCGCGGCAGGAGAGCGCCTTCAATCCCTCGGTCGTCTCGCCGGCGCAGGCCTATGGGCTGATGCAGGTGACGCCGGACGCTGCGCGCTATGTCTGCAAGCGGCACGGCGGGACCTACGATCTGGGGCGTCTGAAGAACGATTCGGCCTACAACGCCACGCTCGGCTCGGCCGAGCTCGGTGGACTGCTCGAAGACTATCGCGGCTCCTACATCATGACCTTCGCCGCTTACAATGCCGGCCGCGGCAGTGTGAAGAAGTGGATCGACCGCTACGGCGATCCGCGTGACCCCAAGGTCGACGCGGTCGACTGGGTCGAGCTGATCCCGTTCTCCGAGACGCGCAACTATGTGCAGCGGATCATGGAGAACCTTCAGGTCTACCGCGCCCGCTTCGGCGGCGGCACCCGGTTGCAGATCGAGGCTGATTTGCGCCGTGGCGCCGGCAGCGTGGAATAGCGGCGTGCCTATGAGACTCGCTTGCGGCGATCCGATAACAAGGTATCCGCGCGAGGGGGTAACGCGGTCAGCTCCCGGCGTTTGAGGCGGGGCCATCAACATGGGCCGGAGTGCTCCAGACCGTACGGTGAGAAGCTGAACGAGAAGATCGTGCAGGGCGGATCGGGCGCGCCTCAATAAGAGAAGAAAAGAACTACAAACATGGATCAGGCAATGTTGAGCGTCGCCCGTGCAGTAGAGGCAGGCGCGACGACGATGAAGGGTGTGATCGACGCCACGGGACTATCTCGTCTCAAAATCGAACGTGCGTTGAATGCGCTGGAAAAGCAGAAGCTGCTGGTCCGC
>NZ_JADPJF010000042.1:32646-41546 GCF_023073295.1 Bradyrhizobium sp. 23 | reverse complement strand
CCCAGCCAGCCCGGCAATGCGGCTCGTGCAATGCCTGCTGCGATATCCTCGAAGTGGCGGCCGTCGACAAGCCGGTGAACCAGCTGTGCAGGCATTGGCAGACGGGCACTGGATGCACCATCTACGAGCGCCGTCCGCAGATGTGCCGTTCCTTCGTCTGCGCCTGGCTGCAGGGCCATCTGGATGACGACTGGTTTCCGGCGAAATCGGGCATCATCGTGCATTTCAGCCAGGACGCGGTCAACGTTACCGTCGATGACCATTGCCCCGATCGCTGGCGGGAGGAGCCCTATTTCAGCAAGCTCGCCGAATGGTCGCTGAATGGCATCAAGAGGATCGGAAACCGCGGCTACGCGACCCTCGTCGTCTCCGGTGCCGGGCGGTTCCTGCTGCTCGGGCGAACCGTCGTTCCGGAGCCGACGCTGTTCGGCACCGCGTTCCTCCCGCTCACCGCCGACACATTTCGATTCTGGCGGGCGAAATCCCCGGAGCATCTGCAGCGGCTGCACGAGCGCATCGCCGAGATCGAGCGGATCAGACAGGAATTCGGCTCCTGCACAATTCCCTCGAATGAGGACGACGATCCGCAAGCCCCCTATCGGCCGGCGCTTCTACGGCTGTCGCACCACGCCTAAACTCCGACGTCGTCGACGCGGCCTAACCCGCTCTATGCCGCTCGACTCGCGCTGGTTGCGGTCTAGACGGGCAGACCACGTTGGACGCCGTGGTGGCCATGAATCTCAAGGACCTGCCGGCGCCTCCGCCTCTTGCCGCGGCGGCTGAAGTGGTCTTGATCGCGCGATCCGAACCCAGCTCTTGATCACCCAAAGCTACTCATCATTCCACACTCCACTCGTTCTTCAGAACATGTCGGAGATCCGTGGTCCGCCTGGTGCAAAAAAAGCCCCGGCGGTTTCCCGCCGGGGCTCTCTGTCAGGTCGTTAGACCGAACTTACCAGTTGCGCTGAGCGCGGAGGAGCAGAACGAGCGTGTCCTGATCCTTCAGCTCGTACACGGCGGCCGGCTTGGCCGTCGTGCCGGCACCAGCGTAAGCAACCGTACCAGCGTACTTCTGGTCCAGATGGGTCCAGGAGAGGTCGGCCGAGAACGTCAGGTTCTTGACCGGGGTCCAGCGGGTGATGACACCGACCTGGCCGATGGCGAAGTCAGGATTACAACCCGTCACGCCCGCCAGGCCGCCGAACACGCCGCCAGCACCGCCAGCGCCGCAGAGGGTGGTCTTGGCAAGAGTGCCGTACTGCGCCTGAGCGTAAGCACCGTAGATCGCGGTGTTCCAGTATGGATCCCAGTTATGGGTGTAGGCACCGCGGAAGCCCCAGGTCTTGACGGTTTCCTGACCGCTGCCGGTCACGAACACGGTGTCCGGAGCGATGGCGAAGCCGACGCTCTGGTAGGCAACGCCGGAGCTGCCGAACATCGAGTAGCTGCCGCCCGCCAGGTTCTGGAAGTTGTAGCGGGATGCGCCGTCGGTGTAGACGCCCTGGATGTTGATCACGTCACCCGCGCCAGTCGGGATGTTCTTGATCGACAAAGCGAGCTGAGCAGCCCAACCCCACTTGTCGTCGGGATGGCCAGTCGGCTCGGTGGCGCCGTAGTAGGCAACGTGGTTGTCATGCGCAGCGACCGACGCCTGGAACAGACCCCAAGCCTGGTCGACACGGACCATACCGACGAGGTTCGGCGAACGCGAACCGCCGATGGCGTTGGAGCCATACGAACCGCCGATCATGCCAGCCGCAGTCGCGCCAGTCATGTTCAGGTTGCCAGCCTGGTAATAGGCCGTCGCATCTTCAGCCGAGAACGACGCCGTCACGCCCTGACCGAAGTCAGCGGTGTAGGTGAACTGGTTGACACCAGTGACCGTGCCGGAACCGCCGACGAGGCTGTCGAAGTTGTTGCCGGGATAGTTGGTCCAGGGCGCGTCGAACTGCGACACGGCCTTACCCATGGTGAAGCCAGCGAACTGGATGAAGGCGTAGTACACGCCGAGCGAACCGCCGGAGGTCGCGCCGTCGGTGCCGTTGACGGCCGAACCAACGAGCGCCGGGGCGGCGCCGGAGGTGTTGAGCGCCAGCGTGCTGCTGTAGGCAGTGGTACCGGTCGCGCTGCCGGTGCCGGCGTAGTTGCCGGTGGTCCAGGAGAACACGCCGTCGAAGAAGGTACGGACGACGCCGTACTCGGTCGCGGTGCGCGTGTCGATGTTGAGATCTTCACGAGCGCGCATGGTGTAGTAGTTCGTCAGACGGTTGCGCGCGCCGTTGTTCGACGTGAGCTGACCGCTGAAGTCCGAGTTGGTGTTCAGCGCGACTTCAGCGCGCAGATAACCACCCAGCTTGATGCAGGTGTCGGTGCCGGGGATGTAGTAGAAACCCGCACCGTACAGGGAGCAGATCTTCACGTATTCGACCGCTTTGGCCTTCACGGGGAGATCGGCTGCCTGCGCTCCGCCAACAGCGAGCAGACCCGCCGCGGAACCGAGCAAAAGGCTCTTAACCAACTTCATGTTAAACCTCCAAGTTTGCCATAGGGAAGGTTCCGGATCCGCTGGGTGAAGACACCCTAAGGTTGGTTCCCTTGTCCCTTAAATTCACCGCTTAGTCGCTTCGCGCCTTCGGACACACCCGCTGAACGCGAGGGACTTAAGCGAACCACCTAAGACGGGACGACCTCGGGATGCCCCCCTCCGTCGCTCAGTCACAATTACCGAACCCCCTTGCACACACAACAACAGAACGCTTCAGAACCGGCCGATCGAGCGTGTTTTCCAACGGGTGTTGCACAAATAACACAAAGATGTGATCAGGGCGTCTTTGTAACACTTTGAATCTGCTGATCTTTTTCGACGGGTTTAATCTGCCATCAAAAGTTCCGGCACCAGCCCCTCACATTCTTGGAGACGCCTCGCTGTGGGTCTGGGGCGTCCGAATCGTGGAATCAACCAGGGACTCGCCGTGCGCCAGTCCTTCGGGAACTGGCTGGCCTGACCATCAAGCGGCTGCAAGATCGACAAAATATCGATCTGCGAATCGTCGATCGCTTGCAGGACTTCACCGTCGAGCTTGTCTCGCAATCGACAAAGCGATGAAATGACTCTTCGAGCCGCTTGCGGAGATCGCTGTTGTCGTCAGGACCGATTGAAAACGCGTACGTCTCGAAGCGATCGGGATATTGCCTATCGATATCTCGCAGTGAGCTACCCAGCTGGATGCTCTACGTCCTGACTATTGTAAGATGAGATCCGTAGCGCCGGAGTCCTGACAGTTGAAGAATGAAACAGCGTGCCAGATCGTCCCTGCTTTGATTTCCAAGGGCCGTTTCCACGGAAAGAGAAATCGCCAGACAAGGCCCTCCCTGATTGCGGCGACGCCTGGCGCGACGGGGCAGATCCTCGGCCGGCGAGCGAATGATCCCACTAATAGTGAGAGCGCCCTCCCCGCAGCCTATAACACGGGACCCCCGTCAGCCGATCTGAGGGGCAATCACCGCTCATAGTTTGTGGCGAATCGCGGAAAGAGACAATTAAATCAATCGCTTGCAAATGAATCACTGATGAGGCGGTCGGCGACGAAGGCAGTCGTCCCACACGCGGGCCATTCGATCCAATTTGAAAGCAAAATCAATCGTTTATATGGATGAAGGGACCCTTTGTCCGCGCCAGAACCACTCTTAATACAAGCGCCAGAACCTCCAGCTTGGCGTCCGTTATCGCGGTGTTACGTTCTCGGCCCGAGAGCAAACCGCTTGGTTTCGGAATTCGCTGGGAATATTTGAGCAAAAACACACGCTTCCAAATTGACCAGCCCAAGTAATTAGATGCATAAGGCTCGCACCGGAGAGGTGGCCGAGTGGCTGAAGGCAACGCTTTGCTAAAGCGTCATACGGTCTCAAGCTGTATCGAGGGTTCGAATCCCTCCCTCTCCGCCACTCCGCAGCTGTCCGGCCCGAAGACATGGGTAACGGAACGTACCTAAGACATGGGTGACAGCCTCGTGCCGAACGGGTTGTCGAGAGGTTGCAGGGTTTTCTGCTCCGGGTCGAAGTATCCCAGATCATAGTGCAAGGGCGCGATCTAAATCCGCCGCCTCTGATCTGCGCCCAGTCATCTCGTCGGGATCGCTCACGCCGCTCCGAATCCGGATGGCGGACCACGAGGGAACCGATTAGCGAAAATCAGGTTCGCCTGCGAAAACGACCGCCGGGACGTGATTCACCGCTCAGTGGGCGGAGACCCAGGCCCTCGCCTCGCGCTGGGCGGCTGAGATATCGGCATCCGACATCTGCCCGGCGACTTCCTGGCGCAGCGTCACGGCGTCCTTGCGGCCCTTGAGCGCGGCGAGGTTGAACCATTTGTGCGCGGCGACGAGATCGACGAGGCCGGCGCGTCCGCTCGCCCAATAGAGGCCGCGCTCGAACAGCACGTCCGACAGCGCGCCTGCGTCGATCGGCGTCGCGGTCTCCAGATCGAAAGTACCCTGAAACATAACGCATCCCCTTTTTTCTTATGCCGTCTCGTCCCCCGAGCGCGGCTCCCGTCCGATCAACTGTTCAACTCATCCCCGAGGCTTTTTGCCCGTGCCGTTTGCCGGCTTGTTGGAGGTAATGATGGCGGGCAAATTTGAATGGCAGTTTAAGTATCGCGATGAAGCAGACGTAAACGCGCCCGCGCCAGGCGCGCACGACAAATGCAAGAAATCCCTATTTTGCAGGGACTTCTGCAATTCGTCAGATTCGGTTTACCTTGGGATTTTGGGAGAACGATAACCATTGCGCACGGTGACGCGCGTCCTGTGGTGTCCCCGCCTGCTGTCGTCACCGTATTCCAGAGACAGCAATGGTCCCACGAGAAGCTGCGGGGTACTGGATCGCCCGGTCGGAGCCGGGCGATGACACCGCGAATGGAGAAGAGGTGCGCGAACTGCCTGCAATTGCGCTGCAGCCTCCCTGCTCAAGCAGGGCGCGCATATGAAGAAGTATATGGCTGGAAGCTCGACTGCGGCCATCCTTCGAGACGCCCGCCTGCGGCGGGCCCTCAGGATGAGGGATGAGGATGCGGCAGCATCAACGTAGATGGATGCAGCCGAGCCTCATCCGGAGGGGACCGCTAAGCGGTCCTCTCGAAGGACGAGGTGCTCGCTCAGGCGCCGCTGACGTCATATGCGACAACCCTGACTGCTCAAGGGCAGAACGGCCACATCGCGGTCAGATCAACAATGTCGGGATATGGGAATGCCGGCAATACCCCGGCCTCATGAGAACGAGGGCGTCGGCGAACACGTCAGGACCAGATTCCACGTTGGCCGAAGGCCGCCTGTGAAATTGCGGAGCCCCTTACGGAGAACCGCACCGAACGAAGAAAACTTGTTTCTTCTGCCGGATCGGGCTTAGCGAGCGAACCCGCGAAGAGAACGATCCGACCGTTGACCTGATGTCTCGCCGACACCCTCTATCGTCGACCAGAACCTTTTGAGAGGCGCTGATGACGTGCCGGCTCTCTAGGAGCCGGCAACTTCAAAAAGCGAAGTTACTTCTTCTTGGCGACCTTGCGGGTCTTCTTCGCAGTCTTCTTCACTGCGCTCTTCGCCTTCTTCGCCTTCTTTGCCTTCTTAGCTTTCTTGGCCATGTTGCCCTCCGATGTGTGAGATGGCTTAATCGCTGCATGCAGTCGGGGATCGAGTGCACACTCATCCCGAATACACCAACACAACGAAAAAAACAGCGTCTCGCTTAAAGAAGTGTTGACGGCGAAACGCGCCTGCGCTGGCGAACGCGATGCAAACGGACTGCATGAGGTGTGCTTGCGATCGCAGAGAGTGCCCGCGGCATCGACGTTTGCAAAAGATGCGATTGTAGAAAAACACTATGCAGCAAGTATTTTCTTGCACGCGTGCATCGCGCACGATCGTTGCAATGATGCATCCTGCCGATCGCGCGAGCGCCTCGCGAAGGCGCTTCGCGGACTCTGAGTCGCGACTTTTGGCAACGAAAATATTTTCATGATTAACGGCGCGAGCGCTCGTCAGAGCGCGTGCAAGTCGCCGTTTTGCGCGAATCGCGTGACGGCGATTCGGTCGGCGTGTCGCGTTCGATCGGGATGAAGTTCGTCGCAGAGGATGTGCGCGAGCGTCGCATCGCGAACCGAAAGCGAGGTGACGACGCCTGTCCGTCACCTCGTTCGAACGCGCGAGGTCAGATGCCGAGCTTGGACTTGAGCAGCTCGTTGACGCTCTGCGGGTTGGCCTTGCCGCCGGATGCCTTCATCACCTGGCCGACGAACCAGCCGAGTGACTGCGGCTTGTCCTTGACCTGCGCCGCCTTGTCGGGATTGGCCGCGATGATGTCGTCGACAACCTTTTCGATCGCCGAAAGATCCGTGACCTGCTTCATGCCGCGGCTTTCGACCAGTGCGCGGGGATCGCCGCCCTCCTGCCAGACGATCTCGAACAGATCCTTGGCGATCTTGCCGGAGATCGTACCCTCGCCGATCAGGTCGATGATCCCTGAGAGCTGTGCGGCATCGACCGGAGAGTCCGTAATATCCCGGCCTTCCTTGTTGAGACGACCGAACAGCTCGTTGATCACCCAGTTCGCGGCGACCTTGCCGTCGCGCGCGCGGTTGGCGAGTTTCTCCAACACGGTCTCGTAGAACACGGCACTCTCGCGCTCGGCGACCAGCACGCTGGCGTCGTAGGCCGACAGGCCGAGATCCGCGACGAAGCGCGTCTTCTTCTGGTCCGGCAGCTCGGGCAGCTCAGCCTTCAACTCGTCGACGAAGCTTTGCGAAAACTCCAGCGGCAGCAGGTCGGGATCGGGGAAGTAGCGATAGTCGTGCGCCTCTTCCTTGGACCGCATCGACCGCGTCTCGCCCTTGTTGGGGTCGTAGAGCCGGGTCTCCTGGTCGATCGCGCCGCCGTCCTCGAGGATTTCGATCTGGCGCCGGGCCTCGTACTCGATCGCCTGGCCGATGAAATTGATCGAGTTCATGTTCTTGATCTCGCAGCGGGTGCCCAGCGGCGCGCCGGGCTTGCGCACGGAGACGTTGACGTCGGCGCGCAAGGATCCCTTCTCCATGTCGCCGTCGCAGGTGCCGAGATAGCGCAGGATCGAGCGCAGCTTGGTCACATAGGCCTTGGCCTGCTCGGCATCGCGGATGTCGGGTTTCGACACGATCTCCATCAGCGCTACGCCGCAGCGGTTGAGATCGACATAGGACATGGTCGGCGACTGATCGTGCAGCAATTTGCCGGCGTCCTGTTCCAGATGCAGCCGCTCGATGCCGATGGTGGCGGTCTTGCCGCCGTCCAGTTCGACCACGACCTCGCCTTCGCCGACGATCGGCGACTTGTACTGGCTGATCTGGTAGCCCTGCGGCGAGTCTGGATAGAAATAGTTCTTGCGGTCGAACACCGAGCGCAGATTGATCTGCGCGTTCAGCCCGAGGCCGGTCCGGACAGCTTGTCTGACGCATTCCTCATTGATCACAGGCAGCATGCCCGGCATCGCCGCGTCAACCAGCGACACATGCGAGTTCGGCTCGCCGCCGAATGCGGTGGGGGCGCCGGAGAACAGCTTCGCGTTCGACGTCACCTGAGCGTGGACCTCCAGGCCGATGACCATCTCCCAGTCACCGGTTGAGCCCTTGAGAAGTTTGTGGGGTGCGGCAGGTGCGTTCATGGCTTGCTCCCGAGCAGCGTGGCAGCGATCCGCTCCCACTCTGCCTGTAATGAATCCGTTGCCACGGGCTGGCCGGCCTGGCGGTACCAATAGCCGGCGTTGCCGAGGTCGCCCTCGACCCGGTGCAGATAGGCGTGCACCCAAGCGGCCGCGCGGCCGCTCTCGTCCTGGACGATCTTGTGCGCCTCGTCCCAGTCGCCCTTGGCGGCCCACCATAGTGCGGCAAGTGGAGCGCTGAGGTCCGGCGGCGGCGCGGCGCCGTCGAGGCTGGCGATATACGCCGCCATCTTCACCACCATTTCGCCGGCGTGAAGCGGCCGGCGGCCTGCTCGATCACCTCGCCGAGCGAGAACAGCGTCTCCTCGTCGAAGGGACGGCCGATCAGCTGCAGGCCGAGCGGCAGGCCCTGCGCATCCTTGCCAGCGGGCACAGCGATGCCCGGCAGGCCCGCCATGTTCACGGTCACCGTGAAGATGTCGTTGAGGTACATCTCGACGGGGTCCGCGCCACCCTTCTCGCCGATGCCGAAGGCCGCCGACGGCGTCGCCGGCGTCAGGATCGCGTCGACGCCCTTGGCAAAGCAATCCTCAAAGTCCTTCTTGATCAGCGTGCGCACCTTCTGGGCGCGCAAATAATAGGCGTCGTAATAGCCGGCCGAGAGCACGTAGGTGCCGATCATGACGCGGCGCTTCACCTCAGCGCCAAAACCTTCTGCACGGGTGTTCTCGTAGAGTTCGTTGATGTTCCCGCCCTGCTCGCGCAGGCCGAAGCGCACGCCGTCATAGCGCGCGAGGTTGGAGGACGCCTCCGCCGGCGCCACGATGTAATAGGCCGGCAACGCGTATTTGGTGTGCGGCAGTGACACTTCGACGAGCTCGGCCCCGGCCGCTTTCAGCCAGGCCGCGCCCGCTTCCCAAAGCTTTTCGATCTCGGCCGGCATGCCGTCGAGACGGTATTCCTTGGGAATGCCGATCTTCATGCCCTTCACGGACTTGCCGATCGCGGCCTCGTAGTCCGGCACGGCCATATCGACCGAGGTCGTGTCCTTGGGATCGTGGCCAGCCATCGAGCGCAGCAGCATCGCGGCATCGCGCGTGCTGCGCGCGATCGGACCAGCCTGGTCCAGCGAGGAGGCAAAGGCGACGATGCCCCAGCGCGAGCAGCGGCCATAGGTTGGCTTGATGCCGACGGTCGCGGTGAACGCCGCC
>NZ_JADPJF010000042.1:14706-32568 GCF_023073295.1 Bradyrhizobium sp. 23 | reverse complement strand
GGCGGATCGAGCCGCCGGTGTCGGTCGCGGTCGCGCCCATGCAGAGCAGAGCCGCCACGGCGGAGGCCGAGCCGCCAGACGAGCCGCCCGGCACCAGCGTCGTGTTGGAGCCATCACGCCGCCAGGGATTGCCGACCGGGCCGAAGCACGAGGTCTCGTTCGACGAGCCCATCGCGAACTCGTCATTGTTGAGCTTGCCCAGCATCACCGCACCATCGCGCCACAGCTGCGAGGTGATCGTGGACTCGTAAGTCGGCACGAAGTTGCCGAGGATTTTCGAGCACGCCGTGGTGCGCACGCCCTTGGTCGCGAACAGGTCCTTGATCCCGAGCGGAATGCCGGCGAGCGGCCCCGCGTCACCCTTGGCGATCTTCTCGTCGACGGCCTTCGCCATGTCGCGCGCGCGGTCGGGCGTCTCCATGACGAAAGCATTGAGCACGCGCGCGGCTTCGATCGCGTTCAGATGCGCGTCGGTCAGCTCGAGGGACGTGAAAGTCTTTGCCGCGAGGCCCTTGCGGGCCTCCGCGAGCGTCAGCGATGTCAAATCGGTCATTTATTGATCGGGCTGCAGAAGAACGGAGACAGGGATTTGTCGTTGGCCGGGTCGTCTTTCTTAGGGGCCGCTTTCGCAGCCGCCTCGATCTCGTCGAGCACGGCATTGACGGCGACGTTGGGGTCGGCAGCCTTGCCCTGCCGCTCCATCTTGTCGAGATAGTTCATGTAAGCCTGATAGGCCTTCTCGTCGTCGCAAAGCATGCACATCGGACTTCGTCCTGAGACTCTTTTGACGCGTTTTCTTTACGCGAACCGGCTTCCACTTCGCTCGAAAACGCTACGTAAATTACTCAACAACCTTCGGCACCAGGAAGAAGTGGCCTTCGGTCGCAGGTGCGTTGGCAACGATATCGTCGGCGATCTCGCCGTCATTGACCACATCCCGCCGCTTCTTCATCTGCATCGGGGTGACCGAGGTCATGGGCTCCACGCCCTCGACATTGACCTCCGAGAGCTGCTCGACAAAGGCGAGCATGGCGTTGAGCTCGCCCTGCAGATGCGGAACCTCGCCCTCTGAAACCGCAATGCGCGCCAGATGCGCGATGCGGCGGACGGTAGCGGCGTCGACGGACATTATATAAGGCCTCTCACGGCAAAAACCTATGTGCCGTATAGCAGAGGCCGCTTTTGCGCCGCAACCGGCGCCAGCGCATGATCCGGAAAAGTGTGAAGGGGTTTTCCGAAAAGATCATGCGCAAACAAGATCCTAAAGCACGATGAGGCTTCGCCCGAAGCTCATCGCGCTTTAGGGACCTATCCGCCCAACGCCTTCATCCGGGCAAGCGCCGATTTGGCGAGATCCCGGGTCAGTTCAGCTGCCGGGACCTCGCGGCCCAGGGCGATCGCCTGCCCGGCCCAGAGATTGGTGAAATCCACCCTGCCCTGCTTCTCGGCCGCAGCCTTGAGCGGTCCCAGCGCCGTTGCGGCATGGGGAAATGGCGGCGCGTCCGGCGAAATCGGGCCGGCCTCGCGCATTAGGCGGTTCTGAACGCCGCGCGCCGGCCGCCCGGTCATGACATTGGTAATGACGGTGGAATCATCCTGTCCCTCGGCGAGCGCCGCACGGGCCGCCGCACTGACCTTGGATTCCGGGCAGCGCAGATAGGCACTTCCGATCTGCACGCCGGCCGCGCCGAGCGCGAAGGCGGCTGCAATGCCGCGGCCATCCGCAACGCCGCCGGCCGCAATCACTGGGACCTTCACCGCGTCGACCACCTGCGGCACCAGCGCAAAGGTGCCGGGCTGTTCCGAGATCTTGTCGGTCAGGAACATGCCGCGATGGCCGCCGGCCTCCGCGCCTTGGGCAATGACGGCATCAGCTCCGTGCTGCTCGAGCCAGACCGCTTCGCTCACAGTGGTCGCCGACGAGATGACGAGACATCCTGCCGCCTTGACCCGCTTGAGCAGCGCGGCCTCGGGCAGACCGAAATGGAAGCTGACGATCTCCGGCTTCAGCTCCTCCACAACCTCGCAGAAGCCGGCGTCGAACGGCGCGCGGTTCGCGGCATTGATGGGTGCGGCGGGATCGAGGCCATGCTCATTGTAGTAGCCCGCGAGGCGCTGCTTCCAGCGCGCCTCCGCCTCGGCCGTGAGCTCGACCGGTGTGTGGCAGAAGAAATTCATGTTCACCGGCGCGGAGACGCGCTGCCGGATGATGTTGACCTGCTCGCGCGCTTTCTCCGGCGACAGCATCGCGCTCGGCAGCGAGCCGAGGCCCCCGCCTTGCGCAACGGCGATCACCAGCTCCGCGTCCATCACGCCGGCCATCGGCGCCAGCACGATCGGGAATTCGGTCTTGAAGAGATCGATCAATCGACGGTTCGGCCACATGGTTGTTCTCTCGCAGTTTAGGCGGACGCGCTGGAATTACGCCGGCCGGTTCGCAGTTGCTCGGCCTCGGTCGCGATCCGTTCGACGATTTCGGCGGCGGACGGAATATCATGGATCAGGCCGACGGCCTCGCCGGCAAAGACCGCGGCGACCTCGAAATTGCCCGCGGCCCTTGCCGCGGCATATTCGACGGTCACCTCGGCGGCGCGCTGCATCAGCTCGACCTCGCGGCCGGTCCAGCGCCTGATATGATCATTGACCAGCGTTCGCGCGGTGAACGGGGCCGGCCAGAACAGGCTGCGCGACCAGTCGACGATGACGCCGCGCACCGTGTCATTGGGATCAGCGTCGCGAATGCGCTGCTTGGCTTCCTCCGCGCCATTGGCCTCCACGCTCGCATAGAAGCGCGTGCCGATCAGCACGCCGGAGGCGCCCAGCATCATCATCGCGGCGAGCCCGCGACCATCGGCAATTCCGCCGGCGGCAACCACCGGCACGCGGCCGGCCGTGAGATCGACGATCGCAGGTACGATATCGACGGTTGTGCGCAATGCGCCGTGACCGCCGGCTTCGGTACCCTGCGCGATCAGGATGTCCGCACCGGCATCGAGCGCCTGCTTCGCCATGTCCTCGCTCTGCACCTGGCAGATCAAGCGCGCCCCGCACGCCCTGATGCGCGCTGCAAATGGTGCGGGATCGCCGAATGACAGCATGATCGCTTGCGGATTGGCGTCGAGTGCGATGTCGAGAAGTCTTGGCTGTCTTGCCAGGCTCCACGTGATGAAGCCGATACCGAACGAAGCAAAGCCCCTCAGTTGCCTGGTCTCGGCCTCGAGCCGTTCCTGATCGCCGTAGCCACCACCCAGGATCCCGAAGCCGCCGGCCTCGCTGACAGCCCGTGTCAGCCGGCTGCCGGCGATCGTGTCCATTGGAGCCAGCAGGATCGGATGTTTGATCCCCAGGAGCTGGGTCAGCGGCGTGGTGATCGGCATGGCTCCTCCGCTCTCGACACAAACATTAGTCCAGAATACCATTCTCTAAAATTGAATTCTAACGAACGCTACCATCTCAAAAGAGAAACGATATTATGGAACTCAGCGACATCCAGACCTTCGCTGCCGTCGCCCGGACCGGGGGCATCACCCGTGCTGCCGAAGAGCTCAACACGGTGCAGTCGAACGTCACCCAGCGCGTGAAGGCACTGGAAGCCGAGATCGGCACGCCGCTGTTCGAACGCCATAGCCGCGGCATGACCCTGACCGGCGCGGGCAAGCGCCTTTTGCCCTACGCGCAACGGATGTCCGCACTAGCGCGCGAGGCCGTACTCGCGGCCTGCGACGACGGCGAGCCCAAGGGACCGCTCGCGATCGGCTCGATGGAAACGACCGCGGCGGTGCGGCTGCCGCCGCTGTTGGCCGATTTTCATCGCCGCTTTCCCGCCGTCCGGCTGAGCCTGCGCACCGCACCCACCGCCGACCTCGTCGCCTGCGTGCTCGAAGGCACGCTCGACGGCGCCTTCGTCGCAGGCCCGATCGTGCATGCCGATCTCACCGCGACAAGCGCGTTCCGCGAAGAGCTGGTGCTGGTCAGTGCGCGGCGCTGGGCCACGCTCGCCGAGCTGCGCGCCGGCACGCCGGACTCGGGCCCGACCGCACTGACGTTCCGCACGGGCTGCACCTACCGGCAGCGGCTGGAACAGATCTTTGTCGAGTTCGGCTGGCCGTCAGCCGCACGCTTCGAACTCGGCACGCTCGACGGCATGATCGGCTGTGTCGCCGCCGACATGGGCGTGACACTGCTGCCGCGCGCCGTGGTCGAACGCAGTGCGATCAACGGCAGCGTCTCGATCCACGCGCTGAGCCATTCGCACGCGCAGGTCGAGACGCTCTTCATCCAGCGTCGTGCCGGACATCAAACCAGTGCACTGAACGGGTTTGCCGCCTGCCTGAAGCAAGACGACGACGTCATCGCGGCCTGAGATGCCAGCGCCGCAGCGCCACGACGGCCCAGATCGCCTCGACCACGCCAAACGGCCAGGCCCCTTGCAGGAAGCCGTAAGCCGAACCGAGCACGCAGGCCATTGCGAACATCAGCACGAACCAGTGGCTGCGGTCTTCCAGGGCGTAAGCGACCAGCATCGCTGTCACGGCGAACAAGCCGAATAATGTCAGCGCATCCATGTTCCGGGTTCACTCCGTAGCGCGACGCGTGATATGCGCTAACACCATGCCGGCTCTTATCCTGCCTCTCGTCGATGCTGCAACCCACTGGCCCGAACGCGGCGGGTTGGTCGGCCTTGATCTCGGCACCAAGACAATTGGCGTTGCCGTCTCCAATCCAGACCGCCGGTTAGCTACCGGCGTCGAAACGATCCAGCGCAAGGCGTTCAAGCAGGATGCCGCCCGGCTGCTCGCGATCGCCAGTGAACGCAAGGCCGTCGGCTTCGTGCTGGGCCTGCCCATCAACATGGACGGCAGCGAGGGCCCGCGCGCGCAATCGACCCGGGCGTTTGCCCGCAACCTCGCCGGTCTGACCGCGCTGCCCATCGGCCTCTGGGACGAGCGCCTGTCGACCGCCGCGGTCGAGCGCGAGCTGATCGGCATGGATGTCAGCCGCGCCAAGCGCGCCGAAGTGATCGACGAGCACGCCGCGATCTTCATCCTGCAAGGCGCGCTCGACCGCCTCGCCAATCTGCGCGCAGCCCCGGGGCCTGACTGATCCATGGCCGTCGTGATTGCGGCGCTCCTCCCCGTCTTTATCCTGATCGTGCTCGGCGTGGTGCTGAAGCGCACCCTGATGCGGCTCGATACGCAATGGAACGGGCTTGAGCGGCTGACCTATTTCGTGCTGTTTCCGATGCTGCTGATCCAGACGCTGGTGAAGGCCGACCTGTCCAAGGTCCCGGTCGCAGGCGTCGGCGGCGCGCTGCTGCTGTCAGCGCTCGCGATGTCGCTGCTCTGCCTCGCGCTCCGCCCCGCCCTGTCGCGGCTCGATATCGACGGCCCCGCCTTCACCTCGATCTTCCAGGGCGCGATCCGCTGGCAGACCTATGTGGCGCTGTCCGTCTCCGCCAATATGTTCGGCGAGGTCGGGCTGGCGCTCGCCTCCGTCGCGATGGTGGCAATCATTCCGCTGGTCAACGTCCTCAGCGTCGCGGTGCTCGCGCACTACGCAGCGCCGAAGAAGCAATCCGCGCGCACCGTTGTCATGACGGTTGTCCGCAATCCCCTGATCTGGGCCTGCGTGATCGGGCTCGTCGTCAACGTCATCCACCTGCCGTTGCCGAAGATCTGGCATGAGGTGGCGGACGCACTCGGCCGCTCCTCGCTCGCCATCGGCCTGCTCGTCACCGGCGCCGGACTGCATCTTGAAGGCCTGCTCCGTCCCAGCGCGGGCGCGGCTATCGGCGTGGTGTTCAAGCTGGTGCTGATGCCCGCGGTCGCGCTGGTGCTCGCCGTCTGGTTCGGACTATCCGGCGACAGCCTCGCGATCGTCGCGATCTGCGCCGCGGTGCCGACCTCCACCAGCGCCTATGTGCTGGCCCGCCAGATGGGCGGCGATGCCCCGCTGCTGGCGCAGATCATCACGCTGCAGACGATTTTGGCGGCGATCACGATGCCGATCGCGATCGCGCTGGTGGCCTAACTCCCCAGCCACATCGTCAGCACCACCGCCGTCAGATTGTTCAGCGCGTGCAGCACGATCGTGAGCCAGAGCGAGCTGCTGCGGTAGCGCATGTAGCCGAACCACAGGCCGATGGAGAAGACCTCGGCGAGGAAGTACAGGTCGTATTGCAGATGCACGACCGTCCACACCAGCGACGACAGGATGATGGCGCCGGGCACGCGCAGGAAGCTCGCAGACCAGCCGCGAAACAGAAAGCCGCGGGCGAGGACCTCTTCGGACATCGGCGCTGCCACGCTGAAGGCGAACAGCAGCATCAGCGCCGCGCCCTTGTCGCGACCGGATTTCAACAGGTCGGTCATGAAGCCCGGCGTCGCCTCGCGGCCCAGACTCCGCGACATCGTCTCCCAGGCGACCACGATCAGGATCAGCCCGACCGCGCCGAACAGGAGTTGCTTCCAGGACGGCCAATAGAACGCGAGATAGTCGACGAAGGAGGCCTTCTTGATGCGGATGGCCAGCCACACGGCGGCCAGCGTCGCCGGCAGGCCCATCGTGACCGAAAACGCGAGCGACGCCGGCTCGCGACCGATGTGCTGCATCGATGCGAGGTCGATTGGGTCACGGGCGACCCAGACCAGATAGACGATGGCCCCGATCTGCCCGACGAACATGGCTGCGAAGATGGCGATGCCCCACAGCGCCGTGCCCCAGAACTTCCAGACTCGCGGCGGCGCCGGCGTCTCGGTGAGCGGCGGCAGATCGGGATTGAGGGAGTCCATCAGGAGGCTTTCGTTTGGCAGGCTCACGGCAGCGCCCGCTCCAGCAGCGTGCGCACGTCGCCGCTCTCGAGCTCGACCGCGCCGTACATGCTGGCGTGGTTCGTGGCGAGGCGCGTGGCGGCGAACAGTTCTGCTTGACGCGGTGACACGCCGTTGAGCGCGGCGGCGGCCGCAAGCAGCGCCAGCTTCTCGACCGCAAGGCGCGCTACGCGCTCGCCGTCCGGGCGGCCGAAGGTCTTGCCGATGAATCCCGCCGTCTCGCCTGCCCCTGGCAGACCTTTGGTCTCGGCAGCAAGCGCTTGCAGGACCGACATCGCTGCCTCCGGCTCGCGCGAGAGCGCGCGCAGCACGTCGAGACACATGACGTTGCCCGAGCCCTCCCAGATCGCATTGACCGGCGACTCCCGGTAGTGCCGCGCCAGAATGCCGTCCTCGACATAGCCGTTGCCGCCGAGGCATTCCATGGCTTCGTAGAGAAACGGCGGCGCGCTCTTGCAGGTCCAGTATTTGATCGCAGGCGTCAGCAGCCGCATGTAGGCGGCCTCCGCCGGATCGAGCGGCGTCCGATCGAAGGCGCGGCAGAGCCGCATCACCACAGCCGTGCTCGCCTCCACATGCAGCGCCATGTCCGAGAGTACCGCCTGCATCAGCGGCTGATCGGCGAGATGTTTCTGGAACACGCTGCGGTGCCGGGTGTGATGCAGCGCGTGGGCGAGCCCCGAGCGCATCAGGCCGACCGAGGCGATCGCGCAATCCTGCCGCGTCATTTGCACCATCTGGATGATGGTACGGATGCCCTTGCCCTCATCGCCGACGGCTTCCGCATAGGCACCGACGAACTCAACCTCGGACGACGCGTTGGAGCGGTTGCCGAGCTTGTCCTTCAGCCGCTGGAACTGGATCGCGTTCACCGAACCATCCGGCGCGAAGCGCGGCATGAAGAAACAGGTCAGTCCCTGGTCCGCCTGCGCCAGCACCAGGAAGGCGTCGCACATCGGCGCCGACATGAACCATTTGTGGCCGGTGATACGGTAGGCGCCTCCCTCGCGCACCGCGCGCGTCATGTTGGCGCGCACGTCGGTACCGCCCTGCTTCTCGGTCATGCCCATGCCGAGCGTCATACCGCGCTTCTCCCACCACGGCGCGAAGCTGGGATCGTAGCTTTTCGTCGACAGCACCGGCATGACCTTGGCGCGCAGATCAGGCTGCATCGCCAGCGCCGCAACGGAGGCGCGCGTCATCGTGATCGGGCAGAGATGGCCGGTCTCGACCTGCGAGACCATGTAGATTTTTGCCGCGCGGATGACCTCTGCGGCATCACCCGCGGGTCTTCCATCCGCAGTCCAAGTCGAATTGTGCACGCCGGCACGGGCGCTGTGAGCCATCAGCTCGTGATAGGCCGGATGAAACTCGACCTGGTCGCGCCGATTGCCCTTGGCATCGAAGGTGCGCAGCTTCGGCGTGTTCTCGTTCGCGACGCGCCCCCGATCGACCATCGCAGCCGAGCCCCAATGCTTGCCGAACTCCGAGAGCTCCGGTTCCGCCGCCGCAGCGCCATTGGCCCTGACCGCCGCGACCAGCGGCTGGTCCGCGGCGAACAGATCGACGTCCTCGAACGGCGGCGACTGGTTGAAGACCTCGTGGGTCGCGAAGCTGGGCTGGGTCATCTCGTGTCCTCGGCGCGGAATCAGTTCCGCCGCGGCTGGATCGGGAAATCATAGGCCGCACCGCCCGCTCCCGGCAGCGAAAAGTGCCACCACTCCTTTGCATAGTTCACAAAGCCTTGCCTTGCCATCGCAGCCACCAGCCGCTTGCGCCAGGCGCGCTGATCCGGACTGATCGTTGGTGCGGCGGTATGCCCTTTCACGTCGGTGCAGTCATAGCCGGTGCCCATGTCGACGCTGCCCTCCGGCAATCGCGCCTCGACCGGTGCCGTGCAGTCCGCGTAGGTCTTTGACGGGTCGTATTTGCCTGAATTGTCGGCGTTGAGATCGACCAGCGTGAGATCGAGCGCTGCGCCCGTCGAATGCTGCGAGCGGCTTGCGATGTAGCCGAGGCGGAACAGCTCGGTCTTGGGAATTTTGGGATTGTAGCGCCGCTCGGCGGCCGTCTCGTGGCCGTTCTGCGACCACCTGACCATGTCGAGCGAGGCCCGCGCCGGCCGGTAGCAGTCGAACATTTTCAGTGAGAGATTTTGCGCCGCCAGTTCCTGCTGGACCGCCTTCAGCCGCAGCCCAACCTCCCGCTTCACCACGCACTCGCCGGCCCCGTAGCCGGCGAGCGGACGGCCGACGAAATTGTTCGAGGTGGCGTAGCGGATGTCCTGGATGATGCTGGGCTCGATGTCGTGCAAATAGACGAAACCGCCGGGAAGCGATTGGGCGTGGGCCCCGGAAACAAAAGCCGCGACCAAGAGCGCTGTTAGAGTTGTTTTCAGCGGAAATCTCCCCTTCGTCATGGCCGGGCTTGTCCCGGCCATCCACGCCTTTTCTGCGACAGCACCTTAAGAACGTGGATGCCCGGGACGTCTAGCGCGAAGACGCGCTTCGCGCTTCTGCCCGGGCATGACGGAGAAGACGGGGACAGCTCACGCCAGCGATAAGACCGACAGATCGGGGGATAACTCCCCGCCCGGGCTTTGGCCCTTGCCCCCCCGGCCATCCCCGCCTATAGCTCTCGCTTTAATGACATCGAAATCGACCTTCGTCCTCGGCCACCGGCATTTGCTGGGCATCGAGGGCCTTTCCGCGGCCGACATCACCGGCCTCCTCGACCTGTCCGAAGAATATGTCGAGCTCAACCGCCAGGTTGACAAGAAGCGCACCGTCCTGCGTGGACGGACCCAGGTGAACCTCTTCTTCGAGGCGTCCACCCGGACCCAATCCTCGTTCGAGCTCGCCGGCAAACGGCTGGGCGCCGACGTCATGAACATGTCGGTGTCCTCCTCGTCCATCAAAAAGGGCGAGACGCTGGTCGACACCGCCATGACGCTCAACGCCATGCATCCGGATATCCTGGTGGTGCGCCATCACGCCTCCGGCGCGGTGGAACTGCTGGCCCGCAAGGTCGACGGTTCCGTGATCAATGCCGGCGACGGCGCGCATGAGCATCCGACACAAGCCCTGCTCGACGCGCTGACCATTCGCCGCAACAAGGGCCGGCTCGAGGGCCTCGTGGTCGCGATCTGCGGCGACGTGCTGCATTCGCGCGTGGCCCGCTCCAACATCATCCTGCTCAACGCGATGGGCGCCCGCGTCCGCGTCGTCGGCCCCTCCACACTGCTGCCGCCCGGCATCGAGCGGATGGGCGTCGAGGTCGCGCGCGACATGCGCGAGGGGCTCAACGGCGCCGACATCGTCATGATGTTGCGGCTCCAGCGCGAGCGCATGAACGGCTCCTTCGTGCCGTCGACCTCCGAGTATTTCCATTATTTCGGGCTGGACCAGAAGAAGCTCGCCTACGCCAAGCCAGACGCCCTTGTCATGCATCCCGGCCCCATGAACCGCGGCGTCGAAATCGACACCGCGGTCGCGGACGGCGCGCAGTCCCTGATCCGCGAACAGGTGGAGATGGGCGTGGCCGTGCGCATGGCGGTGCTGGAAGCGCTCGCCCGCAACCTGCCGAACGCGTGATGCTCATGTTGACCGACCGCCGACCCATCCTGCTTGCCAATGCCCGCGTCGTCGACCCCAGCAGGGATTTCGATGGCCCCGGCGATGTCCTGATTGCCGACGGCATCATCCGGGAGACCCGCCGCGGCATTGGCGCTGCCGGCGTCCCCGAGGGCACCGACGTCGTCAACTGCGCCGGCAAGATCGTCGCACCCGGCCTGATCGACATGCGCGCCTTCGTCGGCGAGCCGGGCTTCAGCCATCGCGAGACCTTTGCGTCCGCGAGCCAGGCGGCTGCGACCGGCGGCATCACCACCATCATCTGCCAGCCCGATACCCTGCCGGTGATCGACAACTCGGCGACCGTCGACTTCGTGATGCGTCGCGCCCGTGACACCGCGATCGTCAACATCCAGCCGATGGCGGCGCTGACCAAGGGAATGCACGGCGAGGAGATGACCGAGTTCGGCCTCCTCAAGGCAGCAGGCGCGATCGCCTTCAGCGACTGCGACAAGAGCGTGAGCAATGCGCAGGTGATGCGCCGCGCGCTGACCTACGCGCGCGATTTCGACGCGCTGATCGTGCACTACACCGAGGACCGCGATCTCGTCGGCGAAGGCGTGATGAACGAGGGCGAGTTCGCCTCGCGGCTCGGCCTGATGGGCATCCCGAACGCGGCGGAAGCCGTGATGCTGGAGCGCGACATGCGCCTGGTCGCGCTCACCGGCGGCCGCTATCACGCGGCGTCGCTGACCTGCATCGAGTCGCTCGACGTGCTCAAGCGCGCCCGCGACGCCGGCCTCGCCGTGACGGCCTCAGCCTCGATCAACCACCTTGCGCTGAACGAGAACGACATCGGCCCTTACCGTTCGTTCCTGAAGCTGTCGCCGCCGCTGCGCACCGAGGACGACCGCCGCGCGCTGGTCGCCGCCGTCGCCTCCGGCCTCGTCGACGTCATCATGTCCGACCACAACCCGCAGGACGTCGAGGTCAAGCGCCTGCCTTTCGCAGAAGCAGCCCCCGGCGCCATCGGGCTGGAGACCATGCTCCCGGCGGGCCTGCGCCTCGTGCACAATGACGAATTGGACCTCAAGACGCTGATCCGGGCGATGTCGACCCGGCCGGCCGAGATTTTGGGATTGCCTGGCGGAACCCTGCGCACGGGCAGCCCCGCCGACGTCATCGTGATCGACCCCGATGTGCCCTGGGTGGTCGATCCCGCCGACCTCAAATCGCCCTGCAAGAACACGCCGTTCGACGAGGCCCGCTTTACAGGCCGCGTGGTGCGCACCATTGTCGGCGGACGGACAGTGTACGAGCATGTCTGACGTGCGGAGCTGCAGCCAGGGAATTTGCAGACATGGCGCTTGAACTGTTTCTGCCGGTCGCTTTCGTCATCGGCTACCTGCTCGGCTCGATTCCGTTCGGACTGATCCTGACCAGGCTCGCCGGCACGCAGGATATTCGCTCGATCGGCTCGGGCAGTATCGGCGCCACCAATGTGCTGCGCACCGGACGGAAGAGTCTGGCCGCGGCGACCCTGCTGCTCGACGCGCTCAAGGGCACCGTGGCGGTGGTGATCGCCGGCTACATCGCCGGTCCCAACGCCGCGATGCTGGCCGGGCTCGGCGCCTTCCTCGGCCATCTTTTCCCGGTCTGGCTCAAGTTCCGCGGCGGCAAGGGTGTCGCCGTCTATATCGGCATTCTGCTCGGGCTGTTCTGGCCGGCCGCGCTGGTGTTCTGCCTGCTATGGCTCGCGACCGCCTTCACCACCCGCTATTCCTCGCTCTCTGCGCTGGTGGCGTCCTTTATCACGCCGCTGTTCCTGTGGTGGTTCGGCCATCTCGCACTAGCAGCGATGGCCGCGGTGCTGACGCTGCTGCTGTTCTACGCCCATCGCGAGAACATCAAGCGGCTGCAATCGGGCAAGGAAAGCCGGATCGGCGAGAAGGCATAAGCCGGGAATCCACGGATACCGCGGCACCCCTTCTGCATTATATCGCAAATGGTGTTCGCAACTTGCAGCCGAATCACGGCTGTATGGACGAACGGGTTCCTGGCTCGGCCCTGATCATGGGCATAGCTCTACGCGGTTGCTCAGAATGAGCGAGAAGATTGTCAGCGCGCAAGACGATGGCGATTTGCGAGGTGCTGCTTGCACCGCGGCAAGCCGGCTGCTCTCGACGACGGACATCTGGTCTAGTGCGCCCTCGCCGCTTGTCGCTCCAGCGCCTGCTTCCGTCCCGCCTCCACCGCGCGAGCCCGATCCGATCGTGGAAGCGCGGACACCAGTCGAAATTGTAGCTGTCGCAGCGCCCGTCACGCACGATCGGACGCCGCGGCAATGGCCGCCGCGAAAATTGTCGCTGGCCCTCCAGGGCGGCGGCACCTTCGCCGCGTTCACCTGGGGCGTGCTGGAGCGGCTGCTGGAAGAGCCATCCATCGCGATCGACACCATCAGCGGCGCCAGCGCCGGCGCCATCAACGCGCTGCTGCTCGCCTCCGGTTTCGCCGAGGGTGGCCGCGAAGGCGCGCGCGCGCGGCTGAACCGCTTCTGGATCCGGCTGATGCACGAAGCCTCGTTCCGATCGCTGATGCTGATCGGCGGCTTCTCGCCGGCGGGAAGCTCGGTCGCGTTCGGCCCGACGCTGCGCTCCGGCCAGTTCGATCCGTTCGATCTCGATCCGCTGCGGCAGGCGCTGTCGCGCGACATCAATTTTTCCGCCTTGCGCGACCCGCGGTGCCCGAAGCTTCTGATCGCGGCGACCCGGATCCGCGACGGGCAGCAGCAGATCTTCCGCAACGACGTGATCACCGCCGACGTCGCGCTGGCCTCGACCTGTCCACCGCTGGTTCATTGCGCGGTCGAGATCGACGGCGAGGCTTATTGGGACGGCGGCCTCGGCGGCAATCCCCCCCTGCTGCGGCTCGTGCAGGACACGACGAGCACCGAAATCCTGCTCGTCCAGGTCACGCCGGCGCGCGACAGCTACGTGCCGATCACGCTCGCCGCGATCGACCGCAGGCTGGATCAGATCGCGGCCAACGCCGCCCTCAATGCCGAGATCGCCGCGATCGAATGGGCGCAATCGCAGGCCGCATCGTCGTTGCGGCTCTCCAGGATCGCCGCGGAAGATTTCGTCGACGGCCTGGCGCAGCGCTCATCGACCGATCTCGGCCGCGGCTTCATTCGCGCGCTGCACCGGAGCGGCCGCGAGGCTGCCGGGCGCTGGCTCAAGCAAGGTCCAGATCACAGCGCAGCGCCGGCCGCATCCGGCCAGCGCATCGTCGCTCTCGAACCTGCGCTAGCCTGATTTCGCCAGCGCCTGCTCCAGGAACCACGCCGTCGCCAGCGCATGGGCGTCGTTGCCGAAGCGCGCGATCACCTGCACGCCGATCGGGAGGCCATTGGCTTTCAGCACGGGCACGTTGACGCAAGGGTTGCCCATCAGCGTCCAGAGCCTGTTGTAGCGGGGGTCGCCGGTGCTCGCGAGCTCCTTGGCTGGCGGCGTGCCCGGCGCCGAATAGGTCAGCAGCACGTCGAACCGCTCGAACAATTCGCCGATCTCGCGGCGTCCGCGGCGGCTGATCCGGCGCGCGTCGTCATAGTCCTTGGGTGTGAGACCGACCGTCGCATCGAGACTGGCGCGCAGCATCGGCGCGATCTCATCGTGGCGTTCGGAAAATTCCCAGGCGAGCGCGCGATGCGCCTCGAAGTCCTGGATGATCGGGTGGATGCGCCAGGCCTCCTGCACCGCCTGCGGCAGATCGATGGTCTGCACGCTGGCGCCAGCCCGCGTCGCCGCCTTGATCGCGGCCTGCAGCCCCTCCTCGGCGGCCGGCTCCACGGCGCCGGCAAACTCCTGCCTGATAACGCCGATGCGCGGCGCCTTCGCCGGGACGATGCCGGCGAATTCGGTGCGGCCGGTTATTGCCAGCAGTCCGCGCGCGAGATCTTCCGCGCGGGCGCCGAACAGACCGACGGTGTCGAGCGCCCACGAATAGCATTTGACGCCGACCGTCGGCAGCATGCGGAACGACGGCTTAATCGCGGCGGTGCCGCAATAGGCGGCGGGCCGGATCACCGAGCCGCCGGTCTGGGTACCCAGCGCCAGCGGGATCATGCCGGCACCGACGGCCGCGGCCGAGCCCGAGGACGAGCCGCCCGGCGTATGCCCGAGGTTATGCGGATTGAGCGTCGGGGTCGGATCGCGCGAGGCGAATGCCGTGGTCGTGGTCTTGCCGATGATGGTGGCGCCCGCCCGCTTCAGCATCATCACCACAGGCGCGTCCGCGCGCGGCTGCCAGCCGCGATAGATCGATGATCCCATCTCGGTCGGAAAATCGGCGGTGTCGATGATGTCCTTGATCCCGACCGCGATGCCGCGCAGCGGCCCGGCGCCTTGCGCCTTCGCCGAGCTGTCGTAACGGACGAAGGCGTGGACCTCCTTCTCCCGCGCCTCGATGGCTGCATGCGATTGCGCGATGGCGGCCTCGGGCGAAAGCTCGCCCGCTTCGATGCGGCGCTGAAGGTCGGCGAGTGAGATCATGGCAATACCCTTCTTATTGGGATCGCTTTTAGCATGGGGGCAAGGTCGCGCAAGCGCACGTCGCTGTTGCCCACGCCTTCAGGTTGTTCCATGCTGTCCCTGCAAGGAGCCGCCGTGGACGCCATCAATCCAAGTGTAGAGCTGACCGAAGCCGACAGGATCGACCGCCTGCGGCTGATCCGGTCCGACAATGTCGGGCCGCGCACGTTCCGGTCGCTGGTCGATCATTTCGGCACGGCGCGCGCGGCGCTGGAGCGGCTGCCGGATCTGGCACGCCGCGGCGGTGCGCAGCGATCGGCGCGCATCTGTAGCGCCGACGAGGCGAAAGCCGAGCTCGCCGCGAGCCGCAAGTTCGGCATCACCTGGCTCGCGCCCGGCGAGGACGGTTATCCGGCACGCCTGGCAACACTCGACGATGCGCCGCCGCTGCTCGCCGTGCGCGGCGACCATGCAACGCTGATGCGGCCGATGATTGCGATCGTCGGTTCGCGCAATGCCTCCGGTGCAGGCTTGAAATTCGCCGGTCAGCTCGCCCGCGAACTCGGCGAAGCCGGCTTCGTCGTCATCTCCGGCCTTGCCCGCGGGGTCGACCAGGCCGCACACCGCGCCAGCGTCGAGAGCGGCACCATCGCCGTGCTCGCCGGCGGCCATGACTGCATCTATCCGCCGGAGCATGGCGATTTGCTGGCCTCGATCCTCGACCGCAAGGGTAGCACGATCTCCGAGATGCCGCTCGGCCACGAGCCGCGCGCCCGCGACTTCCCCCGCCGCAACCGGCTGATCCCGGGCGCCGCGCTCGGCGTGGTCGTGGTGGAGGCGGCGCACCGCTCGGGCTCGCTGATCACCGCGCGCATGGCCGCCGAACAGGGTCGCGAAGTGTTCGCCGTGCCGGGCTCGCCGCTCGACCCGCGCGCCGCCGGCACCAACGATCTGATCAAGCAGGGCGCGACGCTCGTCACCGAAGCCGCCGACGTCGTCAACGCGGTCGCACCGATCATGGAGCGGCCGCTGATGCGTACCGCGCGCGAGCCCGACAGCGAGCCGTTCGAGAGCGATCCTCAAGGGCACGACCGCGACCAGATCACCGGCCTGCTCGGCCCTGCCCCTGTCACGATTGACGATCTCGTGCGGATGTCCGGCGCCTCGCCGGCCATCGTGCGTACCGTGCTCTTGGAACTCGAGCTCGCCGGCCGGCTCGAACGCCACGGCGGTGGCTTGGTCTCGCTGCTTTAAGGAGTGGTCCGCTCGTCGAAGCGCGTACGCGCCGCGGCGATCTGCTGCTGATGCGTGATCGCCCATTCGCCGAGTGCCTTTACCGGCTGCTGCAGTCCCCGGCCGAGATCGGTCAGCTCGTAATCCACCCGCGGCGGAATGGTCGGGAAGATCGTGCGTGTGACCAGGCCGTCACGCTCGAGCCCGCGCAGCGTCAAGGTCAGCATCCGCTGCGAAATGCCATTGATCATGCGCTTGAGCTCGTTAAAGCGCTTGGGCCCGTCACTTAGCATCATGATGACGAACACGCTCCATTTGTCGCCGACGCGCGCGAGGATCGAGGCGACGCCGCGGCAGTCCGCATGGTTGGGATCCGGCCTTGGTGAGGCGGGCAAATCGATGTGCGCAGGTTTCAGGGATGTGCCCATGGCTCAAAAAGGTGCGTTCTTGCGGGGATTTCGATAGTCACTCATGTAGCTCTGGTTACAAACTTATACCAGGGTGATCCCGAATGAAACTCCTCCACATCGACTCCAGCGTGCTCGGCCCCCACTCCGTTTCCCGGCAAGTCTCCGCCGCCATCGTCGACCGTCTCAGGCAGGCGACGCCATCGCTCGACATCGTCTATCGCGACCTGACGCAGAGCCCGCTCGCCCATCTCTCCGGCTCGCATCTGGCGGCCGCGCAAGGCGCGCCTGCGCCGGCGGAGCTCGGCCCCGATCTCGCCGCCAGCAAGGCCGCGCTGGACGAGTTTCTTGCCGCCGACATCGTCGTGATCGGCGCGCCCATGTACAATTTCACCATTCCGAGCCAGCTCAAGGCCTGGATCGACCGGGTCCTGGTGGCGGGGAAGACGTTCAGCTATGGGGCCAACGGCCCGCAGGGCCTTGCCGGCGGCAAGCGCGTAATCTTCGCGGTTTCGCGCGGGGGCTATTACGGCGCGGGCTCGCCCGCCGCGTCGCTGGAGCACCTCGAAAGCTATCTGCGTGGCGTGTTCGGTTTCATGGGGATTCATCATCCCGAATTCATCAGCGCCGACGGAATCCAGGTCGGGCCGGAGCATCGCGAGAAGTCGCTCGCAAGCGCGCTCGAGGCGGCGACCGCCCTCCGCGCGGCCTGACAACGCGCACATCATCAGCCGCCGCAACATCGCTTGCGGCGGCTGATCGACCGGTGCGCGATCGGCGAAGCTAAAACCAGGCGCCCTGAATGCCCAGGATGACGGCGACGAGGGAAACGAACAGGCCGATGCCGGAGAAAAGAGCGACCCCGACGAACTCGGAGGTGTCGGAACGCTTGGCAGGAACGGCGGAGTTTTCGGTGTAAATACGCGGTGCTGAAATCGGGGAAATAATACGAGCTGCCTTTGGCATATCGGGCTCCCTTGAAATGAGTCTTCGTGACCCCCTGCCCGTAAAAGTGTCTTGGCAGCGCAAGCGAAGGTTCAATGCCTCCCGCAACGTTCAGAAAATACAGCTCGCGAGACGTGGGAACCGGCCGGCGCAACCGCTCGCCGCTGCGCCGACCGATTCAATTTGCACCAAGATTGATCAGCCGCGATAGATCGGCGCGCCGCTCGGAGAGGCAGCCGCGCCGCCGTCGACGAAGATTTCCTGGCCTTGCACATGCGCGGAATCGTCGGAGGCGAGGAACAGCACCGTCTTGGCGACGTGATCTGTTTCACCAATGCGCCCCAGC
>NZ_JADPJF010000042.1:0-14629 GCF_023073295.1 Bradyrhizobium sp. 23 | reverse complement strand
CGTCGTCAGCGCGATCCGCTTCTCGAACGCCTTCTCGGCTTCGGGCGTCGCGGTCGCAGGTCCCCAGATCGGCGTGCGGATCGCGCCGGGCGCGACCACGTTGACGCGAATGCCGCGCGGCGAGAGCTCCGAGGCCATGATCCGCGCCATCGCCCGCACGCCGGCCTTGGCGGCGCCATAGGCCGAATAGCCGGGAATGCCGAGCACGGAGATCACCGAGCCGTTGAGGACGATGGAAGCATTGTCGTTGAGATAAGGCAGCGCGGACTGAACGGTGAAGAACACGCCGGTCAGATTGGTGCTGATGACCTTCTCGAAGACCTCCAGCGTGGCCGACCCCAGCGGCGTACCGCCGGCGATGCCGGCATTGGCGAACAGGATGTCGAACTTGCCGAACTTTTCGGCGCCCTTCTTGATCGCAGCTTCGGTCGCGGCAATGTCGGTGGCGTCGGCGGCGAGCGCGAGCGCGTTCGGCCCGAGCTCCTTCGCGGCCGCCTCGAGCGTCTCCTTGTTGCGCCCGGTGATCACCACCTTGGCGCCCTCGGCCACGAACAGCTTTGCCGTTGCCAGTCCAATGCCGCTATTGCCGCCGGTGATCAGGGCCGTCTTGTTCTTCAGTCTCACGTTCGCCTCCAGTGGTTTCATCATAAAACTACGATTGCCATCTAAGCCACCTGGTTTTAATATGCAACCACAAGAGCGCGTGAACGGTGACAGGACCGTGCGATCGCGAAAGGACCAGATCATGGTGAAACGGACGAGCTTCGAGGGGGACGCCTGCCCGATCGCGCGATCGCTGGAGGCGATCGGCGACCGGTGGTCCCTGCTGATCATCCGCGAGGCGCTGTTTGGGCTGCGCCGCTTCGGTGAGTTTCAGAGCAAGCTCGGCATGGCCAAGAACATCTTGTCGACGCGGCTGCGCGCGCTGGTCGATCACGGCATCCTGACCACGGCCCCCGCCTCCGACGGCAGCCCTTACGAGGAATATGTGCTGACGCCGAAGGGCCGCGGCGTCTTTCCGGTGTTGGTAGCGCTGCGCCAATGGAGCGAGGAATTCGACGATCGCCCGTCGGAGATCGCGACCATCCTGGTCGATCGCGAGAAAGGCCGACCGGTGAAGAAGCTCGAACTGCGCGCGGAGGACGGGCGACTGCTCGCCCCCGCGGACACGACGCTGAAGCCGCGGCCGGCGCCGCGGCGGCGGTCGGCGGGATAAGGACGCACCGCCACCCCAACCGTCATTGCGAGCGAAGCGAAGCAATCCAGAATCTGACCGCGGGGAGACCCTGGATTGCTTCGCTGCGCTCGCAATGACGGGATGGCGGGACTTGTACAAGACATCGACAGCGTCAAAGATGGCGAGGTCCCACCAAGCTGGCACCACCATGCCCCTGCTCGCCATCGCCTATTTTTCCATCTCGGGCACCACCGAGAAGCTGGCGCATGCGGTTGCGCGCGGAGCAGATGGCAGAGCGCAGGTCACGCTGTGTCGCATCACCGGCGGCGACATCGTGTCAGGCCGCTTTCAGAATGAGAGCTTACTGGAGACGATCGATGGCGCCGACGCAGTTGCGTTTGGCAGCCCGATCTATATGGGCGGACCAGCCGCTCAATTCAAAGCGTTTGCCGATGCTTCAAGTGATCGATGGAGCCAGCAGCGCTGGGCCAACAAGATCGCAGCCGGGTTCACCACGGGCGCCTGCGCAAGCGGCGATCAACTCCACACACTGTCCTACTTTTCCATTCTGGCCGCGCAGCATGGCATGCTCTGGTGCGGACTGGATATTCCCGGTGGCGAGGATCCGAGCGGCCGCAATCGTTTGGGCAGCCAGCTTGGCCTGGCGACGCATTTGATTGACGGCTCGTTGCCGGAGAGCGACCTCGGCACGGCCGCATATCTCGGCCTGCGATTGGCCAAAATGGCAAGCCGCAACGGCTAACCGCACCGTCGTTGGAGCAGTACATCGCCCCCTTCACGACAGCCTGCGCTTGCTCCGCAGCCGCAGATGCTCGTCCGCCTCGAGCTTGGTCATTCCCAGGAGATAATGCAGCACGTCGAGCCTGTGCCGTTCGGCAAGCTTGCGCAGGGCCCCGACCTGCTCGGCGATGAAGGCGACCGCCTCCTCGACGCCGCCCTCCCCCGGTTCCTCGTGACGCAAGCCTCCCCCCGCGCGCGATGCGGCGCCCGCCCGTTTCTTTCCTGGCTTAGTCACCAGCCCCCACCCGAATCCATGCCCCGCGGCAACATTACGCCGACATCGACCGCAACTCAAAGGTGGTATTTTGCAACTTTCTCGATATGAAACTTTTCCCATCGGGAGGGCTCTCAACAGCCCTCGATTTGACAGCGACGGCCTCACCACCCATGTTCGGGACGAAAGGGCCGACCCGAATCTCATCGAATTCGGCCCCAAATTTCCCCATAAGTTACTGGAACTACATGAATATCGTCATTGTGGAGTCGCCGGCGAAAGCCAAGACGATCAACAAGTATTTGGGCTCGTCCTACGAGGTTCTGGCCTCGTTTGGCCATGTCCGCGACTTGCCGGCAAAGAACGGCTCCGTCGATCCCGACGCCAATTTCAAGATGATCTGGGAGGTCGACCCCAAGGCGGCCGGCCGGCTCAACGACATTGCCAAGTCCCTCAAGAACGCCGATCGCCTGATTCTCGCCACCGACCCTGATCGCGAGGGCGAGGCCATCTCCTGGCACGTGCTGGAGGTCCTGAAAGAGAAGCGCGCGATCAAGGACCACAAGATCGAGCGCGTGGTGTTCAACGCCATCACCAAGCAGGCGGTGACGGACGCGATGAAGAATCCGCGCCAGATCGACGGTGCACTGGTCGACGCCTATATGGCGCGCCGCGCGCTGGACTATCTGGTCGGCTTCACCCTCTCCCCCGTGCTGTGGCGCAAGCTGCCGGGCGCCCGCTCGGCGGGCCGCGTGCAGTCGGTGGCGCTGCGTCTGGTCTGCGACCGCGAGCTCGAGATCGAAAAGTTCGTTGCGCGCGAATACTGGTCGCTGATCGCGACCCTGCTGACGCCGCGCGGCGACGCCTTCGAGGCCCGTCTCGTCGGCGCCGACGGCAAGAAGATCCAGCGCCTCGACATCGGCACCGGCGCGGAAGCCGAAGACTTCAAGAAGGCGCTGGAAGCAGCCGCCTACGCGGTGACCGCGGTCGATGCCAAGCCGGCCCGCCGCAATCCGCAGGCCCCCTTCACCACCTCGACGCTGCAGCAGGAAGCCAGCCGCAAATACGGCTTTGCGCCGGCGCACACCATGCGCATCGCGCAGCGGCTCTATGAAGGCATCGACATCGGCGGCGAGACCACCGGACTCATTACTTATATGCGTACCGACGGCGTGCAGATCGACCCGTCCGCGATCACCCAGGCCCGCAAGGTGATCGGCGAGGATTACGGCAACGCCTATGTGCCGGACGCGCCGCGTCAGTACCAGGCCAAGGCCAAGAACGCCCAGGAAGCCCACGAAGCGATCCGGCCGACCGACATGTCGCGCCGTCCCGACAGCATGAGCCGCAAGCTCGAGTCCGATCAGGCGAGACTCTATGAACTGATCTGGAAGCGCACCATCGCGAGCCAGATGGAATCGGCCGAGCTGGAACGCACCACGGTCGACATCACGGCGAAGGTCGGCGGCCGCACGCTGGACCTGCGCGCCACCGGCCAGGTCGTCAAGTTCGACGGCTTCCTCGCACTTTACCAGGAAGGCCGCGACGACGAGGAGGACGAGGACTCCCGCCGCCTGCCCGCGATGAGCCCCAACGATGCGCTGAAGCGGCAGTCGCTCGCCGTCACCCAGCACTTCACCGAGCCGCCGCCGCGCTTCTCCGAGGCCTCGCTGGTCAAGCGCATGGAAGAGCTCGGCATCGGCCGGCCCTCGACCTATGCCTCGATCCTTCAGGTGCTGAAGGACCGCGGCTACGTCAAGCTCGAGAAGAAGCGCCTGCACGGCGAGGACAAGGGCCGCGTCGTAGTCGCGTTCCTCGAAAGCTTCTTTGCCCGCTACGTCGAATACGACTTCACCGCCAATCTGGAAGAGCAGCTCGACCGCATCTCCAACAACGAGATCTCCTGGCAGCAGGTGCTCAAGGATTTCTGGACCGGTTTCATCGGCGCGGTCGACGAGATCAAGGATCTGCGCGTCGCCCAGGTGCTCGACGTGCTCGACGACATGCTCGGACAGCACATCTACCCGCCCCGCACCGATGGCGGCGACATCAGGCAATGCCCGAGTTGCGGCAACGGACGGCTCAATCTCAAGGCCGGCAAGTTCGGCGCCTTCGTCGGTTGCTCGAACTATCCGGAATGCCGCTACACCCGTCAGCTCGCCGCCGACGGCGAGGCAACGGCCGATCGTTCGCTCGGCCAGGACCCGGATACGGGCCGCGATGTCTGGGTCAAGGCCGGGCGGTTCGGCCCCTACATCCAGCTCGGCGAGCAGAAGGATTATGCGGAGGGCGAGAAGCCGAAGCGCGCAGGCATTCCGAAGGGGATGTCCCCTGGAGATGTCGAGCTCGAGCTTGCGCTCAAGCTGCTGTCGCTGCCGCGCGAGATCGGCAAGCATCCGGAAACCGGTGAGCCGATCACCGCGGGTCTCGGCCGCTTCGGGCCGTTCGTGAAGCACGAGAAGACTTATGCCAGCCTCGAGGCCGGCGATGAGGTGTTCGACATCGGCATCAACCGCGCGGTGACGCTGATCGCGGAGAAGATCGCCAAGGGCCCGAGCCGCCGCTTCGGCGCTGATCCCGGCAGGGCGATCGGCGATCATCCCACCCTCGGCACCGTCACGGTAAAGGGCGGCCGCTACGGCGCCTATGTCACCGCGGGTGGCGTCAATGCCACGATCCCGAGCGACATCGAGAAAGACGCCATCACGCTGCCGCAGGCAATCGCGCTGATCGACGAGCGTGCGGCCAAGGGCGGCGGCAAGAAGCCGAAGAAGGCGGCGAAGCCGGCCAAGGCCAAGAAGGCTGCGGCGAAGGCCGCCGACGGCGATGACGCCGCACCAAAAACCAAAAAGCCGGCCGCGAAGAAGGCGGCCAAACCCAAATCCGAATCCACCAGCAAGGCGCGCGCAGCCGTGTCGTCGACGGCCAAAACGTCACCGACCAAGGCAGCTGGCGCCAAAGCTCCGGCCAAGAAAAGTGCCGGCACCAAATAGAGGCTAAGTGAAACGCAAGAATGACCGTGGCTTTCCCGACAGGGCAGCCATCGTCGCCTTCATCAAGGCAAATCCCGGAAAGGTCGGAACCCGCGAAATTGCACGCGAGTTCGGCCTGAAGAACGCCGACCGCATCGAGCTCAAGCGCATGCTGCGCGAGCTCGCCGACGACGGGCTCGTCAAGAAAAAGCGCCATACGATTTCAGAGCCGGACAGCCTCCCGCCGACGCTGGTCGCCGACATTACCGGCCGCGACGCCGACGGCGAGCTGGTCGCCTCCCCCACTGAATGGGACGAAGTCGAAAGCGGCGAACCGCCAAAGATCCTCATCACGATGCCGCGCCGGCCCAAGCCCGGCACCGCAGCAGGCGTTGGCGATCGCGCGCTGCTGCGCGTCGAGCGCTCCGACGAGACCGAAGGCCCGGCCTATCGCGGCCACATCATCAAGGTCTTCGACAAGACCAAGAGCCGCATTCTCGGCGTCTTCCGCAGCCTGCCCGAAGGCGGCGGACGGATCATCCCCGTCGACAAGAAGTCCGCCGACCGCGAGCTGAATATCGCCCCGACCGAGACGCACGGCGCGCAGGACGGCGATCTCGTCAGCGTCGACATCATCCGCTCGCGCGGCTTTGGGCTGGCGTCAGGCCGCGTCAAGGAGAAGCTCGGCTCGGTCAAGTCGGAGAAGGCGATCAGCCTGATCGCGATCTACGCGCACGACATCCCGCTACAATTCCGTCCCGCGGCAGAGCGCGAAGCCGAAGCGGCGGAGCCGGCCAATTTGAAGGGGCGCGAGGACTGGCGCGATGTGCCGCTGGTCACCATCGATCCGCCGGATGCCAAGGATCACGACGACGCGGTACACGCGCAGCCGGATCCTGATCTCAACAACAAGGGCGGCTTCATCGTCGATGTCGCCATCGCCGATGTGAGCTTCTACGTGCGACCGGGCACCGCGCTCGACCGCGATGCGCTCGATCGCGGCAACTCGGTCTATTTCCCCGACCGCGTCGTGCCGATGCTGCCCGAGCGCATCTCCAACGATCTCTGCTCGCTGGTGCCGGGCGAGCCGCGCGGCGCGCTCGCGGTGCGGATGATCATCGCGCCGGACGGGCGGAAACGGTCGCACAGCTTCCACCGCATCCTGATGCGCTCCGCAGCCAAGCTGAACTATGCGCAGGCGCAGGCCGCGATCGACGGAAGGCCGGACGACACCACCGGCCCCCTGCTCGATCCGATCCTGAGGCCGCTTTATGCCGCCTATGCCTGCGTCAAGCGCGCGCGCGACGAGCGCGATCCGCTCAATCTCGATCTGCCCGAGCGCAAGATCCTGCTCAAGCCCGACGGCACGGTCGACCGCGTCGTCGTGCCCGACAGGCTCGACGCGCACAAGCTGATCGAGGAGTTCATGATCCTCGCCAATGTCGCGGCAGCCGAGATGCTCGAGAAGAAGTCGCTGCCGCTGATCTACCGGGTGCATGACGAGCCGACCCTGGAAAAGGTCCACGCGCTCGCGGAATTCCTGGCGACGCTGGACGTTCCGTTCGCGAAAGGCGGCGCGCTGCGCCCCGCTCTGTTCAACCGCGTGCTGGCGCAGCTCGAAGGCCACGACCACTTTCCGCTGGTCAGCGAGGTCGTGCTGCGCGCCCAGGCACAGGCCGAATACTCTTCGGAGAATTACGGTCATTTCGGCCTGAATTTGCGCCGCTATGCGCATTTCACCTCGCCGATCCGCCGCTACGCCGACCTTGTCGTGCACCGTGCGCTGGTTCGCGCGCTCGGCCTCGGCGAAGGCGCGCTGCCCGACACCGAGACGCCGGAAACGTTGAGCGAGGTCGCAGCTCATATCTCAGTGACCGAGCGGCGCGCGATGAAAGCGGAGCGCGAGACCGTCGACCGCCTGATCGCCCATCACCTCGCCGACCGCATCGGTTCGAGCTTCCAGGGCCGCGTCTCCGGCGTCACGCGCGCCGGCCTGTTCGTCAAGCTCGCCGAGACCGGCGCCGACGGCCTGATCCCGATCCGATCCCTCGGCACGGAATATTTCAACTATGACGAGGGCCGCCACGCCCTGGTCGGCACGCGCAGCGGCACCATGCATCAGCTCGGTGATGTCGTCGACGTCCGCCTGATCGAGGCGGCTCCGATCGCAGGCGCATTGCGCTTCGAGCTGCTGTCCTCGTCCGGCGAGACCGCACCGCGGGGCCGCAGGTCCTCCGGTCCGCAACGCCGCCCCTCGTTCAAGGCGCACCCCGGGCGCAGTCCCGACAAGAAGCGCAAGCCGGACAAGCCGAAGAAGCCCGGCAAGGGGAAAACGGCCAAGGGAAAAAGCAAGGGCAAGGGCCAGAAGGGCAAGGCATGGTGACGACGAGCACGGCGCCGAAGATCTGGACCCGCGACACCGGCCTCGTCGAGAAGCGCGACGTCTTTGCTGCGATGAGGCGCGGCTTTCGCGGCCGCTGCCCGCGCTGCGGCGAGGGAAAGCTGTTCCGCGCCTTCCTGAAGACCGCGGATAACTGCTCCGTCTGCGGCCTCGATGTCACGCCGCATCGGGCCGACGATTTGCCAGCCTATCTCGTCATCGTCATTGTCGGGCACATCGTGGTGCCGACTATTCTGTGGATCGAGACCAACTATACGACGCCGGTCTGGATCAGCTTCGCGGCCTATCTGCCCTTCACCTTCGTCGCCTCGCTGGCACTGCTGCAGCCGGTGAAGGGAGCCGTGGTCGGATTGCAATGGGCTCTGCGCATGCACGGGTTTGACGAGAACCCGACGGATGGTATTCCGCCGGTGTAAGCAAAATAAACAAGAAGTGGTTTGGGTGAGGACATGACGGATACGTCGCAGGCAGCCGACAAGGCAAAGATCCACGAGGGCAAGGAAGCCGATCATCATCCCTATTTCCGCCCTAGGGATGCCGCGACACTGATCCTGGTCGACCGCAGCGGAGCCATTCCAAAAGTCCTGGTCGGCAAGCGCCACGACAAGGTGGTGTTCATGCCCGGAAAATTCGTTTTCCCGGGCGGCCGCGTCGACAAGGACGATTATCGCGTACCATGCGCGGCGCCGATCACCGCCGAGCTGGAAGCCAATCTCGCCAAGGGCAGCCCGAAGACGCCGGCCTCGCGCGCAAAATCGCTGGCCATCGCCGCGATCCGCGAAGCCTGCGAGGAGACCGGTCTCTGCTTGGGACGCAAGGCCGAGGGCAAGGCAAAACTCGAAGGCGCCTGGAAGCCGTTCGCGGATGCGGGCCTGTTGCCGGATCCCTCCAGCCTGTTCCTGATCGCGCGCGCGATCACCCCGCCCGGCCGCGTCAAGCGGTTCGACACGCGCTTCTTCACGGCGGACGCCTCCGCGATCACCCATCGCGTCGACGGCGTGATCCATGCCGATGCAGAGCTTGTCGAACTGGTCTGGGTCGAGCTCGGCTCGAAGCCGCTCGCCGATCTGCATCCGATGACACGCAATGTGCTCAACGAGCTCGACGCGCGCCTCGCCACCGGCCCGCTCCGCCACGATGCGCCGGTGCCGTTCTTCCATTTCTACGGCGGCAAGATGCAGAAGGATATTTTGAGCTGATCAGTTCGTGACGTCCGCATTGTCCGCGTCGGGCTCGGTGCCGACATAGTCGCGCGCGGGAAGGTTCAGCACTCGCCCGAGCTCGCTGGCGAAGCGACTGGCTTCCTCGCGCTTGGTGAAGCTCATCAGCGTGATCGGCTCGGTCCCTTTGTTGCCGCAGAGATTGACATCGTATGTCGTCAGCTCCGGATCGTCCTCGTCGGTCATGCTGATGAAATGATAATCGGCGAGATCGCGATGCTTGCGAAAATTCAGCGGGCCGAACTGCCTGGTGATGACGATCTGGCGCAGCGTCTCGTTCAGCACGACGAAGGTGCGAAAGGTGAGCAGGATGATTCCGGGGATGCCGACGAGCAGCCCGAGTCCCGTGAACACCAGCACCGGCATGAGATCATCGGCGAGCCGCCCAAAACCGGAGAAATCCTGCCGCAGGCCCAGCGCGACATTCCACAGCAGATAGAAGCTCGCCGCCAGCAGCGGCAATGACAGCAGCCGCCCGACCCGGGGCATGGGCCGGTCGATGCGGACGATGCGCCCGTCCACGGTCATTGCACCTGCCATCGAAGGTCTCCTCGGGAGCGAAAGTCATGGCTTGGTCGGAGTGAGCCGTGGATCGGTTCGATGGGACTCCTCCGTCATTCCGGGCGCGGCCCGGAATGACGCGAATGTGCTGAGGGCGTCGCGAAAAACAAAATAATCTTCCTGCCTCCCCCGATGGCGGAGTTCCGCGGCGTGCCTATGTCTTCGGGAACGACACCAAGAACGGACACCGGGCGATGGCACAACGGCAACTCAAGCTTGGCGCGTTCATGCGCCCGATCAGCATCCACACCGGCGCCTGGCGCTATCCCGGGGCCTGGCCGGACGCCAATTTCAACTTCGGCCACATCAAGACGCTGATCCAGAAGCTCGAGGCCGGCAAGTTCGACGCCTTCTTCATGGCCGATCACCTCGCCGTGCTGAACATGCCGGTCAATGCGCTCAAGCGCAGCCACACGGTCACCTCGTTCGAACCCTTCACGCTGTTGTCGGCGCTCTCGGCCGTCACCGAGCGGATCGGCCTGATCGCGACGGGCTCGACCACGTTCGACGAGCCCTATCACGTCGCACGGCGCTTCGCCTCGCTCGACCATCTCAGCGGCGGGCGGGCGGGCTGGAACATCGTCACCACCTCGAACCCGGATGCGGCGCTGAATTTCGGCCTCGACGACCACATGGAGCACGCCGAGCGCTACAAGCGCGCCCGCGAGTTCTACGACGTCGTCACGGGCCTGTGGGATTCCTTTGCCGACGACGCCTTCGTGCGCGACGTCGAAAGCGGCGTGTTCGTCGATCCCGCCAAGATGCATGTGCTCGACCATCACGGCAAATATCTGAAGGTGCGCGGTCCCCTCAACATCGCCCGCCCGGTCCAGGGCTGGCCGGTGATCGTGCAGGCCGGCGCCTCCGAGGACGGCAGGCAGCTCGCCGCCGAGACCGCGGAAGCCGTCTTCACCGGCGGCGGCAGCCTTGCCGACAGCCAGAAACTCTATGCCGATATCAAGGGCCGCATGGAGAAGGTCGGCCGCGATCCTGAACACCTCAAGATTCTGCCCGGCGCCTTCGTCGTGGTCGGCGACAGCGTCGACGAGGCCAGGGAGAAACGCGCGCTGCTCGACAGCCGCGTGCATTACGACAGCGCCATCGCCTCGCTCTCGGTCATCCTCGGCACGGATGCCTCCGGCTTCGATCCGGATGGGCAATTGCCGGAAATCCCGGAGACCAATGCCAGCAAGAGCGGTCGCCAGCGCATGGTCGACCTCGCGGCCCGCGACAAGCTCACGGTGCGCCAGCTCGCCCAACGCGTCGGCGGCTATGGCGGGCTATCCTTCGTCGGCACGGCCAAAACCATCGCCGACCAGATGGAGGAATGGCTGGTCGGGTGCGGCTCCGACGGCTTCAACATCATGTTCCCGTTCCTGCCTGCCGGCCTCGACGATTTCGTCGACAAGGTGGTCCCGGAGCTGCAGCGCCGCGGGATTTTCCGGAAAGAGTACGAAGGGCCCACTTTGAGAGAGAATCTGGGCCTGCCTCGGCCCAAAAACCGGTTCTTCGAGGCGTAATCGGCCTGATTTGGGTGCTTTTCGAGCCCTAAAATCTTGACATCAGGCGGTTTCTGGCTAGGTTGCCGGCCAACGCGGGCCATTTGGCCGGCTCCAGATTCCCTTCATTCCTGAGGTTCTGAACATGGCCAAAGCGGTCACCATCAAGGTCAAGCTCGTGTCCTCGGCCGACACTGGCTTCTACTACGTCGCCAAGAAGAATTCGCGCACCATGACCGACAAGCTGGTCAAGAAGAAATACGACCCCGTGGCGCGCAAGCACGTCGAATTCCGCGAAGCCAAGATCAAGTAAGATCGCGGAACGTAGAAGACTTTTGCGGGGCCCTTTCGGGTCCCGTTTTATTTTGGCCCCTCTCTCGTGTCCGGATACGCGGCAGCGCCCCGTGGACGTGACGCTACGCTGCGAGCTGGGCACGAGGGCTGAGCTCGGCACAGCGAGTCATGGCCAGATTTTTTTCAACCCTCGGTTGCTCGTTCCCGAATGTATGTTACCGTGCACTTGCCGGGCGGAAATTTCCGTCCGGATTTGGAAGGACATGGTCATGAGATTCTCATCAAGCCTTGTCGTGCCTTCAACCATCGCTGTCTTGTCGACCGTCTTGCTGTGCGCGCCGGCAGCGTCGCAAATCCCAACCGGCTCCGCCGCCACGATTCCTCCCGTCACGGTCGACGCGCCGAAACAGGTGACAAGGCCGCACGTGTCGGAGCGAGGAGCAAACACAATTGCGCCGCGTCGGACTGCCTCAACAGCTCAAACGTCAGTCGCGCGAACGCCTTCGTATGCGCCGGGTTCTGTGATGGGGAGGATTGCCAGCCTGGAGAAAGTCGCCAGCAGCTGCAACGGTGGCTGTGCATCAAGCTTCCCAAGCGGCAAAGATCCCTGGGTTGGATGCAGCGTGTCGGGCGGCAACATAGACTACGGACCTTTCTCGCCGACCTGCCGAGACACCATCACCCACAAATCCTACCTGGACTGCGTCGAAACCAGGACGTTCCTGGGCGACAACCGAAACAAGGCTCACTGGTTGTGCAGCAGTCTGGCCGCCGGCAACAGGTTTAAGGTCGCCGATCTCAAGCGGTCAGGACGCACGCGTTAGTCCATCCCGTCCGCCGGCTTTCTGGCGCAGTTGAACTTAGCTCTCCTGTCGTAAGTTCGCGGACGTCACGGAGCTTGAATAGTCTTGGGCGCTCGCGTGTCCCGGGCGCGCTGCAACGCGCAGCGTTGCTGCGCAGAGCCGGGACCCAGAAAGCCACACAATACAACCAGCGACAGGGCCCCGGCTCTGCAACGCACCGCTGAAGAAGCGCCGCGCTGCGCCGGGGCACGAGAGCGCGAGGAAGCGTTGCTTCTGGAACTGTCGCCTCCGCTATGCGCTCCCGCTTCGGCTGATCACGCGAGACGATCAGGGCGCTGCGACTGCAACCGTTTCTTCGATAATCTCAGTTGTCCATTTTCGCTGGTCAGTATGGATGAGTATAACCGTGAAACGGACGGTCTCCTACCTTGGCCTCCCATGTTCCAGCGTTGAGGACAAAGCTCGCTGATCTGAAGACCATGTTCCCTCCGTTGGGTTCGCTATTGTGAATTGATATCGCTCAGCTCCGTTCGACAACTGAGCGTTGCTGCACCTCAATAAGCGCGGCCCTGCGGCATCTCTCGCGGACCGGCGCGGTGACGTTCGAACAGGCGGGCGCGATCATCGCGGCTCTGGCCATGTCTCTTCACAAGACGTCGCCACCGCCGGAGCTCCCCTCCATGCGCGCGTATATGGAGAGCGAGTTGCGGCACGACGACGGCAAGGTCCCGAAGCACGTCGCCACTGACATCCTCACCCTGATCGATTGCCTGTCGACCGGCGGCGAGCTTTGCCATTGCGACCTTAGCCCCGGCAACGTGATCATGACTGCGGAAGGCCCCAAGCTCGTCGACTGGACCTTCGCGATGCGCGGGCCCGCCGCCCTCGATCTTGGGTTCTTGCATGTCATCCTGTCCGAGCTCGGCCCGGAAATAGCCGACAATCCGGAGCGGCCGCGCGCGACCAATGCGGCGGCGCAATCCGAATATGCGCGGCTGGCCGGCATGTCTCTGGCGGAGCTAACGGCGGCAATGGAGCCGTATTTGCCTATCGTCCGCACCTTCGTCGTCCTCGGAAAAGTGGTGCCTGCGCTGCGGGAGCAACTGATCCAGCGCATCGAAGCGGGGCTGCGCGCGAAAGACTGAACCGTCCGCAACCTCGATTCCTGTTCGCCGTCTCAGGGGCGCTCTCGATCACCGAGCAAATCTCGGCAGCCAGTGGAGCCGTTTGGCACAATCGGGTTGTATCGGGAGGCGGCCCTCGCGCTTGGTACAGCCAAAATCGGCATTCTTGGTCCTGTTTTATAGCCGGGCGCAACGCATCTATTCGCTGACGACCGGCGACCGGAGCGATCCCGATCCATCAGGATGGTGGGAGTCCCGGTCAATGCGGAGCGGAGATTGCGGACACGAAGACACGAGTTCCACACAGCCTGACATTCTGTGGATGCCGGTGCGTCCACGCTCTTTGCATTATTCGACCAAGAGACAAATGACCGAGGAGATAATTCCCATGAAGGCGATCGTTGTAACGGACCAGGCCGCAGGAAGGGCCGGGATGAAGCTCATGGACCGGCCCGAGCCGCAGGCAGCGATAAACGACGTCGTCGTTCAGGTTCATGCGTCGGGATTTGTACCGACTGAGCTGGCGTGGCCCTCGACCTGGACCGATCGCCTCGAACGTGACCGAACACCGTCGATCCCTGGGCACGAGCTGGCCGGAGTGGTCTCCGCCCTCGGATATGGCACAACGGGACTATCAGTCGGACAGCGGGTGTTCGGCCTCGCGGACTGGTATCGCGACGGCACGCTGGCCGAGTATGTGGCGATCGAGGCACGCAACCTTGCACCGCTGCCGGGCGACGTCGACTTTACGGTAGGTGCGAGTCTGCCGATCTCGGGCCTGACGGCGTGGCAAGGGCTGTTCCAACACGGCCGCCTTCAGGCGGGGCAAAGCGTCCTCGCTCACGGAGCGGCCGGCGCAGTCGGGTCGATGGTGACGCAACTCGCACGAGAGGCCGGCGCCTACGTCATCGGCTCTGGACGCGCCGCCGACCGTCAGACAGTGCTCGACTTCGGCGCGAAGGAGTTCGTCGACCTCGACAACGATACCCTGAAGGACGTGGGCAAAGTCGATCTGGTGTTCGATGTCATCGGCGGTGACATCCAGAAGCGATCCGCAGCACTGATCCGAGCCGGAGGAACATTGGTGACGATCGTGGGGCCGGCCGAGACGCGGCCCTCCGAGGGTCTGGCGGTCGACTTCGTCGTCGAGTCCGATCGAGCCCAACTGAGTGAGATCGTACGGCGGGTGCGGGACGGACGACTGCGGACGAATATCGGCAACGTCTCGACCCTCGATGATGCCGTCGCCGCGTTAAATCCGACCAAGCGACGCAAGGGGAATACGATTATCCACATTCGTCCCTGAGAGACGCACGCCCATTGATGCGCGCGACCGGCCGGCGATCACCAGCAGCTCGGATGCCCGCTGGATTATCCGCCGCGATGGAGACGAAGCATGCGCTTCCGCCCTGCCTAGCACTACTTTGGCAGAATGTGTTTTCGCCGCTGTTTTTCAAGGATTTTCTTTCGGCAATATGAGCACTGCTGGGGCGGCGGCCGAAGGATGAGATCGACGATGGCGTGACGTACGGCGGGCATAGTCGGTTGAGGCGGAGGCCCGTT
>NZ_JADPJF010000124.1:250204-280492 GCF_023073295.1 Bradyrhizobium sp. 23 | reverse complement strand
GCCGTCGGCCGCCGCGCGCGCGGCGATGTCGGCGAAGCTGACCTTGGGCTCGATGGGGTCGTCGAGATCGCGATACGGCCGCTGCTCATAGGGCGTCGGCGTGTAGTTCGACACCATCTTCATCAGCGGTGAGAACACCTCGAAATAGAGGTTCAGCGAGAACGCCGTGAAGGCGATGATGAAGAGCACGCCCCAGGTCCACAGGCTGAAAGCGCGGTGGATGTCGACATTGATCCGGTAGGCGCTGCCCGACGTCTTGATGGTCCACGCGGGCGCCCAGCGCGCCCAGAAGCCGCGTTCGAGCTGGCGCGTGACCTGGGGTGCCCGCGCCGCCCGGGCGCGCCGGCGCGAGGGCAGCGTCAAATACAAGCCGACGAAGCAGTCGATGGTCCAGATGATGGCGATCACGCCGAGCAGGCGCATGCCCCAGCGGTCGCTGCCCCAGAATTCCGGGATGTGCATGGTGTAGTGCAGCTTGTACAGGAACGAGACGAAGTTTTCGCGCGTCACCGGCCACACCGCGCCCCAATAGCGCCGGCCGAGCTCCGCGCCGGTGTTGGGATCGAGGAAGATCTGATTGTAGTCGAGCGGATAGCGCTTGCCGGTCGCGGGATCAATCCGCGGCATGACGAAGAACCACAGCGAGTGGCCCTTCTCCGGCGTCATGAAGAGGTAGACCACGCGCGCACGGGGATCACGCTGCTCGATCATCTTCGCGAGATCGATCGAGGGAATCGCCGGGCCCTTGCTGCTGACGTCGAACAGATGGCTGTTCAGGACCTCGTCGATCTCGTGATCCCAGGAGATGATCGCCCCGGTGATGCCGGAGAAGAACAGGAATCCGGCCGTGAGCAGTCCCGCCCAGCGATGCAGCTTGCCGAATATCGCTCTCATCGTCTTCTCTCATCAAGCGGGCTCGGCCGCCATTGCCGGACCGTACTAGACCTCACCACCGATACGTCAGCTTGCCGATAGCCTTGCGTCCCTCCGCGTAGAAGCAGCCCGACAGGCTGTAGCAGGCGGCGACATAGCGGGTGTCGGCGAGATTGGTGACGTTCAGCGACAGGCGCCAATTGTCCCTGGTGTAGGCGAGCAGCGCGTCCAGCACGGTCGCGGATCCGACCTTGAATGTATTGGCGTCATCGCCCCAGGTCGCGCCGACATAGCGGACGCCGCCGCCGAACTGCAGGCCCGCGAGCGGCCCGGTCTGAAGCGTGTAGTCGTTCCACAGCGAGGCGCGGTTGAGCGGCACGGTGACCGGCGCCTTGCCGACATTCACCGGATCCTGCGTCGACATAGGCATAGGCCGCGCGCAAGTTCCAGCCGCCGGCGAGCGACATCGTGCCTTCGAGCTCGAGGCCGCGCGATTTCACTTGACCGGTCTGCTCGGCAATGTTGAGCGGAGGCGCAAAGGTGACGACGTTGTCGCGCGTCAGGTCGAAGGCGGCGAAGGTGAACAGCGCGTTCCATCCGAGCGGCTGGTACTTGACGCCCACCTCGTACTGCACGCCGGTCTCGGGATTGAGCAGCTTTCCGCTCGGGCCGGTCGCGAGCACCGGCAGGAACGATTCCGAGTAGCTGAAATAGGGCGCGATGCCGTTGTCGAAATTGTACATCATTGCGGCGCGGCCGGTGAAGGCCGACGCATCCTTCGCGACCGACGTATTGAAGATGCCGCTGTCGACCTGCGTCGTTACAAAATCCTGGCGGCCACCGAGCTGGAACGAGAGCCGGCCGAGCTTGATCTGGTCCTGCGCGTAGAGGCCGACTTGCGACTGCTTGACCCCGGTGTCGTCGCTCATGGCGCCCATGGTCCAGTCGTAATTGTAGACCGGATTGAAGACGTTGATCTCGGGTGCCGACGTCGTGACGCCAAAGGCGGTGTCGCGGAATCTGGTGTTGCGATAGTCGATCCCGACCAGCGTGGTGTGGCTGAGGAAGCCGGTGGTGAATTTGCCCTGGAGCTGGTTGTCCACGGCGAAGGAGTCGATGTAGGAGTTGCTGTAGCTGCCGAAACGGGCGAGCTGTCCCGCGGCCTCGTCGGTATAGGCTCCGCCGAAAAACACCTTCTCCTCGTTGTGCTGGTAGGCGTAGCGCAAATTCTGCCGGAATGTGATGTTGTCGGTGAAATTGTGCGAGAGCTGGTAGCCGGCGGTCGCGATCTCGGTGTTGAACGCGTTGAAGCTCGGCACGCCCGCGAAGAACGAGACCGGGATGGTGCGGCCGTTGTTTGGCCACACCGTGCCCGAGGCCGGCAAGAACTGGAGGCCCCACCCTGCCCGGTCGCGCTGGTAGTTGGCGAGGATCGTGATGGTGGTGTCATCGTTCGGCTTGAACGTGACGGCGGGCGCGACGAAGACGCGGTTGTCCTTGGTGAAGTCGACCTGGGTTTCGCCGTCGCGCACCACGCCGGTCAGGCGCCACAGCACGGTGCCGTCCTTGTTGGCGGGACCGCCCATGTCGAACTGGCCCTGATAGCGGTTGAAGCTGCCGCCCGAGATCGAGACCTCGCCGAACTGCTGGGCCGTCGGCAGCTTGGTCACGTAGTTGAGGATGCCGCCGGTGCCGCTGCCGCCATACATCGCCGAGGATGGGCCCTTGAGAACCTCGAGACGCTCGGCGCCGTAGGGATCGAGGCCGTTGAAGTGCACGTAATTGCTGGAGGGAATCCGCAAACCGTCGACATAGAGGCCCGACATGGTGGTGTCGAAGCCGCGGATCTGGAGGGCGCCGAAGCGGGTATCGGAGCCGCCGTTGACGTCGCCGCTGACGCCGGCGGTGTAGCGCAACGCCTCGCCGATCGAGACCGCGCCCTGGTTCCTGACCTGGTCGGTCGTGACGACGGAGACGGACTGCGGGGTTTCGATCATCGGCGTATCCGTCTTGGTCGCGGTGCCGCTGCGCGTCGCAACGAAACCGCGCACCGGACCATTGGCGCGTTCACCGGTGGCGTCGTTCGAGGATACCGACTGGGTTGGCGCAGCTTGCTGCGACGAAGAGCGACGATTGGCGCGCGCGGTGCGTGTCGCCGCTGACTGTCGCGTTGAGGCGACCGCTGCAGGCCGGGCGCGCTGAGCCGGGGCTTCGACGGTGACGGCGGGGATCTGCGTCTGCGCCTCCACGGCACCGAAGGGAACGACGAGAGCAAATGTGCTGGCCGCTCCGAGGAAGAGAGTCTGTATCTGTCGACGACGCGTGTCGGCACGCGAAGCAAGTTGGAAATCGGTCACGTTTGTCGAGGCCCCACGCACTGCCGGCTTCGCCGGTATCGTTTTTGATGCCTCGCCCTAACGCAGGCGATTTCGGAGTGCGATAGGAACTGCGTTAGAATTTCTCCAGACGCGTGCGCAACGCGTGCGACGAATGCACTCAGTCGTGTCTCGAAATTTGGAATGCTTCCAGACCGACAAGAACCTGCCTGTTCGAAATGTCTAAAACGGCGTCAGCGATGTCGCAGCCGGCGATTAACCCGGCGCGCGAGATAATCGCCGGCGCTCTGCACGAGCTGCACCAGCGCGATCAGCACCACGACGACGGCCAGCATCATCTCCGGCATGAAGCGCTGATAGCCGTAGCGGATGCCGAGATCGCCCAGGCCTCCGCCTCCGACGGCGCCGACCATGGCGGAATAGCCGAGCAGGCTGACAACCGCGAGCGTCAGCGCCAGCAGAAGACCCGGCAGCGCTTCGGGGATCAGCACCTTGAGCACGATCTGCATCGGCGAGGCCCCGAACGAGGACGCCGTCTCGATCAGGCCGCCATCGACCTCGCGGATCGCGGCCTCGACCAGGCGCGCGATGAACGGCGCCGATGCGATCGTCAACGGCACGATCGCGGCCGTCGATCCGATCGAGGTGCCGGCCACCAACCGCGTGAACGGGATAATGGCGACGACCAGGATGATGAAAGGCGTGGATCGCGTCGCGTTGACGACGGCACCGAGCACGCGATTGACGATGGGCGCCGCGAACAGCTCGCCTTTCCGGCTGGTCGCGAGAAAGACGCCGAGCGGCAGGCCGAAGGCGGTGCCGATCAGCGCGGCGAGCCCGACCATGTACAGGCTCTCGCCGGTCGCCTGGACGATCAGGTTGATGAGTTCAGGCGACATAGCCGAGACGCTCCGCGGGGAATTGATATTGTGAAAGCCAGGCCAGCGTGCGCGTCGTCGCGTCCTCGCCGCCGGACATGCCGAGAGGGATACCAAGCGTCAGCGAGCCCACATGCTGGCCGCCGATCTCGTCGATGCGGGCCGACAGCAGCGACACGTCGAGGCCGAGCTCGCGCGCCAGCCGCGCCACCATCGTGTCGCCGGCCCCTGCCCCGCGCACCTGGACGCGGATCACGGCCTGTCCGGCCGGAGGCTGCTCCGAAACGATCCGGCTCGCCAGCGACACCGGCAGGCTGTCTCCGATTACTTCGGCCAGGAAGGATTGCGTGATCGGATGCTTGGGGTAGGTGAAGATGTCGGCGACATGGCCGCTCTCGACGACGCGGCCGGCATCGAGCACCACGACATCCCCCGCAAGTTGGCGCACCACGGACATCTCATGGGTGATCAGTACGATGGTCACGCCCAGCTCGCGGTTGATGTTCGCGAGCAGATCGAGGATCGCCCGCGTGGTCTGCGGATCGAGCGCCGAGGTCGCCTCATCCGACAGCAGCACGCTCGGCCGCGTCGCGAGCGCACGGGCAATGCCGACGCGCTGCTTCTGGCCGCCGGAGAGTTCTGACGGGTAGCGATCGTGCTTGTCTGCGATGCCCACCAGCGCAAGCAGCTCGGCCACGCGCGCGCGGATATCGGCCTTGGCCCAGCCGGCGATCTCCAGCGGCAGCGCGATGTTGGCGGCAGCGGTGCGGGAGGACAGCAGATTGAAGTGCTGGAAGATCATGCCGATCGAGCGCTGCGCCAGCCGCAAGTCGCGGCCCGAGAGCGCCGAGATATCTCTGTTATCGACGACGACGCGGCCCGTGGTCGGCCTCTCCAGGCCGTTGATGAGCCGGACCAGGCTCGATTTGCCGGCGCCGGAGCGGCCGATGATTCCGGTGATCGAACCGCGCGGGATGGCGAAGTCGATGTTTTGCAGGGCATTGACGCCGGGCTTGCCGCGATAGGCCGGATAGGTTTTCGAGATGCCTTCGAAGCGGACCATCGCGTCGGACGCAGTCGCGGCAGGTGAGATCGCGTGAGCTGAGATCGCGTCAAACTTTTCGATCGGCTGTCCGATCGCGAGCGACGGGTGGACGTTCATGGAGGCGGCCTTCATGCACAATAGTTCCCTTGCCCCTGGGCATCCGGGAACGGTCGCATCAAGCGACGGAGAGTGAAACCGCGATGAGGACTCGGCTGGAGCGCGCTGCACCGCAGCACGCACAATCGCTCTTTCGGGTCGCTCTGGCAATGTCAGATATTTGCGGGGAGTTGGACGAAGTTTTCCAAATGTCTTCCCGCTGAAGAAAATTCATCTGCCGCCGTATTGCCCTCCCGCCCGACTCAGTGGACCTGCAACCAGGGCCATACGATCAGCAGGAGCCCCGCGAAATAGAGCATCCCAAAGATCAGCCCAAAACCCCAGAACTGACCCTTGCCGATATAGCCGCTCCCGAAATACATCGGCGCCGGCCCGGTCGCGTAAGGCGAGATCACCCCCATCAGGCCGAGCGAATACATGCAGAGCATGGCGAGCGTCGTGACTGGTAGGTCGGGGATGCCGGATCCGACCGCGAGGACCACGGGCAGCACGGCGGCGGCATGCGAGGTGATGCTCGAGAAGAAATAGTGGATCCAGAAGAACAGCGCGACCAGCAGGAGCATTGCGGTCGACGGCGACAGCCCGGCGAGCGGCTTTGCGTATTCGGTCGCGAACCATTTGATGAAGCCGATCTCGTTGAGGCCCGAGGCCAGCGTCAGCAGCGAGGTGAAATAGAAGAACACCTCCCAGGCGCCCTTCTCGGCGACGATGTCGGCAAACTCGATCACGCCCGTCACCAGCATCAGCGAGATCACGATGAACACGACGGTGGTGGCGTTGACGAAATTCGAGCCCAGAAGCGGCACGCGGATGTCCGGGCTCGAGCCCGCGATCCACAGGAACATCGCGAGCAAGATCAGCGCCAGCATGATCCATTCATTGCGCGACATCGGGCCCATCTCCGCGAGCTCCTTCGATGCCCATTCGGAAATTTCCGGGCTGCTCTTCACCTCGGGGCGGCAGACCGCGTAGCTGAGCAGCGGGACCAGCATCATCAGGAGCAGGCCGAGCGGCGCAAAGCCGATGAACCACTGCGCCCAGCTGACGTCGATTCCGACGGTCTTCTTGGCGATGGCCAGCGCCGCCGCATTGGGCGCCAGCGCGGTGAAGAACAATGAGCTGGTGACGGCGGTTGACGCGAACGCGGTCCACATCACGTAGGTGCCGATCTTCCCGGCGGTCGGTCCGGGCTCGGAGCCGTAGATGCGCGGGATGTTGCTGATGATGGGATAGACGATGCCGCCGCTGCGCGCGGTGTTGGACGGTGTCGCCGGCGCCAGCAAGAAGTCCGACATCGCCACCGCATAGCCGAGACCGAGCGTGTTGGTGCCGAGCTTTTGCACCAGCACGAGCGCAATACGCCGGCCCAGGTGGCTCTTGCGATACCCGATCGAGAACACGAAGGCGCCGACGATCAGCCACACCGTGCTCTCGGCAAAGCCCGCCAGCATCCAGCGCAGCGACTTGGTCGGATCGGGATCGATATAACCGCCGACGCCGGCAACCGTCAGCCCGATCAGGCCGACCGCGCCCACCGGCATCGATTCCAGGATGAGCCCGGTGATGACAGCCGCGAAGATCGCAAAATAGTGCCACTGATTGGCGTTGAGCCCTGCGGGCACCGGCCACAGATAGATCAGCAGCCATACCGCGAGCGGCGCGATCAGCTTCCAGCGAAACCCTTTCGCCTCGGGTGCCTGCGTGCCAGTGGTCATGGGCCCTCCCCCTCGATCGTCATTGTCGTCTGCCGGCCCGTTGATCGGGCCTATTTTGTCCCAGCGCCGCGTATACGGATAGTCCGCGGCGCAATCAATGCTTGGCCGGCTTCTACCGCCCTCTGAACTTCGGTTTGCGTCGCGTCAGGAACGCCTCGACGCCCTCCTTATGGTCCTCGCTAAGGCTTGCCAGGGCGAACTGGTCGACGTCCATGTGGCTGGCGAGATTATCCAGCGCATGCGCCAGCCGGTTGACCGTGAGTTTCGTCATGGCAACGGAGAGCGGCGGCTGCGCTGCCACCTTGCGCGCAAGCTCCATCGCGGCATCGAACGCATGGCCGGGATCGACCACCTGCTCGACCAGGCCCCACTCATAGGCCTCATCCGCGCTGATGCGCTGATCGGCCAGGACCACCGCCTGCTTGGTGCGCGCCGGGCCGATCAGATGCAGCATGCGCGGAATGCTCTGCCAGCTCATGTTCATGCCGAGCCCGATCTCGGGCACGCGCAGATGGGCATCGCGTCCCATGACGCGGAAGTCGAGCGCGACGGCCAGCGCCACGCCGCCGCCGACGCAAAACCCCTCGATGGCGGCGATCGTGATCGGCTCCATCTCCTGCCAGGCGTGGGTCAGGCGCGGTCCGAGCTTGAGATGCCGCCGCAGCGTGCCGAGGTCCATGTCCTTGCGCGCGCGGCCTTCGGCATCCTTGAGGTCGAAGCCGGCGCTGAACGCAGCCGCGCTGCCTGTCAGCACCACGGCAGAGGTTGCGGCGTCATCCTCAAAACTGCGCGCGGCCGCGGTGAGCTGGCGTAAAGCCTCTGGCGATAGCGCATTGATGCCGTCGCCGCGGTCGAACCGCACCACCGCAATCCGTCCCTCCGGCCCGAGGCCCTTCTCGATCTTGACATAGTCAGGCAACGCAAACTCCCCTGGTCTTGGTCTTCCTGGCGCTCACAGATGCCCGGTGCGCCGATGTTCGGGTTCGCTTCCATGGACCGGAAACCGGATCGTGGTCCCGATGGTGATCCAGTTGGCATTTTCGCCGGTGATGTTGCGGCCGTAGATCAGATCGACGGAGAATATCTCGTTCGGTCGGTAGCGGACACCGGTCTGGAAACGCGGCTGCACGATGCTTGCGACCTCGGCGGCGCCGGCCTGCCCGTACGCCTCGATCGTCCATTGCAGCGTGTCGGTGAATTTCCAATCGAAGCCGATGCCGTAGGTCAGGTAATGGCGATCCACCGTCCGATCCCAGAGCCAGCCGCCGTTGACGTTGATGCGCATGGTCTCCGACAGGCGGAAGGTCGCGGGGATGACGGCAAAGGCGGCTAGCGCCTCGCCGGTCGCCGCGTCGAACGATCCTCCGCCATAGGCCGACAATCCCCACCGGCCGATTCCGGTCGGGACGAAATTCGTCTTGGCTTTTGGCGCGATTGTCGTGCTCCAGTCGCCGTCGCTCCGGGCCCGGATGGTCTGCAGGCTCAGCTCGATCGGCCTGAAGGGATCGACGACACAGGAGGGATTGGCGACCGCCGAAAAATCCGTGTTGGAAGCCGCCGACAGCCAACTTTCCACCTTGCAGGAGCCGACATCGGAAATGTCGGCGGCATCGACCGCATAGGCGCCATTCGCGGCGCGCGCATCCTGCGCCGCGAATGCGCCAAGAGCCGCGATTGCGACGGTTATTCCGGTTCTTGCAGCCCAGCCCATGGTGCGATGTTAGCAGAGTCTTCGCCTCGACAACGCCCGGATTCTGGGACTATCTTCGCCCCATGAGCGACCATCATCACCACGATCACGACCATTCCGAGCTGTCGGAGACCGAGCTGCGCGTGCGCGCGCTCGAGACGATCCTGACCGAAAAGGGCTATGTCGAGCCGGCCGCGCTCGATGCCATCATCCAGGCCTATGAGACCCGGATCGGCCCCCATAACGGCGCGCGCGTCGTCGCCAAGGCCTGGAGCGATCCGGCGTTCAAGGCGGCACTGCTGGAGGACGGCTCGAAGGCGATCGGCACGCTCGGCCATGTCAGCCGCGTCGGCGACCACCTCGTCGTGGTCGAGAACACGCCGCAGCGTCACAACATGGTCGTGTGCACGCTGTGCTCCTGCTACCCCTGGGAAATGCTGGGGCTGCCGCCGGTCTGGTACAAGGCCGCGCCCTATCGCTCCCGCGCGGTGAAGGACCCGCGCGGCGTGCTCGCCGATTTCGGCGTGCAAGTCGCCAAGGACGTTGAAATCCGGGTATGGGATTCGACCGCCGAAACGCGCTTTCTGGTGCTGCCGATGCGCCCCGCGGGGACGGAAGGCTGGAGCGAGGAGCAGCTCGCCGAGCTGGTCACGCGCGATTCCATGATCGGTACCGGCTTTCCCAAGGCGCCGGGGGCGCCGTCATGAACGGCGTGCACGACATGGGCGGCGTGGACGGCTTCGGCAAGGTCGAGCCGGAGCTGAACGAGCCGGTGTTCCACGAGGAATGGGAATCGCGTGTTCTCGCCATGGTGCGCGCGATGGGCGCGGCCGGCGCCTTCAACATCGACACCTCGCGCTTCTATCGCGAGACGATTCCGCCGCACGTTTATCTCTCGAGCTCCTATTACAAGAAATGGTTTCTCGGGCTCGAGGAGATGCTGATCGAGAAAGGCTATCTCACCCGGGAGGAAGTCGCCGCCGGCCACGCTATGCACCCGGCCAAGGCGCTCAAGCACGGCAAGTTCGATCTCGGCCAGGTCGAGCGCATCATGGTGCGCGGCAAGTTCGCCCGCCCTGCCCCGGCGCCGGCGAAATTCAAGATCGGTGACAAGGTCCGCGCGAAGAACATTCATCCCGCGACCCACACCCGCCTGCCACGCTACGTGCGCGGTCATGTCGGAATCGTCGAGCTGAACCATGGCTGCCACGTGTTTCCGGACTCGGCGGCGATGGAGCTCGGCGAGAATCCGCAATGGCTCTACACCGTCGTGTTCGAGGGCCGCGATCTCTGGGGCGCGGACGGCGATCCGACCTCGAAAGTCTCGATCGATGCGTTCGAGCCGTATCTGGACCCGGCGTGATGAGCAGCACGGCTGCTGCTGCCGCGACGGCAGCCATCCCGAGCATTCCTCATGATGATGACGGCCCGGTGTTCCGCGCGCCCTGGGAGGCGCACGCCTTCGCGATGGCGCTGACGCTGCACGAGCGCGGCGTGTTCACCTGGCCCGAATGGGCGGCAGCCTTGGCCTCCGAGATCAAGCGGGCGCAGGCGGCCGGCGATCCCGATACGGGCGAGACCTACTATCTCCATTGGCTCGCCACGCTGGAGGGCCTGGTCGCGCGCAAGGGCGTTGCGTCTGCGGAGACGCTGCATCGCTACCGCGACGCCTGGGACCACGCCGCGGATCGCACCCCGCACGGCAAGCCGATTGAGCTGAAGGCGGAGGATTTTGCGCCGTAGTCGCTTTGCGCGTTGCTGGGGTACACTCTAACCCCAACCCGCGAAGGCGGGGAATCCAGTACGCCGCGGCCTGTCGATTATCGCTACCTTCTCGGAGTACTGGATCACCCGCTTTCGCGGGTGATGATACCGAGTCTATGGTATCACCGTCCCGCCACGTACTCCCGCCACCCCTTCGCCCGCAGGCTGCACGCCGGGCATTCTCCGCAGCCGTATCCCCAATCATGCTGCGCGCCGCGTTCGCCGAGGTAGCAGGTGTGCGACTGCTCGCGGATGAGGTCGACCAGCCCGTCGCCGCCGAGGTCCTGGGCGAGCTTCCACGTCGCGGCCTTGTCGATCCACATCAGCGGGGTGTGCAGCTCGAACTTGCGGGCCATGCCGAGCGACAGCGCGGCCTGCATCGCGCGGATGGTGTCGTCGCGGCAATCGGGATAACCGGAATAGTCGGTCTCGCACATGCCGCCGACGATGTGACTGATGCCGCGCCGGTAGGCCAGCGCCGCGGCAAAAGTCAAGAACACCAGATTGCGGCCGGGCACGAACGTGTTCGGCAGGCCGTCGGCGCCCATCGCAATCGCGACGTCGCGCGTCAGCGCCGTCTCGGACACGGCCGCCAGCGTCGGGATCGACAGCGTGTGGCTCTCCCCGAGCCTGGAAGCCCAGTCCGTGCGCAGGCCCTTGATGCCGTCGAACAGCCGGTCGCGGCAGGCCAGCTCGATGGCGTGGCGCTGGCCGTAATCGAAGCCCAGCGTCTCCACGCGCGCAAAGCGATTCAGCGCCCAGGCGAGGCAGGTGGTGGAATCCTGGCCGCCGGAGAACAGCACCAGCGCGGTTTCGGATGAAGATGCGTCAGTCATGGCCCGCGCTTTAGCACTGCGCACGCGGCTCGCCAATCTGGCCCGCCAACCGGTGGAAATCACCCTGTTCCGCCGCGCTGCGCTGGGAACGGGGGCTCGCTTTTGGCATAAGGCATGGGAGCCAGGAGACTGCCCCGCAATGACCCCTTCCCGCGACATTTCCCGCCTGATCGAAATTATGGCGGCGCTGCGCACGCCGGTGACCGGCTGCCCCTGGGACCTCGAGCAGAATTTTGCGACCATCGCGCCCTATACGATCGAGGAAGCCTATGAGGTGGTCGACGCCATCAGCCGCGGCGATCTCGACGACCTCTGCGAGGAGCTCGGCGACCTCCTGCTGCAGGTGGTGTTCCATGCTCAGATGGCCGAGGAGCAGAACGCCTTTGCCTTCGGCGATGTCGTCGAGGCCATCACCCGCAAGATGATCCGCCGCCATCCGCACGTCTTCGCCGACAAGGACGGCGATCTCGCCTCCTCCCACGTCAAGGAAGTCTGGGACCGCATCAAGGCCGAAGAGAAAGCCGAGCGCGCCGCGCGCCGGCCACCCCAGGAAGCGCCGTCCCACAAATCGCTGCTGTCAGGCGTGAAGGCCGGCCAGCCCGCCCTGACGCGCGCCATGGAGCTGCAGCGCAAGGCCTCCACTGTCGGCTTCGACTGGAACGATCCGCGCGCGGTGCTGGCAAAAATCCGCGAAGAAGCCGACGAGATCGAGGCCGCACTCGATCGCAACGACAGCGAGGGGTTGGCGGAAGAGACCGGCGACCTGATGTTCGCGGTGGTCAACCTCGCCCGCCATGTCGATGCCGATCCGGAAGCCGCGCTGCGGGCGACCAACACGAAGTTCGAGCGGCGGTTTGCCTATATCGAACGGGCGCTGGAGGCGCAGGGGCGGACCCTCGAGCAGGCGTCGCTGGCGGAGATGGACGCGTTGTGGAATGAGGCGAAGAGTGCGAAGCAGTCGTCACCAGAGGAGCGCAAGCAAGCCGGCCGCTAACTCGGCCGGGACGACACTAACTACGCGGACAGTCGCGGCACGGCATCGAACCGGTTCACCACGATGTCCCGCTTGGTCTCGTCCACCCGCACCGTCATGTCGAAGCGGCCGTCGTGCAGCTCTTTCGCCAGCACTTCGGAATTCCGATGCAGCCAGCTGATGCCGGCGCCGTCGGAGGCATCGATGGAGAGGTCGAGCGTGATGCGTTTGGCGGCCAAGCGCTCCTCGATCGCGGCGAGCAGCGCGTCGACCCCCTCGCCCGACACGGCCGACACCAGCATCGCCGGATGATCCTCCGGCCTGCGCGCGGCGATGTTCAAAAGCTCTTCGCGCTGTTCGGGACCATAGCGGTCGATCTTGTTCCAGACCTCGATGATGCGGCCTGAATCATCGGGGTTGATGCCGAGCTGGCGCAGCACGGCGTCGACGTCGCTCTGCTGCGCCTCGGCGTCGTCGTGCGAGATGTCGCGCACATGCAGGATGACGTCGGCCTCCAGCACCTCCTCCAGCGTGGCGCGGAAGGCGGCGACGAGCTGCGTCGGCAGATTGGAGATGAAACCGACGGTGTCCGACAGCATCGCCTTGCCGCCATGCGGCAGGGTGAGCGCGCGGAGGGTCGGATCCAGCGTGGCGAACAGCATGTCGGCGGCCTGCACGTCGGCGCGGGTCAGGCGGTTGAACAGCGTCGACTTGCCGGCATTGGTGTAGCCGACCAGCGCCACGACGCGGTACGGCACGCGCTGGCGGCCTGCGCGATGCAGGCGGCGTGTGGCCTGCACCTTCTTCAGTTCGCCCTCGAGCTTGGAGATGCGCTCTTGGATCAGGCGGCGGTCGGCTTCGATCTGCGTCTCGCCGGGACCGCCCATGAATCCAAAGCCGCCGCGCTGGCGCTCGAGATGGGTCCATGAGCGCACCAGGCGCGAACGTTGATAGTTGAGATGCGCGAGCTCGACCTGGAGCGAGCCTTCCTTGGTCTTGGCGCGGCGGCCGAAGATTTCCAGGATGAGACCGGTGCGGTCGAGCACCTTTGCCTGCAACTCCTTCTCGAGGTTGCGCTGCTGGATCGGCGCAAGCGCGCAATCCATCACCACGAGTTCGACGTCGAGGCTCTTGGCGAGCGCGGCGATCTCCTCGACCTTACCCTTGCCGATATAGGTCGCAGGGCGGATCTGGCTGATCGGCGCGATGATGGCGTCGGCAACGACGAGATCGATCGCGCGCGCGAGGCCGGCGGCTTCGTCGAGCCGGGCTTCCGCGTCACGCACGACATGAGCTTCCGATTGCGCGTCGGCACTGCCTGCGCGCACCCGCAAATAGGGACCGATGACAAGCACCCGCCCCGTCTGCGTACCCCCTGCCGACCGCGGACGGTCGGCATCCCCGTCGAAATTCCGGGGTTCCAATCAGATCACTCTCAAGCCGGCTGATCCTCGCCGCCTTCGAACAGCTGGATCGGAGCGCCCGGCATGATGGTCGAGATCGCATGCTTGTAGACGAGCTGCGAGTGACCGTCGCGCCGAAGCAGCAAACAGAAATTGTCGAACCAGGTCACGATGCCCTGGAGCTTCACTCCGTTGACCAGAAAGATCGTCAGTGGCGTTTTGGTTTTGCGAACGTGATTAAGGAAGGTGTCCTGCAGGTTTTGTGCGCGGTCTGCCGCCATTTTTTTTCTCGCTTTGAGTTTCTTTTTATTGCGCCGGTTGCGGCCCTCTTTTGAAACTCGGGGTCCTCGTCCGGTTGCCGTCCCTCATGAGATCCCCCTCGGGGGGACAGCGGTTCAATTAGAGGACAGGTAGGCTTATTAGGCAAGCCGCTTCACGCGGCAGCCCATGCCGTATTGCCCCGAAAAACTACGGAAATCGATGATTTTCCTCGCCTATTCCAACGACGTCGCAGCGTTAGCCGACGCCGAGCGCCTTCAACTTCCGGTGCAGCGCCGAGCGTTCCATGCCAACAAACTCGGCCGTGCGAGAAATATTTCCTGAAAAACGGCTGATCTGTGCAATCAAATAGTCGCGCTCGAACACTTCGCGCGCTTCGCGCAGCGGCAGGCCCATGATGTGCTCGCCATTGTTGCTGGTCGGCATCGCGGGCACCATGGAGCCGACATCCTGCGGCAGCATGTCGGCAGTGATGATGACTTCCGGCCCGCCAGCGGCGAGAATCATGACTCTCTCAACGTTGTTGCGGAGCTGGCGCACATTGCCCGGCCAGACATGCGACTGCAGTACCGCCATCGCGTCCTGGCCGATCTGCCGCTTGGGCAGGCCGCTGCCCGCGGAGATCTGCTCCATGAAATAGTCGATCAATTCCGGAATGTCTTCACGCCGCTCCGACAATGCGGGCACGCGGATCGGCACCACCGAGAGCCGGTGATAGAGGTCCTCGCGGAAATGACCGGCCGCGATTTCCTCTTCGAGGTTGCGCGCGGTGGAGGAGATGATGCGGACGTCGACCTGCACCTTGCCGTTGCCGCCGACGCGCTGGAACGACTGCTCGACCAGCACGCGCAAGATCTTGTTCTGGGTCTCGCGCGGCATGTCCGCGATCTCGTCGATGAACAGCGTGCCGCCATGAGCCTCTTCGAGTGCGCCGGGCTTGCGCGCGTGCTCGCCGTTGGACTGCTCGATGCCGAACAGCTCGTGCTCCATCCGCTCGGGCGTGATCGCAGCGGCGTTGATGACGACGAAGGGGCCGTCGGCGCGGCCCGAGGCCGTGTGCAACGTGCGGGCGGTCAGTTCCTTGCCGGCGCCCGCGGGGCCGACGATCAGGATGCGGCTGTTGGCCTTGGCCGCACGCTCGATGGTCTGGCGCAGCTGGTTCATGCTGGGAGAGCGGCCGACCAGCGAGCTTGCGCTCGGCGCGAGCTGCTTCAGCTCCTTGACCTCGCGCTTGAGCCGCGAGTTCTCCAGTGCACGGTTGGCGACCAGGATCAGCCGGTCGGTCTTGAACGGCTTCTCGATGAAGTCGTAGGCGCCACGCTTGATCGCGGCGACCGCAGTCTCGATGTTGCCGTGGCCGGAGATCATCACGACCGGCAGATCGGGGTTGTCCTTCTTGACCTGCTCCAAGAGCTGCAAGCCGTCGAGCTTGGAGCCCTGCAGCCAGATGTCGAGGAACACCAGATGCGGCCTGCGGTTGGCGATCTCGGCGAGCGCCGTATCGCTGTCGCGCGCGGTCCGGGTCACGAAACCCTCGTCTTCGAGGATGCCCGCAACGAGATCCCGAATATCGGCCTCATCATCGACAATCAGAATTTCACTTGCCATGGATCGCCTGTTTTCTCAGCTGCCTGTTGAGGCTTTGATCTTCGTTGAATCATTGGTCTTTTCAGCCGGCTTTTTGGTTTCGACGGCCGCCTCTTTTGTTTCCGGATCCTTGAGGGATTGCGTGGCCGTTTCGCCGCTTTCCGGCTTGGTCGTTGCCGCGGCTGCCGGTTCGGCCCCCTCGCTTTTCGCGGGAGCGCCGGCGATCGCAAAACGCATCCGCATCCAGGCGCCGCGCTGGCCCTCGCGGAAGTCCGAGGCATCCTTCAGCTCGATGCGCCCGCCATGGTCTTCCAGCACGCGACCGACGATCGCGAGCCCAAGGCCGGTGCCTTTGGCGCGTGTCGTCACATAGGGCTCGAGCAGGCGCGAGCGCGCCACCTTGGGCAGACCGATGCCGTTGTCGACGACGTCGATCAGCACGTCCTCGCCCTCGCGCGAGACCACGACGTCGATCCGGCCCTTGCCGAGCTCCTCCAGGGGGACCTGCTCGATTGCCTCGGTGGCGTTCTTGACGATGTTGGTGACGGCCTGCGAGATCAGCCGCCGGTCGAACTGCGCGCGCAGCGGGTCTTCCTTGAACTCGGCCTCGATATCGATCTCGGGGTGGGCGACCTTCATCAGGAACACCGCCTGCCGCACTGTGTCGGCGACGTCCTCACCCTCCATGACCGGCTTAGGCATCCGCGCAAAGCGCGAGAACTCGTCGACCATGCGGCGGATGTCGTCGACCTGACGCACGATGGTGTCGGTGCACTGTTCGAAGATCTGCTTGTCCTTGCCCTCCGTGATGTCCTTGCCGAATTTGCGGCGAATGCGTTCGGCGGAGAGCTGGATCGGGGTCAGCGGATTCTTGATCTCATGCGCGATGCGGCGCGCGACGTCGCCCCAGGCCGAGGTGCGTTGCGCCGAGACCAGTTCGGTGATGTCGTCGAGCGTGATGATGTAGCTGTCGTGCGGCTGGCTGGTCTTCTCGGCGCTGACGCGGACCGACAGATTGCGTTCCTGCCCGTCGCGCGTGATCGTGATCTGCCCCTGCACCAGGCGCTGGGTCCCTTCCCGCGCCGTCTTCATCATCTCTTCGAGCTCGGGCAGCACGTCGGAGAGCGGATGGCCGAGCGTCTCGGCTTCGGAGTGACCGATCAGCTTTTCGGCGGAACGGTTGAGAATGCCGACGCTGCCTGAGGTATCCACGCCGATGATGCCGGCGCTGGCGGACGACAGCACCGCCTCGATGAAGCGGCGGCGGCTGTCGATGAGCTCGCTGGCGTTGACGAGCTCGTCGCGCTGGCTACGCAACTCCTCCGTCATCTTGTTGAAGGTCTCACCCAGCTGGGCGAGGTCGCCTTCCGACTGGTGCACCGGCACTTTCACATGGAGATCGCCCGTCGAGACCGTCTGGGCCGCGTTCATCAGCCGCCGGATCGGCGAGACCAGCGAGTTGGCGAAGTTGAGGCCGATCAGCACCGAGGCCATCAGGATGGTCAGCGCGATCACAGCGAACATCAGCGCGAACGCGACCTGGATGCCGAGCCGGCGCGACTCGATCTGGGCGTATTCGGCGACGCTGACCTCGGTCTGCTTGAGCTGGTTGACGACATTCGGATCGAGCGGCCGTGCGACGTAGAGGAATGTGTCACTGAAGGCGCGCAAGCGGACCACCGCGGCGACGAAGCTCGCATCGGGCAGCACCGCGATCTCGGGTTCGGATTCGTTGACGTTGCTGAGGAAGTCCGGTGCCGGCGGCGAATAGGCCAGCCGCATGCCGGTGTCGGCGGATTCGAGAATGTTGGTGTTCTTGTCGATGATCATCGCGCCCGGCAAATTGCGCGAGGCGGCGCTGGACGTCAGCAATTCGCGAAACGAGCGGCGATCCTGGTCGTAGAGCGGCCGCGCGTGGGCGATGTCGTTGGCCATGCCGAGAATGTCGCCCCGGATCAGCTGCGCATGGTCCTGCATGTAAGCCCGCGCGATCGTCAGTGAATTCTGGATCACCTCCTTGGTCGGGCCGGAGAACAGGCGGTCGAGGCCGCGCTCGATGGTGACGTTGGCGACGACGGCGACCAGCACCGCCGGCAGCACCGCCACGATCGAGAACAGGCTGACGATCTGGACATGGAGGCGCGCCGCCGCCCTGCCCCGCCGTCGCGCCAGGATCAGCTGCCAGAGCTCGCGGATGATGATGCCGACCAGCAGCAGGATGGTGGCTGCGTTGCTCAGATAGAACGAACGGACAACTTGCGGCGTCAGTTCGATGCTGGTGAGGCCGGTCAGGACCAGGAAGGTGAGCAAGGCCGACAGCAGCGCCAGCGCCACGGCGAACGGCGCCAGCCAGCGTCGCGCCGACCAACGCCGGGGCTCTTCTGCTGGGGCCGTGTCAAGGGATGCGGCCGAGGTGTCTGCGCTGGTCATTCCGGCAACGGGTGCTGAAAACGGGGGGCCGCGGCGGGCGGCTACTGATGTATTCGTACCACATTGTTGCCGAATTGCGACAATTCCGCGGCGTCACCGCCGCGACCGACCCGCGCATCCACAGCGACATGCCGGAGGGCGGGAACGGATTCCAGCCCCGGCGGCTTGACCAGCATGCACAGGTTCTTTCTCGCAATGATGGTATCGGCCGTGCTGCTGCTGATCGTGGCGGCGGACCTGCTGGTCAATGGTCTCGGGGTGCAGGAGCCCAATGCGAACGTCGCCAGCGCAATACAGGTCTCAGGCCGGTTTGTCAGATAGGTGTGAGGCCGCGTCCCGCGGCTGAAATGACCTTTTGAATGTTCCTGCGGAACATTTCAGTCCGATCGGGACTTCTGCTCACCGCGTCAGCCACGACGGCCAACGCGATCGGACAGGCTCAGCTCCGCTTGGTAGGGGGAGCTGAGCCACCGGCCGTTGCGGGGGGCTAGCCGCCGCTCCGATACACCTGGATATCGAGATCCCGGATCTTCTTCCGCAGCGTGTTGCGGTTGAGGCCGAGCAGATCGGCGGCGCGGATCTGGTTGCCGCGGGTGGCCGCGAGCGCGGCCGTGAGCAGTGGCACCTCGATCTCCTTCAGGATGCGGTGATAGAGGCCCGGCGGCGGCACGCCGTTCGGGAAGCCCTGGAAGTGCGAAGAGAGATACGCCTCCACGGCGCCGCCGAGATTGTCGACGCCATGCTGGACTGCGGCACCCGGGCTGACCGTGGGTGGCGCCAGCTCGCCGTCGATGACGGACCCCGTGATCACGTCCTGCGGATAGAGCGCGGCGAGGCGACGGGCGAGGTTCTCGAGCTCGCGCACATTGCCCGGCCAGCGGTGCTGCTTCATCCGCTCCAGCGCCAGCGTGTCGAGCTTCTTCGGCGGCAGGCCGTCCTTCTCCGCCAGCGCGAAGAAATGACGGATGAGATCGGGCAGATCCTCGATGCGCTCGCGCAACGGCGGCAGCCGTAGCGGGACGACGTTGAGGCGGAAGAACAGATCTTCGCGGAACAGGCCTTGCTGGATCAGGACGCGCAGATCCTTGTTGGAGGCCGCGACGATGCGCACGTCGGTCTTGATCGGGGTGCGACCGCCGACCGTGGTGTATTCGCCCTGCTGAAGCACGCGCAGCAGACGGGTCTGCGCCTCCATCGGCATGTCGCCGATCTCGTCCAGGAACAGCGTGCCGCCCTCGGCCTGCTCGAACCGGCCGGAGGCGCGGGTGTTGGCGCCGGTGAAGGCGCCGCGCTCATGGCCGAACAGTTCCGACTCGATCAGGTCGCGCGGGATCGCCGCCATATTGACCGCGACGAACGGTCCATTGCGGCGCTTGCCGTAGTCGTGCAACGCGCGCGCCACCAGCTCCTTGCCGGTACCGGACTCGCCTGTGATCATCACGGTGAGGTCGGTCTGCATCAGGCGCGCCAGCACGCGATAGATTTCCTGCATCGCCGGCGAGCGGCCGACCAGCGGGATCGCCTCCATCTCGGCGTCCTCGTTCGGCGTCGAGACCCGCTCCTTCGGCTCGGCCAGCGCGCGGCCGACGATGGCGATCAGCTCCTTCAGATCGAAGGGCTTCGGCAGATATTCATAGGCGCCGCGCTCGGAGGCCCGGATAGCCGTCATGAAGGTGTTTTGCGCGCTCATGACGATAACAGGCAAATTCGGCCGCATCTTCTTGATCCGCGGCAACAGGTCGAACGCGTTCTCGTCGGGCATCACCACGTCGGTGATGACGAGATCGCCCTCCCCCTGGCTGACCCAGCGCCACAGCGTCGCGGCATTGCCGGTCAGCCGCACTTCGTAGCCGGCGCGCGATAGTGCCTGATTGAGAACCGTGCGGATGGCGGTGTCGTCATCAGCAACGAGAATGCTACCTGCGGGCATCGTTAATCCTCATTTCGCCCCCTGTGACGCAGACGACGACTTCCCGGCAGAGCCGTCGTGACTGCTTTGATCGGCATGTTTCACCGATGTGGAATACATCGGCATCAGCACGCGGAAGGTTGTCTTGCGCGGCTGAGATTCGCATTCGATGATGCCCCCGTGATCCCCGATGATCTTTGCGACCAGCGCGAGGCCCAGACCCGAGCCGGTCTGTTTGGTGGTGACGAAGGGATCGAACAGGTTTGGCAGAAGATCGTCCGGCACGCCTGGTCCGTTGTCCTTCACGCAGAATTCGAGCGGCAGGGATACACGGGATTTTTGACCCGGGACTGACAGGCGGACGCCGGGGCGGAACGCGGTGGTGAGCTGGATTTCGCCGTCGGGAACGTCGATCAGCGCTTCGGCGGCGTTCTTCACCAGGTTGAGAAACACCTGGATGAGCTGGTCCTGGTTCGCCAGCACCGGGGGCAGCGAGGGATCGTAATCCTCGACGAAGCGGATGTTGCGGGCAAAGCCGGACTGCGCCAGCCGTTTGACGTGATCGAGCACCGAATGAATGTTGACGGGGCCGCGCACCACGGGGCGCTCGTCGCCGAACACCTCCATGCGGTCGACCAGCGTCACGATGCGGTCGGCCTCGTCGCAGATCAGCCGCGTCAGCATGCGGTCTTCCGAGGAGGCCTGCTGCTCCAGGAGCTGCGCGGCGCCGCGGATGCCCGAGAGCGGGTTCTTGATCTCGTGCGCCAGCATCGCGGCGAGCGCGATCACCGAGCGCGCGGCGCTGCGATGGGTGAGCTGGCGGTCCATCTTGTCGGCGATGGAGCGTTCCTGAAGCATCACCACGATATGGCCGGGCCGCTCCGTGACGGGGGCAACGTGCAGATCGACCTGGCGGTCCCCGCCCATGCGCGGCGTGCCCAGATCGACCTTGTACTCGTTGACAGGTGCGTTCGACGAACGCACCTGGTCGATCAGCGCCAGCAAGGGGCTGCCAAACGGCACCAGCTCTTTCAGCGACTGCCGCTTCAAGAACTGCGTCGAGATATCGAAGAAGGCTTCGGTTGCGATGTTGGCGGCGACGATTTTGCCGTCCGGCCCGATCATCAGCACGGGATTGGGAAGTGCGTCCAGGATGGCATCGCTGTCGGACGGAAACGGCCGACGATGTTCAGCAACTGAGCTCATGCAGCGGCGCTCCATGCGAAGTCGTCGAAGGCATCTTGCAGTGACCGGTGAACGAGGTGCGGATCCTCCGAGGTGAGGATTTTCTGGCGCCAGGATTTCAGCTTCTCGGCCGGCGCACGACTCACATCGGCCGCGACGTCGAGCGCCCAGCCCAGATGTTTTCGCGCATGCCGCAGGCCGATGCGCAGGCCGTAGAGCGCGCAGACGCCTTCATAAAGCGTGCGCACATAATGCAGCTGCGTCTCGAGCGGCGGCGTGGCTTCCACCGCCCCACCCTTGAGGCGGCGGCCGATCTGGCCGGGCAGCCAGGGCTGGCCCTGCGCGCCGCGGCCGATCATCACGGCATCGGCGCCGGAGGCCTTTAACGCCGCGAGGGCCTTCTCGTAAGTGGTGATGTCGCCATTGACGACGAGCGGAATGGAGATGGCCTCGCGTACGGCGCGGATCGCATCCCAATCGGCCTCGCCCCTGTAGAACTGGCAGCGGGTGCGGCCGTGCACGGTGACGAGCTTGATGCCTGATGCCTGTGCGCGCCGCGCCAGTTCCGGCGCGTTGCGGGTGCGGTCGTCCCAGCCGAGCCGCATCTTCAGCGTCACCGGTACCTTCACCGCCGCGATCGTCGCTTCGATCAGGCTAACGGCGTGGTCGAGGTCGCGCATCAAGGCGGAACCGGACTGGCCGCCGGTGACGTGACGGGCCGGACAGCCCATGTTGATGTCGATGATATCGGCGCCTTCGGCTTCAGCGATCCGGGCGCCCTCCGCCATCCAATGCGTCTCGCAACCGGCGAGCTGGACCACGTGGGGACCGATCCCCGTGGCTTCGCAGCGCAACCGGGACATATGATGGCCATTGGCGAGTTCGTCGCTGGCCGTCATTTCGGACACCACCAGACCGGCCCCCAACTCCGCGGCAAGCCGGCGGACGGGCGAGTCAGTCACCCCCGACATCGGTGCCAGGAAGACCGGGGTGGCGACATCAATATCGCCTATCTTCAATGGCTTAGAGCCTGATACTACCGAGCCGGTCACAGGGGTCTCGTTGCGTTGGCAGCGCCTCATCGCGCCTGCCATGACCCTATCTTGCGCACAATTCTTGTGCAGTCAAGCGTCATGCCTACAGTTTAGACAGTTCTGCAAATCTTTCAAGTGCAGTGCAGCAAAATGCTGTTTCCCACAATCCGGGGAAACCCCCTTTTATTGCGGGCCTGCCGTGCTAGAGGCATGCGGCGATCACCCCACCCCCGACTCTCTTCATCACCAAATGAGTATTTGAGTCCTATGGCGAAATCACAGCGCACCGCAGTCGTCCTCGTCGCTGCCGGACGCGGCCTGCGCGCAGGCGCCGGTGGCCCCAAGCAATATCGCGAGATCGGCGGCGTGCCGGTGATCTATCGCGCCATGGAGGCCTTCAGCCGTCATGCGGACGTGTTCGCAGTTCAGCCAGTCGTGAACCCGGACGACAGCGCCATGTTCACGGCGGCGGTCGCAGGGCTCGGCCACGAGGCGCCGGTCAATGGCGGCGCGACCCGGCAGGCCTCGGTGCTCGCCGGTCTCGAAGCGCTCGCCAGGCACAAGCCCGACATCGTCCTGATCCACGACGCCGCGCGACCCTTCGTTTCGGAAGGCGTGATCACCCGCGCGATCGATGCGGCCAGCCGCACCGGCGCCGCGATCCCCGTCGTTCCCGTCACCGACACCATCAAGATCACCGGCGAGAATGACAATGTCGAGGACACGCCGGACCGGGCGCGGTTGCGAGTTGCGCAGACGCCGCAATCCTTTCGTTTCGACGTCATCCTCGAAGCGCATCGTCGCGCGGCCAAGGACGGGCGCAGCGATTTCACCGACGATGCCGCGATCGCCGAATGGGCGGGATTGACGGTTGCAACCTTTGAAGGCGATGTTGCCAATATGAAGCTCACCACTCCCGAGGATTTCGTGCGCGAGGAAGCGCGGCTGGCAAGCCTGCTCGGCGACATCAGGACCGGCACGGGCTACGACGTCCACGCCTTCGGCGAGGGCGACCATCTCATGATATGCGGCGTGCGCGTGCCGCACACCAAAGGCTTCCTGGCCCATTCCGACGGCGATGTCGGCCTGCATGCGCTGGTCGACGCCATCCTGGGCGCGCTCGCTGACGGCGACATCGGATCGCACTTTCCGCCCAGCGACGCGACGTGGAAAGGCGCCTCCTCCGACCAGTTTTTGCAATACGCCATCGAGCGCGTCACCCAGCGCGGCGGCCGCATCGCCAATCTCGAGGTGACCATGATCTGCGAGCGGCCGAAGATCGGCCCCTTGCGCGAGACCATGCGCGCGCGCATCGCCGAGATTTCCGGCGTCGACATCTCCCGCGTCGCGGTCAAGGCGACCACCAGCGAGCGGCTCGGCTTCACCGGCCGCGAGGAAGGCATCGCGGCCACCGCGAGCGCCACCATCCGTCTGCCCTGGAGTGTCTAGGCCATGGCCGGCAGCGACGCACGCGCCCTCTCCCGCTCGCTGCTCGATTTGTGCCGGATGCGCAAGCTGACGATCGCGACCGCGGAATCCTGCACCGGCGGCCTGGTTGCCGGTGCGCTGACCGACATCCCCGGCTCTTCCGACGTCATCGATCGCGGCTTCGTCACCTATTCCAACGACGCCAAGCGCGCGATGCTCGGCGTCGAGGCAAGCACGCTCACCAATTTCGGCGCCGTCAGCAGGGAGACGGCAACAGCCATGGCGGTCGGCGCGCTGGAGCGTGCCGGCGTCGATCTTGCAGTCGCTATCACCGGCATTGCCGGCCCCGGCGGCGCCACGCCCGGCAAGCCGGTTGGCCTCGTGCATTTCGCCGCCGCCGCGCGCGACGGACGCATCGTCCATCGCGAGCATCGCTTTGGCGCCATCGGCCGCACCGCCGTGCGTCAGCGCTCCGTGGTCGAGGCGCTGCGCATGCTGATGGATCTCGCCCGCGGCCAGCAAGTTACGGCCAAGCCGAAACGTGCCGCCGCAGTAACCCGCCTGCGCCCGCGCGTGACACGATCACCGCGCCGGCACGCGGTGAAGCGCAGGCCGCCGCGCTCACCGCGGGGGTGAGATCCCTTACGCAGCCGCGAGTTAAGCACTCACGTGATCGAGCACGCACTGCTTGATCGCACTGTGATTGACGATGGCTGCGCCCCACACCAGCCCGTAGCGACTTGACCTTCCCCGCCATGCCGGTGACCTCGACGTCATTGCCGATGTGGAAGGGTCGAAACAGCAGCAGCATGACGCCGGCGGCGATGTTGGAGAGTGGGCCCTGTAATGCCAGACCAACGGCGAGAGATGCGCAACATTGCCCGTGCGATGACGCCGCTGGAGATCGAGCAGGCCGCTGCGTATTATGCCTCGCAGCCGCCGGATGTCGTGAAGGCGGTGGATTGAAATTTTGGCACGCCTGCCTTCCCCATCGTCATTGCGAGCGCAGCGAAGCAATCCAGAGTCTCTCCGCAGAGGGATTCTGGATTGCTTCGTCGCAAGGGCTCTTCGCAATGACGGAGGAGAGAGCGTGCCCGTCCGCAACCACTACGACGACACCAGCTTCCGCCGTCCGTAGATCGCATCCGCCCGCTTCTCGAAGGCGATGGAAAATCGCGCGAACGCGGCGTCGAACATCGAGCCCATCAGGAGCGCCAGCATGCGGCTCTTGAACTCGTAGGCAAGGAAGAAGCCGACATCGCAAACGCTCTCGCCTTTGGGCTCGAACGTCCAACGGTTTTCCAGATTGCTGAAGGGACCTTGCAGATATTCGACCAGGATCTTCAAATTGGCGCGGTCGAGCGTCACGCGGCTGGTGAAGGATTCCCTGACCAGCTTGAACGACACCGTCATGTCCGCGACCAGCACCTCGGTGCCGTCGGGTTTCGCCATGCGCTGACGGACCTTCAGCGCACTGCACAGCGGCACGAATTCCGGGTAGCGCTCGACGTCAGCGACCAGATCAAACATCTCGGACGCGCTGTGATCGACACGACGCTTGCTCGAAAAATTGGGCATGGCGATTCAGCGGGCGCTTGCTGCCCGCGCGGCCTTCAGTTTCGCAAAATCCTCGCCGGCATGATGCGACGAACGGGTGAGCGGGCTCGCAGACACCATCAGGAAACCCTTGGTGTAGGCGACCTTCTCGTAGGACGAAAACTCGTCCGGCGGCACGTAGCGCATCACGGCGTGATGCTTGCGGGTCGGCTGGAGATATTGCCCGATGGTCAGGAAATCGACGTCGGCGGAACGCAGATCGTCCATCACCTGCTGCACCTCGTGGCGCTCCTCGCCGAGGCCGACCATGATGCCGGACTTGGTGAAGATGGTGGGATCGAGCTCCTTGACCCGCTGCAACAGCCGGATCGAATGGAAATAGCGCGCGCCCGGCCGCACCGTGAGATAGCACGACGGCACGGTCTCGAGATTGTGGTTGAACACGTCGGGCTTCGCCGCGACGACGACCTCCAGCGCCCCCTCCTTGCGCAGGAAGTCGGGCGTCAGGATCTCGATCGTGGTCGAGGGGCACGCGGCGCGGATCGCGCGGATGGTCTGGGCGAAATGCTCGGCGCCGCCGTCAGTGAGATCGTCGCGGTCGACGGAGGTGATGACGACATGGGCAAGCCCGAGCTTGGCCACGGCCTCGCCGACGTTCTGCGGCTCGGCCGCGTCAAGCGCGTTCGGCATGCCGGTCTTGACGTTGCAGAAGGCACAGGCGCGGGTGCAGGTGTCGCCCATGATCATGAAGGTCGCGTGCTTCTTGTCCCAGCACTCGCCGATATTCGGGCAGCCCGCCTCCTCGCACACCGTATGCAGGCCGTTGGCGCGCACGATGTTGCGCGTGTCGGCATAGCCGCGGGTGTTGGGCGCGCGTACGCGGATCCAGTCCGGCTTCGGCGGCGAGGCGGAATCGGGCCGGTTCACCTTTTCGGGGTGACGTGGGCGCAGCGGGTTCGAGATGGTATCGACGATAACGACCATGGGGTGTCCGGTCTGACCAAGTCCTACCTAGTCGGTCTGGCCGGGCATCGCAACCCGGCTCGCACCGCTTCAGGGAACATGGCAGATATGGGCAATATCCTGCTCTGTTCTCTGGCGATTCTCACCTCGAATGGCTCCAGTCTCGAAGACCTCTACTCCTCGGCCCGGCAAAGCCCTGAAGCGTACCTTTTTCGCGCGCAGCGTCCACGAGGTCGCGCCCGATCTGATCGGTGCGACCATGCTGGTCAACGGCGTTGGCGGGATCATCGTCGAGGTCGAGGCCTATCATCATACCGAGCCGGCGGCGCACTCCTACAATGGCCCGACGCCGCGGAACCAGGTGATGTTCGGCCCGCCCGGCTTTGCCTATGTCTACCGCTCCTACGGCATCCACTGGTGTGTGAACTTCGTCTGCGAGGAAGAAGGCTCGGCCAGCGCCGTGCTGATCCGCGCGCTGGAGCCGACCCACGGAATCGCCGCGATGCGGCGGCGCCGCCATCTCCAGGATTTGCACACGTTGTGCTCGGGCCCGGGCAAGCTGACCGAAGCGCTCGGCATCACCATCGCGCACAATGCCTTGCCGCTCGACCGTCCGCCGATCGCGCTGCATGCGCGGACGGAGGACGTCGAGGTGGCGGCCGGCATCCGGATCGGCATCACCAAGGCGGTCGAGCTGCCCTGGCGCTATGGTGTCAGGGGCTCGAAATTCCTCAGCAAGCCGTTTCCGAAATAAGCTTACGACGCCTGCTTGAGCCGCTCCAGCGCCTCGAGCAGCTTGGCCTTGCGGGCGAGCGCGGCCTCGCGCTTCTCGCGCTCCTCCTCGACGACCTCCTCGGCCGCGTTGGCCACGAATTTCTCGTTGGCCAGTTTGGACTCGGCACGCTTGATGTCGGCGTCGGCCTTCCCGATCTCCTTGTCCAGACGCGTGCGCTCGGCGACGACGTCAATCACGCCCTTCAGCGGCAGCGCGGCCACCTCGCCGCGCACCAGGAGCTGGACCGCGCCGTCGGGCGCACGGTCCGCGAAGGAGATGTCCGACAGCCGCGCCATGCGCTTGATGACGTCGCTCCAGCGCGGCGCGCGCTCCTTCGTCTCGGCCGAGGCGCCTGCGAGCACCAGCGCCGTGAGGGTCGCCGGCGGGATGTTCATCTCGGCGCGCACCGAACGGATCTGCGTGACAAGGTCAATGACCCAGCCGATCTCGGCCTCGGCCGCGGGATCGGTGAAGTCGGCATGGTCGAAGATCGGCAGCACCCAAACCGGCGAGACGAGCGCGTCGGTCGGCCCCGTCGTCGCCGCGAGCATCGCAAGCTGCTCCGGCGTCGGCCCGGCCGGCTTCAGCGGCCACGGTGCCAGCGCGAGCAGACCGTCGCGCTTGGCCGTCACCTCCCACAGCTCCTCGGTGATGAAGGGCATGAAGGGGTGCAGCAGTTTCAGGATCTCGTCGCGCGCCCATGCCACCATGGCGCGGGTCTCGGCCTTGGCAGGGCTGTCGGGGCCGAGTAGCACGGGTTTTGCGAGCTCGAGATACCAGTCGCAATAGACGTTCCACACGAAGCGGTAGATGCTGCCGGCGGCGTCATTGAAGCGATAGGCCTCGATCGCCTCGGTCACCTCGCGCGTGGTGTGCGCACTCTCATGTGCGATCCAGCGGTTCAGCGTCTCTTTGACCTTCGCCGGCTCGAAGCCTTCGGGCACGGCGCAATGGTTCATCTCCGCAAAGCGCGACGCATTCCAGAGCTTGGTCGCGAAATTGCGATAGCCCTCGACACGGCTGGTGGCGAGCTTGATGTCGCGCCCCTGCGCGGCCATCGCGGCCAGCGTGAAGCGCAGCGCGTCCGCACCATATTGGTCGATCAGGCTGAGCGGATCGATGACGTTGCCCTTCGACTTCGACATCTTGGCGCCCTTCTCGTCGCGGACGAGGGCGTGGATGTAGATCGTCGAGAACGGCACCTCCTTCATGAAGTGCAGCCCCATCATCATCATGCGGGCGACCCAGAAGAAGATGATGTCGAAGCCCGTCACCAGTGCGTTGGTCGGGTAGTAGCGCTGCACTTCCGGCGCGTCTGCGGGCCAGCCGAGGGTCGAGAATGGCCACAGCGCCGAGGAGAACCAGGTGTCGAGCACGTCCTCGTCGCGCGTGATGAAGCCGTCACGCTTGTTGCGGTCGAGCGCCATCTCGCGGCCCTGCTCGACCGTGATGACTTCCTGCTCGACGTAATAGCCGAGGGCGTGGCTGACGGCCTCCTCCTCGGTCTCGGCGACGAACACCTTGCCATCAGGACCGTACCAGGCCGGGATCTGGTGGCCCCACCAGAGTTGGCGCGAGATGCACCAGGGCTGGATGTTCTCCATCCACTCGAAATAGGTTTTTTCCCAGTTCTTTGGCACGAAGGTGGTTTCGCCCGAACGCACGGTGGCCATCGCGGGCTTCGCCAGCGTCTTGGCGTCGACATACCATTGGTCGGTCAGATAGGGCTCGATCACCGTGCCGGAGCGGTCGCCATGCGGCACCATGTGGGTGTGAGGTTCGATCCGCTCGACGAAACCGAACGATTCCAGTCGCTCGACGATGCGCTTGCGCGCTGCAAAGCGATCGAGCTTGTTGAACTCCTCGGCGAACTGCGAGGCACCTTCCGGCAGGTCGCGCAGATAATCCTCGTTGTCGAGGAGATCGAGGCAACCTTCCTTGTCGATGACGCTGATTCGGGCGAGGCCGTGGCGATTGCCGACCTCGAAATCGTTGAAGTCGTGCGCCGGCGTCACCTTGACCGCGCCCGAGCCCTTCTCCGGATCGGAATAATCGTCGGCGACGATCTGGATCTTGCGGCCGACCAGCGGCAGGATCACGTTCTTGCCGACCAGCTTCTGATAGCGCTCGTCGTCGGGATGCACGGCCACCCCGGTATCGCCGAGCATGGTCTCCGGGCGCGTGGTGGCAACGACGATGAAGCTCGAGGGATCCTCGGGGCTGAAGATCTTGCCCTCGATCGGATAGCGCAGGTACCAGAGGCTACCCTTGACCTCGGTCTGCTGCACTTCGAGATCGGAGATCGCGGTGAGCAGCTTGGTGTCCCAGTTCACCAGCCGCTTGTCCTTGTAGATCATGCCGTCGCGGTGCAGCTCGACGAACACCTTGACCACGGCCTTGGACAGGCCCTCGTCCATGGTGAAGCGTTCGCGCGACCAGTCACAGGAGGCGCCGAGCCGCTTGAGTTGGTTGATGATGGTGTCGCCGCTCTCGGCCTTCCACTGCCAGACCCGCTCCAGAAACTTCTCGCGGCCCATCTCGCGACGGCTGGGCTGCTGGCGCTCCATCAGCTGCCGCTCCACCACCATCTGGGTGGCGATGCCGGCATGGTCGGTGCCGGGCTGCCACAGCACGTCGCGACCGCGCATGCGCTCGAACCGGCACAGGATGTCCTGGAGCGTGTTGTTGAGGGCGTGGCCCATGTGCAGCGAGCCCGTCACGTTCGGCGGCGGGATCACGATGGTAAAGGGCACAGCGTCGCGGCGGTCTGGGCGGCCGGCCTTGAAGGCAAGGCTGTCCTCCCACACGACGGACATGCGGGCTTCGATATCGGCGGGCTGGTAATTTTTCTCGATCATGGCGCTGTTAGAAAGCCGCGCAGGGGGTCCAAGTCAACGGAAAGGTCAAAGGAAAGCCAGGCGGCAACAGGGCTTTCCGGTCCGGTCGGGAGACAGAATATGACCCACAAGCAGGGCTTTATGAGGGCTCTGCGGCCGATCTACCTGCCGCCGCGCGATACCCGCTCGATTTCGGCCTTCACGATGCGTTCGACCAGGCCCGGCAAATTGTCGTCCAGCCAGGATTTCAGCATCGGACGCAGCATCTCCTTGACCAGATCCTCCAGCGTTCGCGCATTGCTGCTGAGCACCGTGTGGGCCAGGGAATTGAAGGCGGATTCGACCGCGGAGACCGTCGATTGCGCCAGCATCGGCTGTTGGGGCGGCAGCGGCGGCGCATCGAAGTCCACGGGCGCATAGGATGCCGGCGTCGGACGCGGCGGCGGCGATTCGGCGAATTCGAGATCGTCGCGCGGCTCGACCTTGCGGAAGCTCGGCGGCGGCGGAGGCGGCGTCGGCTCCATCGCCAGCGCCATATCGTCGGTCAATTCCAGCACGTCGGGCTCAGGTTCGGGCTCCGGCTCGGGAGCACGGATTTCCGGCGCGGGCGTGGCTGCGTCGAGCCCCGCCAGCAGCGCGTCGATATCGTCCTGATTGTTGGATGCATCCACCTC
>NZ_JADPJF010000124.1:212654-250128 GCF_023073295.1 Bradyrhizobium sp. 23 | reverse complement strand
GGGTGCGGCGGCCGGCGGCGCTGCCGGCTTTGCGGCCGGAGCCGGTGCCGGCTTTGCGGCCGGAGCCGGTGCCGGCTTTTCGGCGGCCGGTTTGGGCGGCGCGACCTTGGATGGCGGAATATCGTTGATCACCTGCGGCTTCGGTGACGCGGCGGGGGCGGCAGCTTTCTCGGGCTTAGCGGCATCCGCCGGCGGCGGCTTGGCCTCATCGTCGGCAATGATGCGCCGGATCGAGGCCAGAATCTCCTCCATCGAGGGTTCTGTGACCTTTGCAGGCTGCGTCATCTCCGACTCCACATCATCAACGCCCTCGCATGCGTTGTTTTACACCAAGCACAACAGGATTGGCCGGTTCCGGATGGGTGGCCCGACATTTTTCGTCGTGGCAGCCCGACTTGTCCCCAGATGACGGCTCAACGTGCAACGGTGCGCCCCTGCCCTCGGCACTCATGCTTTACGCACACGGCATCGGATGCAGAGCGAATCGACCCGCATCTTCTTGGCAAGGCTATGTCAGGGATTTTGATGATTGCAAGTAAACCACCGGTCGGCCTCGGCTATTTGCGAGGCCGACCGGATGATTACGGGACTCTAGCGTCCGTCTGGCGTGCGTACGCCGGCCCAGCTGTCGCGAACCTGCTGATAGTGAACGCTGGGATCGTAGACCGTGGTGTTGAGGCCGAGGACCTGCGGCGCGAGACGGCCGACCGCGTTGAGCACCGAATAGGACGCCACCACGCGGTCGTGCTGGGCAGTGACGAGCGCCACGCGCGCGTTGACCAGCGCCTGCTGCGCGTTGAGCACGTCCAGCGTGGTGCGCTGGCCGGCCTTGGCTTCCTCGCGCACGCCGTTCAGCGCGATCTCGGAGGCTGTAACCTGCGCCTGCGCGGACTGCACCTGCGCCTTGCCGGCTTCCAACTGGCCCCAGGCCTGCACGACGTTGGCACGGGTCTGATCGCGTGTGGTTTCAAGATTCAGGCGCTGCTGCGCCAAGTTCTCTTTCGATTGGCGGATCAGCGCATATTCAGCGCCGCCCTGATAGATCGGCACCGAGGCGGTCGCGATGGCGGAAGCGGTCGTCGTTCGGAAGACGGTCAGGGTCTGCTGGTACGACTGGGTGATGCCAGCCTGAACCGTGAGGGTCGGCAGCAGCGCGCCTTCGTTGATCTTGACCTGGAGATAATTGACGTCGATGCCGAACATCGATGCCGTGACGTTGGGGTTCTCCACTAGGCTGAGACCGACGGCGGAGGCGAGCGTCCCGGGCAGGAAACGATCGACCGGCGAGCCCGGCGCAAGGTTCGTCGGCTCGTTGCCGATGATCCGGCGGAAATTGGCACGCGTCGTCGTGAGATTCGATTCGGCCGTCAGGGCCTGGGTCCTGCCCGCCGCGAGCTGCGCTTCGGATTGCGCCACGTCCGTGCGCGTCACCTCGCCGACATTGAAGCGATCGCGCGTTTGCTTGAGCGTCTGTTCGAGGACGCGCACATTGCTGCGCTGAACTTCGAGTGTGGCGGAGTCACGAAGATAATCCATGTAGCTGGTGGCAGCCTGCAGCAGGACCGTCTGCTCGAGCACACGCAACGCCTCGCGGGATCCCGAGACCTGGCTTTCCGCCACGCGCGTCCTGTTGGCGGTCTGATTGCCGTTATAGAGCGTCTGGTTGATGGTCAGGCTGGCGCTATTGGGCTGAAGGGGCGGGTCGCTATGGATCGGCACAGCCTTCTGCGTCTGCTGAATATCCTGATATTGATAGCCGGTGCTGAGGTTGATCCCGACCTTGGGGCGATAGCCCGACAGCGCTTGCGGCACGTTCTCGTCAGTCGAGCGCACCTGGGCGCGCTGCGCGTTGAGCTGCGGATTGTTCTGATAAGCGCGCACCAGCGCAGCCTCGATCGTATCCGCCAAGGCAGGCGTCGGCGCGGCAAGCGCCAGCAGCAGGACCGAAACCGCTGCTCCGGTGAAGAGCTTCACCCCATGCATCCAAAAATTCCGTTCATTCTAACGCCCGGCTCGTGCCCGCGAGCTGGGTTACCGTCTACGAGTGGAGTCGTTGCCCCGCCGCAACATAGGACGCGGTCAAGCGCGACGGAACTACCTGAGGGGTGTTCTCGGTGGAAACTCTTCACGTGCAGCATCCCGGCCACACTTCTGATTCAGAACGGGATTTTAACGGGCCAAAGCCGTCAGAAGACGAAGGCGGCGGCCCGTTCCAGCCCCGGAAGGACCGGGGCTGCGGCATCGAACAGCGCCCGATGGCCGAATTCGCCGTGGGTATGGGTCACGATCATGGCTCGCGGCGGCCTGGATTCGGCCGAGACCCCCACCAGGCGCCCCCCCTCCTTGAGCTGCCCGAGCAGCCCTGCCGGGGTCACCTCGGTGGCGCCGTTGAGGACGATCGCATCATAGGGACCTGCGGCGGCATCACCCTCGGTGCAGGCCGCGGCCTTGCAGGCCACGTTGGCCAACCCGAGGGCGGCGAAGGCGTCGTTGGCCTTTGCCGCCAGGCCCAAATCGCATTCCGTCGCGATGACTTTGCGCGCGAGCTTGGCGGTCAGCGCAGCGAGATAGCCCGTGGCGCAGCCGACGACCAGCACGTCGTCATCCTCGCCGATCTCGGCGGCCTGGAGCAGCTTGCCGGTCAGCTGCGGCTTGATCAGGAACCGCTTGGCGCCTCCCTCGCTGACGTCGAGATCGAGGTCGAGATACGCCAATGCCTGCCGGCTGGCGGGCACGAAAGCCTCGCGCGGAACCGTGAGCATGGCGTCGAGAACACGACGGTCGGTGACGTCACTGGTGCGCACCTGGCCATCGACCATTTTTAGGCGCGCCGTCGAGAAAACGGACATTTGCGGACCCTGCAAGGCGGACGATGCCGCGGACGAAAGTTGGCGGCATCTTTGGAACAGGCCCTGCGAAAACGCAACATGGCTTTGGCCCGCAAACCGGGCCCTTCCGCAACTCGCAACGTCGAGGGTGAGCCGCCTATTCGATCGTGACCGCGAGGCGGCCGATCAATGCGGCGACTTCGTCCAGCCGTGCCGAATCGTGGGTCTCGACCGCCCGCGCCAGACAGGCGAGGCATTCGTCGTCGCTGAGTTCGGGGATGTCCGCCGGCAGAATGGAGGGGGCCAGCGGGAAACGGTCGACCTGGATGTCTCGCATGGGAATCAGCTCCGTAAAGGACCGGCCTCTGGAAGCTCGATTTCAATTGAGTCGTTTTGGCGTCACCAGGGAGGATGCCGGCTCGCGACGGTACACATCTAATTGAGGATCTGCCGCAACGAGATCGCACGCCAGATCAGAGTCTGGGCCCAAGTTACTGAAAATGAAGCGGAATTTGGCTCCCCGGGCTGGATATTTTTCCTTGTCCAAGCCGCCCCATTGTGGCAACCTGCAGAGCGACAATCGCTTTGTTATCAAGGGGTAGCTTGCCCGTACGGTCCATGGTGATTACTGCTAGCGCACACCCCAATAGCGGGGAAAAAGCGGGGAAGATAGTCGGAATCCGAAATGGGGAGCCATACTAGAAACGTCCTCACCGTGAAGTCTATCGAGGCTCGCAAGGTCGCGAAACTACGTGACGGTGGTGGCCTCTGGCTCGTCACCAAGGGCAGCGGCCGATATTGGATCTTGGACTACCGGTTCGCCGGCAAGCGCCGAGAAATGGGCATCGGCCCGCTCCATACTGTCGGTCTGGCGGATGCGCGCCAAAGGGCCGAGGCGGCTCGCGCCCTGCTCCGGAGCGGTATCGACCCAATAGATCACCGCGCCGTTGTGGCGATCGAGGCGGCTAAGGCGGCGGTCGGCGTGGTGACCTTCGGCAAGTATGCCGACTCTTATATCGATGCCGCCGTGAAGGCCGGCCGGTGGCGCGGCGCCAAGACCGAGGCCGGCTGGCGGAACACCCTAACCAACCACGTCACGGCGATGCGCGACAAGGCGCTAGCGGACATCGACATCCAGGACGTGCTGGCAGCTGTGCGGCCACTCTGGGGCGCGAAGCAGGAGACCGCCGAGAAACTCAGGTGGCGCATTGAGCGGGTCTTAGACGCAGCTAAGGTCGAGGGGCTGCGCAGCGGCGAGAACCCGGCCGCGTGGAAGGGCAACCTTGAGCACGTCTTGCACAAGCCGGACGAGTCAACGCGTGGCCATCACGAGGCCCTATCCTATAAGGCCGCACCAGCCTTTATGATGCGCCTGCGCGGCACCGACACGATAACGGCGAGAGCGCTGGAATTCCTTATCCTGACGGCCACACGGAGCGCTGAAACGCGCCTTGCCGTGTTTGATGAGTTTGACCTCGATGCCGCGACGTGGACTATCCCTGCCCCGCGAACTAAGGAGCGAAGGGAGCTTCGTGTCCCCCTCTGCGAGCGCGCAGTCGATATCGTGAAGGCGATGAAGGCGCAGTCGCTCAATCACTTCGTATTCCCGGGCGTGCGCGCCAACCGACCTATCTCTGACATGACGTTCGGGAAGGTGATAGCCGCCCACGGCGGCGGCACTTCGACCACACACGGTTTCCGCAGCACCTTTAAGGACTGGTCGACCGAAGAGACAGAACACGAAAATTATGTGTCGGAGGCCGCGCTCGGCCATGCCTCCGGTGATGCAGTGGAGCGCGCCTACCGCCGCGGCGATGCCTTGGAGAAACGCCGGGTGCTGATGAACGATTGGGCTGCCTATTGCGCTGGAAAGTAAGCGCCCGCTCCAGCTTGAGCCAGAGCGGGCCTCAGCGACGCATTGGAACTTGGGGGCAACATTACGCCGCCGATAGGTTTTTACCGCAAAACCCCGGCGCCGACCATCACCCGATTCCCCGTCCTCGATACGGGCCGCTTCCTCCGAACTGGACCGACGCAGTCCTCCAGATCGACGGCGCCAAGGTAGTTGGCCGTCCAAGCCGGCGCGGTCTGGTTCGTGGTGGAGGTCCAGCCGAGGCTCGGTTCTGAGTCCTCGTGGGGCTCGGCGCCGTCGTGCTCGTCCTCCATATCCCGGCCAGCGTCGGCGTTCATGGCGTATGCGAAACCTTCTTGCACTTGATCCTCAGGCCTGTAGCCGCCCGTCGAGAAGCCTAGGCTGGGCTCGGTGTCGGGGTCGTCGAGGGTGTCGAGGAGATTGATAAGTAGGTCTATCTGGGCTTCGACGACGTGGCGGGATATGGGCAAGCCGATAGCGTCGGCCTGCAAGCGTGCTTGCGGCATTGGGCAGGTTCCTGTAGTGATGCATTCATCACCATTATGGTGACAAACGCACTATACAGGAATTAACCATGGTGACAAGTGCACAAATTAGGGCTGCCCGCGGTTTGTTGAATTGGACCGTTCGCGACCTTGCGGAGAAATCGGGCGTGCACAGAAACACCGTGACCAGGGTTGAGACCGACGCGACAGAGCCCGGCCACTCCATAGCCGCCATCCGCGCCGCCCTCGAATCTGCCGGCGTCATCTTCCTCGAAGATGGCCGGTCAGTCGATGGAGGCCCGGGTGTGAGGCTGGCGAAGCCGAAGGCCTAGCTGCCTACCACTTCTTTCGGGCGCTTCGGCGCGTCAGTGCTTGGCTATGCCCACATTCCGTCGGCTTCCGACAACCTGTCGATGAGGGGCATATTCCCATCGCGGAAGGCCGGCGCGTCGAGAGACACGGTGTACTTCTGCTCGCCGTAGAGGTTGCTGGCGTACTTTTTTGCAGCCTGTTTGATGTCGGCTAGGCGGATCTTGCCGTCCAACACATCAAGGACGACCATGCCGATCACCTCCATACGGATGTCGCGCGGCAAAGCACGCGAGACAACGTCATCGACCATGGTGAACAAATAATCCGAATTGCCCGCGATCTGGCCGGTCAACCTTGAAGCTTTCAAGTTGGTCGAACGCGGTAGGATATGTGCGCTCGGTTTTACGATCGTTGTTATGGTCGGATTAATGATCCGGCGCATCTTGCTTTGGTTCATCAAGACCATCTCGTTAAATCCAGGTACATGCAAGCGCATGGCCCTGACTGCCCTGAATTTGCAGAGGTACCCAGGCAGCTGAGATGTAGTGAATTGCCTGACGGGCACGCCGGCCCTCAAGAGTTGCTGCGCCTTTTCGATCACTTCGGAGGGAGGCAGAGCTTTCGGAGCCTTGTAGCTTTCACTCACACACGCGGTGCAATACCGGTAAGCGCCCCCGCAATGATTCTTCCGTAGAATGCCGTAGATCGCGTAGGGATGGCCGCTCTTACAATGCGTTCTGCCCCCTTTCCATCCCTTTGAGGCATCCGCCGCCTTTCCATTCGCCTTCGCGAGCCGCATCGCCTCGTCAGCCCACTCTGGGTGCAGCTCGCAATGCTTTTCGAAACGTTGCGGGGTGACCAAGGCGGCGCCGCATCTCTTGTCACCTGACGTTATCCTTCGAAGCGTCTCCCCTGCTTTTAGCCGCCGCATAAACTCATCGGCGAGTTCAGATGTCATACCGGGAGGGACGTTCATCCACTTCCGTCTGGCCGCACTACGCTCCTCGTGTGATCGATATGCTTGGGACATGTTCGCCTCCACACAGCGCTTAATTGCGCGATGGAAGGCGGCTCCTGAGTCGCGGCGGGTCAAAGGACGATTGCTGACAATCCACCACAATCACTCGACCGGCCCATGCTATAAAGACCAGTTGCCCCCTCCGGCTGGCTCGCCTTATGGTGGCGGCGGGTCTGGGGGTTTCAATGGGGCTGTTCAAGCGCAAAGAAAAATGGGACCGCACGTTCCGGCTGCGAAGCCAGCAGAGCGCAGGGCGCGGCCTGCTTGCATGTCTTTTTTGGCTCTGGGGCGTCGTCGGACTGTTGTTCAACGCCGGCACGCTGTTCGGTCTCACCGGCAGTATCGGCGTTGGGACGTCGGGGCTTCTTGCTGCCTCGGCACTGATTTGGATCGGTGGCATGGTGTTGTTTGGCATCGGCGCCCTACTCGCTCACACAGATTTCGATGGTGAGCGGCCGAACAAAGAAGACTACGGCGACGTTCGGGTTACTCGGTAAAACGCTGAGCCAAGGGTCCGACGAGACGACGCGGCCCGAGGCTATCCGCAGCCTCGTCGAGTTGGGGCTGAAGGGAAAACAATAGAGGGGTGGAGGGCCATGGCGAACAAAGAAGTTGCCGCATGGATGATTGAATATATGGGCGCATCGCACTGGCTGTACCAGGAGGTGGTCGCGCGCAAGATCAAAGAGGTTTGGGGCGCTGACTTTGTTTACACAAACGAAAATGGCAACCTCGCGATTTCGAAGGGCGTCTTGAGAGGGTTTCGCAAGTTGACAGAAGAGACTCTAGTCTGGGAGCGGAGCGAAAAGGCTTGGCGGCCTCGCAAGCCGCACGAGACAGAGCGCGGGGTCGAATAAGATGTCTTGTGGCGTTTTTCTACGGCTCACAGCTGAGGCTGTCATGGGCAAGCTTGTTGCCGGCGACGACGGACTACCAGCAGAGGAAGTTGGTCCCTGGGCTCAGCCAGATGCTACCTGCGGGGTATTCTGCTGATGAGCGACGATACTATTGGTCTCTATTTTAAACTTAAGCCCGGGGAAAAAGCGGATCTGGAAGTGGTCGCGACCGCGGCATTGGAATGGCTGGAGGCGGCCCGCGCTGCGGCGCAGGAGATCGAACCGGGCGCTCGAATCAACGTCGGATTAGTTGATGCTGACGAAGCCAGTCTGCAACTTAATACCGTCCTTGAGTGGGTTGAAAGCCAATTGGAAAGGGTAGACAGGGGTGGCGGTCGTTATCCGCGCCTCAAGAAGCTGGCCATAGCCCTTGCTATCTTCGTCCCGACCACTGGAGTGTCAACTTACAGACTCTACTTTGGGCCGCAGCACGAAGTCGTGTTGAAAGAAGATGACCGAAAGCTCATTGAAGAGAATAGCCGACTTCTCCATGAATTGATCGAGCGCACGCACAAGAATCCCGACGTTGGCATAAGGCGACAAAAATTCTTCAAAGCGCTGGAACAAGACCCGTCTATCATCGGAGCCGGCGTTTCAGAAGGCCCAAAATATACTCCGCTCATCTTAATACCTAGCGACCAATTTGCAGAGAAAAGCGGCTTATGGGTGCCTGCCGAAGCAGAACCGGATGAGAGGACCATCTATCCCATCGTTAATGTAACGCTCATTTCACCGACCCTATTGCCGAAGCCACGATCCTGGAAATTCCAGCCGGCTGATGGCTTACCTGAATTCAGTGCAAAGATGCTAGATGCTCGCTTCTTAGCGGCGCTTGAGTCAGATCACGTCAAGGAACGTCTACGCACAGGCATTCGCATGACCATTCGGCTCGCGGTAAAGGAAGCGCGGGTTGGCGACGTCTGGCTCGTGAAGCCTCGCGGGCGATCTGTAGTTGAAGTGATCGAACCTAAAGTTTGATTAGCGATCGGCCCCAGCTACCCAGAATAACCCCACGAGAACGATCAGGGAGCAAATTGCTATAATGAACGTCAAACCCGGGGAAAGGTGCCAAAAAGCAAAAAGACACACGAGAGCCGTTAGCGTAATCGCTAAACCAGAAACCCATTGCCGCTTCGACTCCACCCGGTCAACCATCGTGGTTTTGCTCATCGCCATTATCCCACCATAGCCGATTTTTTGTTTATTTTTGGCCTTTTTATTCGCCTTAAACGTTGCCGCCAGCGCGCTCCGCCCGCCATGCGTTCCAATCTATCGGCGCCGGATCAATCCTTTTGCCGGGCTGATCTTCCGGCCACACGTGCACGACGTGCTGCTCCACGCCTGTGGCTGTGATCGTTGTCAATACGGCGTGGCCGCCGACAACATAGCGTCCGTCGAAGCTTTTGCGACGCTGAATCTCCATTAGGTGAAGCAGATACGAAGCAGGGTCGACCTTCTCAACGTCGGCGATCAAGTCAAAGGCTGCGTCTCGAAACTCCTCACGCGATGGCGGCGGCATCGCAACGATTGATAATTCTCTCAGACTGACCGCAACGTGCCTCTCCTCGACGAAACCGGCGTTCTGTCTGAGCGATATTGCTTTTGGAGAGCCGGCAGTCTGTAACTCAACACAGTATATCGCCGGCCGATCTTCCTTTTCGTGCCAGCCCGCCAGCACAACGCACGACACAGCGTCGCTATTGCAGAACTCCCGCGCGTAACGATGAAAGAAATGCTTGATTTGCCAATCGGCAGTCTCAATCAAATCATCAAACGTCCTGTATACGAGTCGGGTCGACATCCACTCGCCGAGCTGTGCCGGACCAGTGGCTGACAGCACGGCATTCAACCCGTGCAGGCGATGAGTCTTAATGAGATTCACATCCTGTGGAATGCCTTCGAGATATGAGAGGCCGTCCGCGAGAAGGAACGCAGCGTCGCTTCGAACGTAACCATTTATTGCACTCACTTCCGAACCTCCAAATCAGCGCGGGCCGCCGCAATTGCAGCGGCACCCTTACCTTGTGCCTCAGCACCAGCGTTTGTCTTGGCGATGTATTTGGTTAAAGATTCTGTCGCCCGATCGTACGCGTCAGCGGCCTCCTCGCCATCCTTACGTTTTGGCAAGTGCGCAGCATTAGGGTCGGCATTGTTGGCGCCCGGTGGGCGCGCACTCGGGGTAGGCACGCCGCCGGGGAATGCAACTTTCGACTCCGCCTCAGCTGCAGCCTTAAGCATCTCTGCTGCGAGCTGTGCCTTGGCGCGGATTAGTTCTAGCGCGGAAACGATCTCTGGATCGCCCTTGCCAGAAGCATTCAACTTTTCGATCGCACGCGTTACCTGGTCGACATCTTGCGGCAAGCTCCGCAAGTCCTTCTGAAAGATGTCCGCTGCATCCGCCCACCTGTTGAAGATGGCTTGCCCACTGCCAGGCTGGATATTCTGCGAGGCAAGCGCAGTTTTGACAAGATCGTTTGCCTTGTCGATCAAATCATCAAGCCAGCCGCCAATATCCCCAGACACAGACTTGAACTGCGCGGCAAGCTGAGCCGAAGATTGTTTCCATGCGCGATCGAATGCAGCAGCCTTGGCGACAGTGGCGCCGTCGATAATGACGCCGGCCGCTTCAGCGCCTTGAGCTATGTCCTCGAACGACTTGCTGCCATTGCGCAACGCCTCAACCCAGCCCTCAGAAAGACCGAGCATCTGCGCGGCTTTCGTCTTTTCGGGGATAGAGTCGAACTTGTTGATTAGCCCGCCAGCGATCGTCATCAATTCGTTCAGGCTGATGACCTGCCCGTTGCGGTCTTTATATTTTATGTTGTTCGCTTCAAGCAATTTTGTCAGAGAGTTTTCGTTCTCCTTGGCATCGGAGAGCAATGAAGCCACCTTGCGGAGGTCGTTGACCGAGTCCTCCGAAGAGACGCCGCCCTGACCTGCAGCAAATTGGATCTTCTGGAAGCGCTCTGCTGTGAGGCCGGTAAACTCTGCATTCTTCTGTAAGTCGGCAAGCTGGCTGTTTACCTGGGTGAGCGCGGCGAGAAGCCCGCCGACAACACCAGTCACGCCAGCCGCTGCCGTCCCAAGCGAAGCGAAGCCGCCAGCGGTCGGGTTGAGGTTCGCGAAGGATTGTTCAATCCGGCTAATGGCGCTATCCGCCATATCGCCGGCCTGGTTCATGTCGCTGGCGAATTGATCCAGCTTCGCGCCAAGTTGTACTACGAGGTCGTTGGACATCGGCATCCTGAGTTGAAGGCGCGCTTGAATATCGTCGCGCGTGGTGGATTTAGTGCGCGGCTTGCGAATTGCGCGCTATGTTGTTAAACGGCGCCCACAACATTGAAGGGGCGTTACGTTGGCCAAGAAGACAAAGCAGAAGACTGTTCGCCGCGAGTGGACCAGGTCTGACGTCAAGGAACTCAAAGCGCACTCAAAGGCACGGACGCCAGTCGTAAGAATAGCCAAGATGACCAAGCGAACCGAGGGCGCGCTACGTCAGAAGGCCATCGTGCTGGGAATTGGACTCGGCCATCAGCGCTAAGTCCGCCTGGCACGCCGCAGTGGTTTAAGCCTCCAGCTGCGGCCTTCATTGACTTGAACTAGGCAGGAACAAGGTTTGAAGCTGCACCGGCGGTGATGTAAACTGTCTTGTTTGTTGATGGCACCGTCACATTGACCAGCGTGCTCAAGCCGTCTCCATGAACACCACCGACGAAGTTTTCGCGATTTTCGCTGTCATCCAGGATCACTTGAGTGAGCGTCGAACTCTCGCCGTAAATCAGTTGGGCGTTGAGATGTTGGCATGACAAGCGCATACGCATTGCCGCGAGCCCGCCCGGCAGCCCCCCATAGAAATCGAACACCGTATGCCCGACGCCGGATAAATCGAGACCAAGACCGCCGCTGCGCTGGCCGTTATCCTCTGACATACACTGAATAAACGAGTGCTTGTTCGGCGTATTTCCTGCGTCTTGCAAATAGTAGCCGGTGCTGCAGCCGAACGTTTTGACCCGGTTAACAAAGTTGAAATAGCACTGCCGCGCTGTTGCCGTGCGGCGCATAAATACGCCGTACAAGAAGTACTTTGTCTTCACCCGCTCAATTCGGGAGTAGGAGACATTCGTGAAGTCGACAGCAGTAAAATTGTTACCACCCCAATTCGTAGTCTGCTCGACTGTAAAATCGGAAAGTGTCACGTTGACGATGTCATCATTGCCACCATTATAGCAGCCGAAACCCTCTACGGCCGCGCACCGAAACACGGTGAGATCGTCACCGTCTCCGAAGATCTTGGTATTGGATGCCAGTTTCGGCGGCGCGCTGTTGAGTAGATATATCCCCTCAGGAGCGTAGACAGGGCGCCCGGTGGCCAGCGCGCTGGCCAGAGCGGGTCGACTGTCAGACACGCCAGTCGGGTCGGCACCATAGTCAATGATGTTGACGGGGCCGTGCGGCGGCGGTGGGGCCTTATTTAGTTGCCAGAAACCCATTGATTAAACCTCGAAATGGCGTGCGTGCGCACGCGCCTGATTGAACGTCATTTGTTGTCTTCTCCAGTTTTGATGATGGTAGGAGTGCCGCTACATCCGCGCGCCCCGAGGAACGACTCGCCAATTGCCACGTTTTCCCGCCGCCCCCCCAAGGGGTGGCTGCTTACTCCAAGGGGCAGCCTCAATAGCCCCAGCTTCACCCCCCCTGAAGCTGGGGTCCCTTTGCGGTCTGGGACAATTACCTCAGGAGGCGCGGTAGGTTGTTGGGGTCGGGTTTCATATGCGGTCCCCGATCTCTTTCATCAGCTGCGCCCGAATCCCAAGCACGACCTCGACAGGCTCGCGGTCGCAACCGATCAGACTTCGCGGGCTGGCATCCAGCGGGCTGGCGCGGAATTTCGAGCGGCCGAGCGCGGCGGCCAGGGCGATCCTGATGGCCTGGTCATGTGGCGCGCGCATGCCCCGCCGAAACAATCGGATTGCCTCCGGTGTCACCTGCGTAGAACGGCGACGCCTGTCCCGCCTTAGTCTGGCAGGCATCAGCGCGGATCTCCGAACTCTGCGAGTGCCCATGGCGGCCCTAGCGCTGGATGACGCGGAGGCAGCGTCCGCATGAACTCGGCACCCAGGCGTTGCCAGGCTGCGCGCGCAACCTCCAGATCCGGTCTGTCGTAGGCGTCAAGGATGATGCCAGCGCCTTCGAGGTCGCGATCAAAATCAAATTGACATTCGAACACGCTTCTCCACTCTTCGAGGCCAGCCGCCTGCTTACGCCTGTTCTTGCGCGCTCTGACGGGCATTAGCGACGAGCCCCATAATCTGCGGTTCTCGGCGCGCGCGGCGCCTCTGGCCCGTCGACCCCATCAAGCGCCAGCTCCCGCAGCAATCGGGCGAACGAAATCCGGGCGTTTTGCAGGATACCGACCTCCGGCCGCTCCTTCGGCTGGCCGAAGCGATCGAGAAAGGTCTGCCCGTCACGGTCAAGAACTTCACGCGCGGTCTGCGCCTGGTCCCAGGCTTCCGCCGCCAATTGCAGCAAACGCAAGTGATGCGGCTCCATCTCGAAGTCCGCGACAACACTTGCCCACCATTTCCGGGTCGCGGGCTTGAGGTGCGAGGGTGGTTTTGGGGTAGTCAATTAAGCCTCCAGATTTTTATTTTGAACCGGGGCACCCATCTCGCGCGTTCGAGGATGGCGCCGGTTTCCGAGGGCAAATGCCTAAGAGATTTGACCCAGCCCTCCCCGTCGCGTCATCAGCCAGCGCTGATCGTCAACACGCCGCCGTTGGCCCACAACTGACCGACAACGTGCGGGTCGCTCGTGCCAATGCCAGTGAGAACGAGCTTGCCAGCCGCGTTCACAGTGAACGCCACACCATTGAAGTTGACCGAGCCGCCGGGCTCAAGAGTAAGACTGTCGCCACCGAGATCGCGATGAACTTTTGTGTTATAAGTGCTCATAGGATTCCTTTTGCTCGCTTCGCCGAGATGCGTCTCTTTGCCGCCTGATGGTTGGCTGTGGGGATGGATCGAAACTTCATCTCCATCTCAGCCCGCCTTGACGCCACGGTTTTGGGGCCATGCACGACGGTCCTGTCTTTCACCGGTGCGACGTAGTTGGCACTTGTCCGCTCATAGGCCGGCCAGGTTACCAACGATAGCTCCCGTAGGTCTGCCTTCGTAATCGTGCGCAGCGGCGTGTCAGCATCAGCCCACGACCAGGTCTCTTCGTCTGGCCAGAACGAAATCGAGACCTGATGCACCAGGCCAGAACGGACAGATGCGATTGCTTCCTGCCCATCTGGCGACGTTGGATCTGGTGTGAGCGTGTACCACAGCCCGACCGCGTCGGGCTTGACCCGAAGCGTTCGGTTGCTCATCCGGCCGAGCGGTCGGTCATCCTGGTGACTCCAAAGCGCAACCACGTCCTGGCTGGCAGAAAAGAAAGAGTCAAAAGCAGCCGCGTCGAACTGCTCTAGAAAAATTCCGCCGATGTCCGCTCTATCCAGCCATCGAATAGCATACCCGCTGATTATTCCAGCATCGCTCATTCGTTACTCACCGCGCTTCTTTTGACGATCTGCGATCATTCGCTTTGCGATCTCGACGGCAGATTCGTCAGTTGTGCGGTGTCTTTTCTCTCCTACAAACTTCACGCGCCGCGAAACTACGCCTTCCTTGCTTTCATCTGCTGAGTGCGCGTCAGACATCGTGACCGTTCTCCCGCACTTCCTTCAAAAAATGGAAAACCCGACCCTGCCCTCGGTCGCCCATGAAGTGCGCCTGAATTGGTCGCAGGTAGTTCTTGTTGACGTCTTCAACATCAAGCTGATCCAGCAAATGGTCGTGGTGCTGTCGAGCTTCTTCGAGTTCACGCGCAGCGTCGCACAGCGCCTTTAATCGGCGCCGATATTCAGGCAACGTCGCGCTGCAGATAATCTTGCTGGCTTTGTCGCGTGCCTCATCCGTACGTCGGCGTAGCACTTCGCGTGTGTCCTCTATGACACCCATCTCGGCGACGACATCCCGGAGTCGCTTCGCCAGTTCGGTGACGCTGCCCTCCGTCTCTTCACCTAGAAGCCGAGCCACGCCAACGCTAAGACGTTCTCCGCCAGCCGCTTTGGCGACTTTGATTTCGTCAAGGAGATTCGATCGCTCAGCATTGAGCTTGGAGTAACTCTGCTCCAAGTCCTGCCTCTTTGCGATTAGGGCGGCGAATTCTGAGCTGGATTCAGCTAAGCTCGCAACGATGAATTCGTCGGTCGTGGATTTCTTTTTAAATGACAAGTTCATTCTCCAAAAAGTTCGTCGAGTGCGTCAGCAATCGCTGCCACGTTGAGCGTGGTTGATTTGTTATGGCCGTTGGACTGCCAATGCGAAGCGTCTTGACCGATCTCGCAAAAGCGCTCGACCGCGCCATCCTGCTTGTGAATCGCAACCGCTCTCCAGTTGCAGGAGACCTCAACTTTCGATGCCCGGGCTTCAGGGATACCTGAACGAGCATCTTCGATCAGCACCGAGACGGCAACTGCGGCGTGCAAGATCGACAATGGTGCGTCAATTAAACTAGCGCCACCAGGAGTCATTGCGTGGTAGGCGCGGACCACTGCGGGCGCTTCGTGCAAGGTAACGTCGGATGCCAATGCAACAACGATATCGATGACCTGATACTCATTCAATTCAGGCGGCGCACTCGGCAAGCCCGTTGGCAGAATGCGAGCTTCCTGCAGCCGGCGCGAGATACCCGTACTGCGCGACCGGGGAAATTTTAAGTGCTGCTCGATCGCATCGAGTGCAGCGCTGAGCGAGGCCATGGCGGCCAATCTCCTTTTTAAGGCTTAAAAATTGCGGCTTAGAAGGTGAAGTGAAGAACCGATGCTGGTACTTCTGCACTTCTTCGCAAAAAAAAGTGCGCTGGGATCGAACCGGCGCGAGTTGACCGTCACGTCGAGGCTGCAAATCGCGGCCTACGAAAGAAATACGTTCCCAACTATGGCGAAATCTGGATTCTAAGCGGCCCTCTGGCTCGGCCGGTTGCGGCGATGGCTTGGCGCATTATCGTTCGCCGTAAGGGCGCGCTTAGCGTCTATGAGACGGATCATTGCATCTTCAACGGCGCCGAACTGCATCAGTCGACTGCCGCTTGTCGCCGGGACTACCTTGCCGACGATATCCAGCGCGCCTTCAGCAACGGCCGGAGCGTATTCGCGCCACCGGGAAGCCACGGACTCCGTGAAAAGCCAGCCATCGCGCATGGGTTTGGTGGCGGCTTCGGCATCGTCCAAATGCGAAGTTGACTTCGCATTTCCTTTGGGCTGACGGCGCTTGCCGCGAGGCTGGCGATATTGCGTTGCCGTCGAGTGCCACCGGCCATCCAGTCCAAGCCACTGCGACATATCCGCGTTAAACGTCGCCCTGGCCGCCGCGTCGAGTTGCCAGCCCCAGGCGGGACCCACGCCGGGGAAACGGCGGTGAAGCAGCCGGTTCAGTTCCTCAGGGCTCGGGCGCGTCTCGATAACACGGTCGGCCGCGATGGGGGCGTTGTCGTTTGCGGGGGTCATGATAGTCCTCGACGTGACTTGCTATGCTCGCCGCATTCGCGGTCTATACGTCGGCCTCTTCGTGCCGATCGAAAATCGGGGGTTTGATAAATAATCAAACCAAATCAAAAAAATTTACGCGTGCCTGGACGGCTGGTTTGCGGAGACGGCGCCGAAGAGAGATCGAGGTCTCCCCACCGCCGCCGTGCGGAAATCGTGCGCACCATTCTCAAATCCGCACGGCAGTTAAGTACTTGTATATGTTGCACTGTTTCACGCGACGCGCACCAACGTGCGCCCTAGAGAAGTGAGTGCACGGCATTCGCGCACGATCCCACCATTGCGGTGGGTGTGATAAATCACACCCCACCGCAGAGTATTTGGTTTTGTCTGAAAATCGTGCGCCGTGTTCATGCGTGTAAGTCCTTGTCAATAGTATGATATTCGTCATGTCGTGCAATCGTGCGCGGTACTTTCGTGCGCGCACGATTGGCGCACGGTTAGCCGTCGCGCTTGCGTGCAAGACCAGCCGCCATCCGCGCACCAGCCTCGGCGCTGTGCTTGTCGGCGCGCGCCTCAAGCGCCACTTCGTGTCCACGCTTTGTCAGTTTCCATCCCTTGCGCGCGACGTCGACAAGCTTTCGCTTATAAAGCCGGTCCTTCGCATGACGAACGCGGTCCTTGTTGGGCTCGCCAGTTGGCGTGCACCAACAGAGAGCCTCGGCCATCTCGGCGAGTGAGGAGCCCTTGCCGCGCTCGATCGCGAGCAACACCTCGTCATCGTCGTTGCGCGCCTTGTCGGCTCGCTTGATGCTCTCGCCCTTCGACAGCGCCTCAGCCATCACGGTTGGGACGGGCCTGCCTTTGCTGTCCACCAAGGTTGGTACTGTAACCGTCTTCAGTTCGAAGTAGATTGGGTCGAAGTCGGGGCCGCGGTGCTTGCCTTGCCAATGCAGCTTGACTGTATCTCCCTTGTTGAGGGTCAGATTACCATCCATCTCTGCAATGAATGCACCACCACCACGCGGCAGCAAGTTTGATGGATCCGCATTTTTGATAGGGTGACATGCGGCGTAGACCACCGGCTTGCCTGGTAATGTCGTTAGCATGCGCAGGTTGCGCGCATGGGCTCCCAGTTGTGAGTTGCTGTTTTCGTCGTCGCCGTGGAAGTAAGCCGCGCTCGTATCGACCACGATCATCTCGACGTCGCCAATTTTCTCAACATCGGCTTTGATGCGCTCAAACATCTCAGCAACGCCGAACGTTCCGGCGATAAAGTGGACGTCTACGGCATCAGGATCAAAATCAAGATAATGCGCCATTGCGATCCAGCGCATGCGCACATCATCGGGATTCTCGCCCGCGAAATAGACGACGCGCCCCTTCTCAACCTCACGATCGCCGAGAGGTTTGCCTAGCATCGTGAGCGCGGCAATCAGCAACAGGACAGCCGTCTTTCCTGTGCCTGTCATGGCAGTCGTCGAATAAAGATAACCCTTCTGCGATATTCCATCGACGTGGTAATCGGGCGGCTTGAAACCGCGGACGAATTCGCCGCTGGAAACCATGCCAGGATAGGTCGAGGGTTTTGCCGACCCGGACGGATTCGCGCCTTTGGCGTTATCATTGGCGGGTTTTGGCGGGACCTCGGCTTCCTTGAAGCCGCTACCCGGATTAGACTTCCACTTGTGGCTACTCATCACGCAGCACCCCGCAGGTCTGCGAAGTCACTGCCGATATCTGGTGGTGCGACTATCTCAACTTCCTTGCCAGCCCCATGCCACCGTCGACCGCATTCGTTCGCCGCCGACATTCCTGCATGGTCGCGGTCGGCATAAATGCTCAACGCCTCAATGCCTGCCAATACCAGAAACGTCGCCATCGTGCCGGCAGACAGGCAAGCCCATATCGGCCGAAACGGCACCGCCAAGGCGGTCTCAATGCCTTCAGCAATTGCTAGGCCGTAGTGGACGTCGGCATCGGACGACAACCGCACCACTGCACCTTTCGCGCGGCCATACATCTTGCGTCCGACCTTACAGCCGTCGTGGTCCAGATAGGTGACGTGAACGCCGCAAGGTTCATTGCTGATGGCATCTGTCATCAGCGCAACCATGCTCCGGTCATTCGCTCGGAAGCGGATTGCATCACCGCTGTAGGCCAAGCCACGGCCGGCAAGATAGGTTTCCGCTAGCGTCCCGGCGAGCGAGATGGCGTGTTCCCACCGCTGCAAGGCATTGCGAATGCGAGCCGGCTCATCGTCATCAATCTCGCGCAACCTGACGATGGGCACGTCATCATTCGCCGGTTCGCGGCGCCGGTCGTTCGGCAAGCCGAGTTGTTCGCGGACGTAATCTCGGCATGCGCGCCAATCGTCGCCAGCGAATGACGTAACGCTGAATGAGCCGTCAGGTTTGAATTTGACCTTGAGGGATCTGTCGCGCTTGCTGTGACTGGGACCGGGACATAGAACATAGTCTCGGACGGCGTTGCCGCCGAGGATGACGGCAATGCTACGAATTGATTGCATGTTCGGTCTGTAGCTCCACGAGGGAATTGAGGGCGAGTTCAGCCAGCGCCTTGTTGAACGAAGGGCTAAAGCCAGCGGTGCGCTCTTGAAAGGCGTTTGGCGCCATTACGTGGGCGGGCTCATCGCCACGCTGCCGCAAAGCCAGGTTGTACAGGCGCAAATGGTCGTTCAGTTCGAGGTCGAAACGCGCAAGCGTCGTCGACCCCGGTGAACCGGGTCTAATGTCGAGTATTCGCAAGGTGGGATTCCCCTGTTGGGGTTCGGGTGCTCTCGGCGGAAGGGCCGATCGAGCGGGTGGTTTAGGCAGCTTGTTGATGGTCCTCGTCGGGAAGGCGCTGCTTCAAATCGACGGCCAGATTGCTCCACATAAGGGCAGCATCAAGCGCGAGCTGAACCATCTCTGTGGTAGTGGCGAAGCTGGCCCAGGCACCGAACTCACGAGTCCAGAACGCGGGCATCGAGATATGGTCGCCCGCCATGTTCATGACGCTGCGCCGCCATTGGTCGACCGGCTCGTTTTCGAGATAGTAGCCATCGTCATCAACATCGTCGTCGGACTCGTCGGCCGGCTCGGGCTTGGCCTTGCGCTCCTCGGCTTCTCGCCTCGCTATTTCGAGCGCCGCCTTCATGCTTTCTCTAATAGCCTCTCGCTCACCCTTCGTGGCCCTCCGGGCCTGTGACCGCGTCCGGATCACCGCAACCTGCTTCTCTGGCGCGGTCTGCTTCGCCGCCTCCAACAGAGCAGACCGGTTATCATCAAGGCCGGACTCCTTCGCGGCAGCCTTCGCCTCTGGGGACAGGGCGGCAACCTTCACGGCGCGAATGGCGTCGGTACGCTCAATGCCAAGTTCGCGAGACGCTTCGCTGAGACCGCCCTTATTGCCACGCCCACCGGAAACCTGTGCAGCTTGCGCAGGTTTGTCATCGTCACTCGATATCTCGGGCTTGACGGTGGTCAGTTCGATCCAGCGGGCAATCTGTTCGTCTCGCTGAAGGACGGTCAGTTCTGCGCGATGAAGATTCTCGGAGATCTCGGCAAGCTCGGCCGCGATGTCATCAAGGTCGAGAACAAGGCAAGTGGTCCATTGCCACCCCAATCGCTTCATGGCTTCAAGTCGGTGATGGCCATAGACGAGAACCGGGACGCTGTGCTCTTCGACTCCGTCTATCAGCATCTTGTCCACCATGCGAACAGCAGGTGGACTCTGAAGTCCAACCCGTTCGATGGAGACCATCAATTGCGCGACAGTGTCCTCATTCAGTGGCCGGCGGCCAGGTGGAATGTAGATTCCGCCTTCATCCGAAATACCGAGATGACGATATCTGTGCGGATGCCTCTCAGGAATATAGAGCATAGAGGCGCGCATGTGGTCGGCCTGTTTTCGGATGAAGGCGGAATGCCGCTTGTCGATCTTGGTGGTCCAAGCGACGCCCTCTGTGCCGTTGTCCCCCACCCAACGAGCCACCTCTTCATCGCTCATCGCGTCGAAGTCTGGTGTGCTGGTTCCTGTCTCGCTCACGCCGCCACCTGCTTGCCGGTCTGCTTGTTGTCGTTGGCGGCCCGCGCGGCAATGCGCGCGGCGATCCAGCCCTGAACTTCCGCCTTTACAAAGGCGATACGTTTATCACCGAGCGGAACTGCCACAGGCCAGCGGCCCTCCGAACGGTACCGATTGATCATCGTGCGTGACAGAGATGTCATGGCGCACGCAGTCTTAAGCGAGACGAGCACAGGCTCGTCCGAGGACAGATTCGTAGACATGGGAAGGCTTGATTTCAGTCGGACGCCGGTACCAGCCCTGAGGGTCTTTGGCTGCGTCGAGGAACCGATGCCCGCCGGCAAAGGGCCAGTCCGGGCTGCGACTGAGTCGCGGGGGTCTTAAACAGGATACACCATTGTCGGCCGTGTTGGCAATAGAGCCACCACATCTAGTAAATTATTTTTTGCGAGCCTAGATATGGCGCTGAGCCCGCCATGAGTGCAGCCCATTTCTTAAGTGAATCGCCCCGCCGGAAGGCGGCCAATCTCTGATCAAAGCGGGAGAGAAAGCGGGGAAGCGATTCTTGAGACTTGCAAAAGCGCTATTAAATCAACCGCTTAATGCACGGTAAATGGCTCCCCGGGCTGGATTCGAACCAGCGACCATCCGATTAACAGTCGGATGCTCTACCGCTGAGCTACCGAGGAAAAGGGCGAACCTGTCGTTCGCGCGCGGCTGCGTATAACAAAGCCGCTTGCGCTTGCAAAGGACGAATTCGCTATCTGGCACATTGCGGCGAGGAAGGGCACGCGGCCCCTCCTCCGCCCGGCCTCAGGTCAAGTTACTCGGCGACGAACGAAGTGGTCTTGGTGCCGGAATCGTAGCGCAGCCGGAGTGCCGTGAACTTGCAGAGGTTGACGTTCTTCCAGAGCACGGTCTCGTCATAGTTCTGCCAGTCGACGCGGACGTTCCAGACGCATCCTTCGTCGTCATCGTCGAACTCGACATAGGTGCTCGCCTGGTTCTGCAAAACCTTGTCCAACTCGTTGTCCCATTCGTCCATGCCATCGTCCGGGGCGTTGAAGCCCAGGAATTGTAGGCATAGCCGGTCTCGTTGACGACAGTGACGTTGCGGGCGTCAGCCGCGTACGACGGCGCGGCGGCAATCGATAGACCGACCGCGATCAGTGCAGACAGAAAATACTTCATATGAAATTCCCCCGATCGAAACGGGCTTTCGGTGCCTGACGTCGATCGGCGCAGGCGCCGCGGCAAGGGCTGCCATCGCTCTGCAAGAGCAACGCTGCATCGTTGGCGCGGCCTCTTACCGCTTCTCTTAGCCTCGCAGCCAGTGCAGGCGTGATCGGCACGCTGTAGCGCTCAAGTTTTTTCTGGCTGCGGTTTCTGCCGCCGCCCTTGGCCGACTTCGGCATCATCAGCTTCGGCCGCACTGGATGATCGTGAAAGTCTTCGACGCGCAAACGCACAGCCTGTGACGGCCGGGCGCCAGTAATCGCCAGCGTATCGACGAGGAGCCCGAGCTTGTTGTCGTGGTCGTAGGCGGCGCCTACGAATTCGCGCACCTTGTCGTCGGGCAAGATGACGTTGCGTGCTTCGATGGCATCCGGTAACCCGGCCAGCCCGACTTCCCATGCCTGCCGGTTCTGGATGCGATCATCATGCTGTCTCGCCAGCTCCAGCGCGGCGCCGACACAGCGGCAAAGCCGGTTGATTGTTGCGGCCGACATCTTGGTAAGGAGGCTGTCGCGCCACTTCTTCAACTCAGCGGCGGTGAGCAGCGCCACCGGTTTCGCGAGCAGCACCTTGGTGAGATGCACGCGCGGCCATTCGGCATTGTAGGGATTGGCCCCGCGAGCTTCGAGGTCGGTCTTGTAAGCAGTAAGCGCACCATCGACTGCGATGGGTGCGGTGTCAGCGTCGCCACGCGCCAGCTTCTTCGCGGCGTCCTGCGCCTCGTAGAACGTGAGCACACTCTTGCCGTCGCTCTCCTCGTAGTCCTCGGCGAGCGCAAAGCCCTTGGTCCAGTAGGCGCCGTGACCATCGCTGGCCTTGAGCACCCAAGTGCCGTTGGTCTTGGAGAGCACCTCGTGAGCCGGCCCCTCCTCGATGATCGTGCCGCCGCTCAGGAACGCGGCGACCTCGTCTGCGAAGCGGATCTGGTGCGTCGAGATGATCATGGTGAGGCCGTCATCGACGGCGAGACGCCGGATCACTTCCAGCACCTCGCTCACGAGCTCGGGATCCAGCGCCGAGGTCGGCTCGTCCAAGAGTAGCACGCTGGGGTTCGGTGCGAGCGCTCGGGCGATCGCGACGCGCTGCTGCTGACCGCCGGAGAGATGCCGCGGCAGCGCGTCGGCTCGGTGCGACAGCCCGACCCGGTCGAGCAGCTCGGCGGCGCGGCGATCGGCATCGATGCGGGTCATGCCGTGCACCCAGCGCAAGGGCCCGGCGATGTTCTCCTTGGCCGAGAGGTGGGCGAACAAATTGAATTGCTGGAACACCATGCCGACGCCCACGCTTGCCCGCTCATTGGCGATCGCGCGGGGCGGCAGCAGCTTGCCGTCGTCGCCAAAACCGAGGCGGCGGCCGCCGACACGCACCGTGCCTCCGTCCCAGCTTTCGAGATGATTGATGCAGCGGAGCAGCGTGCTCTTGCCGGAGCCGCTGGGCCCGAGCAGCGCGACGACCTCGCCGACGCGCACCGTAAGATCGAGGCCGCCAAGCACCTTTTGCGCGCCGTAGCTCTTGGTGAGGTCCTTGGTCTCGACCGCGATGTTGTTGCGTGAAATCGTCGCCGCGCGCCGGGTGCGTTCCTCGCGGGTCAAGGCCGGCGGCGGCGTGTCGGTGAGATCAGCCTGTCCAGGCACTTGGACGTCGACGGTCGCTGCGGCAAGTTCGAGCTTGGTGGCGAGATCGACGCGGCGCCAGGGTAGATAATCGGCGAGCTTGCGCTGGCGACCTTTGGTGCGATCGAGATCGAGCAACCATTCGACGAAAAGCTGGATGATGCTGATGGCAAAGGTCAGCACCAGGTACAGCAGGCCCGAGGCGAAGAAGATCGAGAAGAAGTCAAAGGTCGAGGACGCAAGCTGGGTCGAGCGCAGGGTCAGCTCCTGGACCGCGACCACGGAGGCGAGCGACGAATTCTTCAGCGCACTCACGGCCTCGTTCCCGAAGGCCGGGATCATGGTCCGGATCGCCTGCGGCGCGATCACCCGCCACATCAGGATCCGCGGCGTCATGCCGAGCGCCTGGCCGGCCGTCACCTGCCCGCGATCGACGCCGAGCACGCCGGCGCGCAGCATCTCGGCGATGAACGGCGCCTCGTTGCAGGCCAGCGCAAGGCCGGCGGCCAGCACTGCCGGCAGCTTGATGCCGATATGCGGCAACGCGTCGTAGGCGAACACCATCTGCAGGATCAGCGGCGTGCCGCGGAAGATCACGGTGTAGGCCCTGGCGATCGCCGCCAGCAGCCAGAAGCGGGAGAGCTGCATGCCGGCGAGGATCAATCCGCCGCCGAGCCCGAGGGCAGTCACCTCGAGGGTGAGCTCGATGCCCTCGAGCAGATACGGCATGCTCAGGTAATGGAGGAACAGCGACATCAATCGGCCGTCAGAACGTCAGGCTCCTTGAAGTTGTTCACATCGAGCCCATGCTTCTTCAGAAGCTCCATATGCGTGCCGGCCTTCTGCACTTCGATCAGGGCTGCGAGCACGGCGTCGCGGAATTTCGGCTTGTCCTTCGGAACGCCGATTCCGACGGAATACGGGATCGTCACCGCGGTCGCCTTCTCCAGCTTGTCCGGATAGGCCTTCACCGCGCTGTCGACGGTGTTGACGTCGTTGACATAGGTGTCGGCACGACCGGCAAGAATCGCCTGGATGCAGTTGGCGTTGTTGTCGTAGAGCTGGATGGTCGGCTCGGCCTTGCCGGCCTTCTTGCACTCGGGCATCAGCGCCTGGATCAGCGGCACCTCGACATAGCCGGTGTTTTCGGCGGCAGCCGCGCCGCACATCGACATATTGATGCCGTTGATGCCCTTCGGATTCCCCTTGGCGACCAGCACGCCGTCGAACACTTTCGAATAGGTGATGAAGTCGGCGGCCTTGGCGCGCTCCTTGGTGGCGTAGATGTCGGAAATCACGATGTCGGCTTGTCCCGCGGCCAGCGTCGTCAGGAGCGCCGCGAACGTCACCGGCTTGTAGGTCAACTTGAAGCCGAGGCATTCGCCGATGGCTTCGCCGAGATCGATGTCGAAGCCGATATACTTGCTCGGATCCTTCGGATCGATGGTCTCATAGCCCGGCGTGTGCGGGTTGATGGCGTTGACGAGGGTCTTGCCCTTCCAGTCCGGATATTTGTCCTGGAGCGCGGCGCAGGCCGCAGGCGCCGCAGCCTGCGCGCTCAGGGGCGCGGCTGCCAGCGCGCCGAAAGTGACCGCGGCGCCGAGCGCGGCCTTGTGCCAAGACAGCGATGCACGTGCGTTCCCCCGCGCCTGGGGCAATACGGGTCTCTCCATCTCCAGCTCCTTCGAATTGTCATGGCAATGGCCATGTTCCAGATCGCGGAAGCGAGCCTAGGAGGAGAGCGGACCGGAAAGCTTGTCCGCGGGCGTACAAAAAATTGGATGGAGGGAGCCCGCCATTTGGGCAGGCAGCTGCTCAAAAACTGTTCGTGAATGCGGGACGCTGTAGCGCGCAATTCCGAATTCGGGGAAACCACATGATCTTGCGTGACGCCGCGATCTGCACGATCAGGGAATCATGCGGTGAGGTCATTTGACAGAGATATGACAATCAAAGGACGCATCTGCGGCCGACATCCGAAGCACTTCCCCCGCCGTCCCCAGCCTGTCCGCAGCATACCCACAGGTGTATCCACAGGACGACTATGCCGGATTCGCCTGCCCGCGCGAGCCACTTGCTGCGCACAAACCCACAGGGCCGGTATGTCAGCCGCCGGCCTGATCGAACACGATGCGGCAAGCCTCACTCAAGCTTGGCCTGTTACGGCGCAGGCAGGCCGTGATGGCGCGGACGTTGGGGATTTCGCCGGCGCAGAGCCGGTAGACGTCGGGGTACAGGCCCGGCGCTGCTCGGGTGTTCCCTGCTGCGCATGGGCGGCGGAGGCAAACAGCGTCAGGAACAGCCCGACCGTCGAGGCCCGGCGCGCCCGGCTTTTCACGCCCGCAAATCGCAAGAACCGCGCCTTCATGACCAGTCTCCCGTCTGCTTTGCCCGACCGGCCTGTATTGGCCGGTGTGCAAAGGGGTAGGAGAAATAAACAGCGAAAGATGGGACATCCTTCACACTGCGGGCACCCCGGCAGGAACCTAAGTTTCCCAACGCGATTTCATCAATCGCTAACCAATCGGGACCCGATTGGCGGATCGTTAAAATGCGATCGATCGGCTCAACCGGGAAACAAACCGGCTTTGCGATATTGCGCCATCCGCGGTCCGGAGGGTGTGATGAGCGAAGCCGAATTCAACTTGCTGCTGGATGCCGTCCAGGACGCCATGGTCCATGAAGATCTGGCGTTCGTGCCGGGGGAGGATTTCGTGCCGCGCTCGTGGACGTATTACGCGAAGCCCAACGCCTCCGCGAAGCCCAAGGCCGCCAATGACAATGAGGGCGCCTGGCCCCTGGTGCCTTTCCCGGACGGCTGGTACGCGGCCTGCTGAAGCCAATTTCACCGTGAGCCGACGCGCCCGCGCTCCGCGGGCGTTTTGCTATGGCAGCTACGCGGTGAAAATCCCGCGTGATCGCGATCAGGTCTTGACCCGCTCCCCGCCGTCCTGCTGCGCCTGGTCGGGTGCGGCCGGCGGAAAGATGCTGTCATAGATCGCACGGGCCTCGCGAATGAGGCGGGCCCGCTCCAGCTCGGATTTCGGGACAAATCGGACGATTTCGCTCACGTGCTCTCCAGCGCTCCATCGTTGGGATGCATCATTTCGCAGATGCGAAGACTATGCCAGCGGGCTGAATGGCGGGTTTCCCCCGGGCCCCGGGCGAACCCGGTGTGCGCCGCCAGCATGCATCGCTCGCGCGGGCCGATGGCAGCCGCGATACGATCGAATATTGCTGAAATATCAGGAGGTTGAGATGGAGGCCACGTCGGGACTCGAACCCGAGTAAACGGTTTTGCAGACCGGCGCGTAACCACTCCGCCACGTGGCCCCAACGAGGGCGGAGCAATATAGGGGATCACAGGTTTAGGCAACCCCGACCGGACCAGCTACGCCTTCGCGCCGCCGAGATATTGGCCGAGAATTTCATCGGTCGCGCCGGCGGCCACAATCCGCCCCTCCTCCAGCAGGATCGCGCGGTTGCAGGTGCTCTTGATCAACTCGATGTCGTGCGAGGCGAGCACCAGAATGCCGGCGCGTACAACGATCTCGTCGAGCCGCTGCCGCGCCTTCTTGCGGAACTGCTGGTCGCCGACGCCGATCCATTCGTCGAGCAGCACGATCTCGCCCTCGACGGCGGTTGCGACTGCAAAGATCAGGCGCAGCATCATGCCGCTGGAATAGGTGCGCAGCGGCAGGTCGAGCCGGTCGCCCAGTTCGGTGAATGCGGCGATCTCCCCCCGCTTGGCGTCGATCTCGGAGCGCCGTGCGCCGATCACGAGGCCACGCCGCATGATGTTCTCGTAGCCGGTCGCTTCCTCGTCGAATCCGGCCGAGAGATCGAACAGCGGCAGACAGCGGCCCAGCACGTCCACGCTGCCCGACGTCGGATGGTAGATGCCGGCGAGCACCCGCAGCAGCGTGGTCTTGCCGGCGCCATTGGCGCCGATGATGGCGACGCGATCGCCGGCACGGATGTCGAGGTTGACGTCATTCAACGCGGAGACGATGTGCGGGGTCGCCGTGGTCCGCCGCAGTGTCATCGCGTTGACGAACCGGCTGCGCAGCGAGCGGTCGCGGAACGACAGCACCGGAAACCTTACCGAGACGTTGCGAAGCGCGATATGAGCTGCGGGGGTCATATCTCGTGCCTCACAGCCAATACGCCACACGATGGCGGTATTTCGCGTAGCAGCCGAGGCCGATGACGGCCACGACGGTCGCATAGATGACCCCGAGGAGCCATTGCTCCGCATCGGTCGACTGCGACAGTAGCGGCCTGCGCACCAGATCGAGCAGCGTCGCGAACGGATTGGCGCGGATCAGCCAATAAAACGCGGTGCCGCGCGCGCTGTCTTCGGTCCAGATGATCGGCGTCAGGAAGAAGACGAATTGCAGGCCGCTGACGATCGCCGAGCCGATGTCACGAAACCGCGCGCAGAGCATACCGAGCGCGACCGAGCCACCCAGCAGCACAGTGAGCAGGATCGCGAAGCCCAGTACCGCGAGCAGCATGCTCCCATGCAGCGGCCACGGCATCAGGAGATAGAGCAGGACGACGATCACCAGATGATGCGCGAAGATGAGGACGTTGCGCGCCATCATCTGGAGCACGTGCACGATCAGCGGCGCCGGCACCGCCTTGATCAAATGGCCTGATGCCACGAAGATGTGGGAACCTTCCTGGAGCGTCGTCGCGATCAGCGTCCAGACGATCAGGCCGACGGCAAAGTGCGGCAGAAAGCTCGTGATGTCCTGTCTGAACAGTGCCGCATAGACCGTGCCGACGCTGGCAATGGTCGCCGCGAGCGTCAGTGTGATCCAGAGCGGGCCGATCACGGTACGCCGATAGCGCAGCGAAACGTCCATCAGGGCAAGCGTGCCCCAACGATCGAACCGCGCCGCCTGGGCAAGGATCTCCTTGGCTGCAAGCTGAATGCGACGGCCCCTTCGTTTCCGGCGTTCCGATCGTGCGAGAGCATAGCAGATAGCGGCCTATTGGCCGACGGTCTCTATCCGCCCGCCTCTCGCGGGACAATCGGCCGTACGGATGATCCGGACCGGAGTCAGGCTCGCTTGACCCGCCGGACACCGCGCCGGCGGTCCTTCACCGGCGGCTTTGGCGCCAATTCGGGCATCTCGGTCTGGACCTCGCGGTAGCGGGTTAACATCCGTTCAAAGCTGGCATTCAGCGTCTCGGCGATGTCCGGGCGCTTCTCCAGAGCGGAGAGGATCGTCGCCGCAGCCTCGATGGTCGACAGTCCGTCCTTCCGAGGCTCCTTGCGCAGGCGCCCGTACCGCGATGGGGTGGTCGGGTTCAGGATGACGCGCTGGCATTTCAGCATCCACGGGTTGCGCCACCACAGGGCTTTGGCTTGGCTCCAGGTGCCGTCGAGCAGCACCACACCTTCGAGCTTGCCGAGGCGCGCGCGCTGGTTGTCCGCGACCTCGCTCTTGCGGTTGAGAGCCAGGATTTCGCCCTCGGCCTCGAGATCGGTGGCGTGCGCCGAGCCGAGATAGAGCACCGCCCAGTGCGAGGCGTTCTCGATGGGTTGCCCCAGCGCTTTCGACAGGCTCGGCCAGGACAGGCCGACCCGCAGCGTGGCACCGGCGAAATGCTTCGCAAGCAGCCGCGCAGTGCCGAGCGCCCTGTCCTGCTCCTGCGGATGCTGAAGGATCAGGAGCGAGAGCCGGTTCTTGATGGGCGTGACGCTGTCGCAGATGCACAACGGCATCGGCTTCTGGCAGTGCGGGCATTCGGGGATCGGATCGGCCGGCGCGGCGGCGGTGGGGTTCGACATAGTCGCCGCTATACGCTCTGCACGGCGGTTCAACAACCCGCCTATTCCGCCGGCGCGGCCAGCGGGCGCGGTTCGGAGCGGCGGCGCAGGCGGTCGACCAGCAGGTAGATCACGGGCGTGGTGTAGAGCGTCAGGATCTGCGAGACGAACAGCCCGCCGATGATGGTGATGCCGAGCGGACGGCGGAGTTCCGTGCCGGGCCCGGTCGCGACCACCAGCGGAATGCCGGCGAACAGCGCCGCCATCGTCGTCATCAGGATCGGCCGGAAGCGCGCCTGGCAGGCCTCGAAGATCGCCTCCGCCGACGACAGGCCGCGCTGGCGCTCGGCATCGAGCGCGAAATCCACCATCATGATGCCATTCTTCTTGACGATGCCGATCAACAGGATGATGCCAACGAAGGCGATCACGGTCAGTGGCGTGTTGGTGAGCTGCAAGGCCAGCAGCGCGCCAAGTCCCGCCGAGGGTAGCGTCGAGATGATCGTGAGCGGATGGGCGAGGCTCTCGTAGAGCACGCCGAGCACGATATACATCGCCACCAGCGCGCCGAGGATCAGGAGCGGCTGGCGGCCGCTGGTCTTGGCGAAATCGCCAGCATTGCCATCAAAACTGCCGCGAATGCCTTCCGGCATGTGCAGCTCCTCGACCGCGCGCTGGATGTTCTGCGTTGCGGCCTGGATCTGCACGTCCGGCAACAGGTTGAACGACACCGTGGTCGATGGGAACGACTGCGAATGATAGACCGCGAGCGCGGCGAGCCCGCGCGTCGCATGCACCACGGCCGACAGCGGCACCTGCGCGTCGCCCGCGCCGGCGACATAGATGCGATCGAGGTTGGAGGGGTCGACCTGGAATTTCGGGTCGATCTCCAGCACGGTCATGTACTGGTTGCGCTGGGTGTAGATGATCCCGATCTGCCGCTGCGAGAACGCGTTGTTGAGCGCGTTGTCGATATCCTGGACGCGGACGCCGAGTGCGGAGGCCTTCTGGCGGTCGATCGACAAGGTCAATTGAAGCCCGCCGGGATCGCGGTCGCTGGAGATGTCGGTGATGCCTTCGACGCTCTCCATGCGCTTGGCCACGATCGGCGCCCACTTTTGCAACAGGCCGAGGTCGGTGCTGGTCAGCGTGTATTGGTAGTCGGAATCGCTCTGCCGTCCGCCGGCGCGCACGTCCTGGGCGGCGAACATGAACAGGCGGATGCCGGGCACCGGGTATAACGCCCGCCTGAGACGGTCGATCACCACCTGGGTCGAGACGTGGTCGCGCTCCTCCGGCGGCTTCAGGCTGATGAACATGGTGCCGCGATTGGAGGTCGCGCCGCCCGGTCCGCCGCCGCTGCCGACGGTGGAGCCGATGCCGGCCACTGCCGGATCCTGCATCACGATGTCGGCGAGCCGCTGCTGCAGGCTGAGCATGGACTGGAACGAGATGTCGGCCGAGGCGCGCGTCGCCCCGATGACGAAGCCGGAATCGTCGGTCGGGAAATAGCCCTTAGGGATCTTGATGTAGAGCGTAATTGTTAGGCCGATGGTGGCGAAGAACACCAGCAGCGTCAGCAGCGGATATTCCAGCACGGTGCGCAAGGTGCGGGTGTAGAACGCGACGATGCGCGACAGCGAGCCCTCGATGATCCGGTCGAACAGGGTCGCCGTGCCAGACGTGGTCTGGCGGATGTAATGGGCGCAGATCATCGGCGTCACCGTCAGCGACACCAGGGTCGAGACCAGGATGGCGAAGGTCAATGTCAGGGAGAACTCGCGCAGCAGCCGGCCGACGACGCCATCCATGAAGATCAGCGGCGTGAAGGCCGCGATCAGCGACAGGCTGATCGACACGACGGTGAAGCCGATCTGCCGGGCGCCGTCCAATGCCGCCTGGAGCGGGCGCATGCCGTGCTCGAGATTGCGGTACATGTTCTCGATCATGACGATGGCGTCGTCGACCACGAAGCCAACGGAGATCGCCAGCGCCATGAGCGAAAGATTGTCGATCGAGAAGCCCGCGACCCACATGCCGGCGCAGGTTCCGGCCAGCGCCAGCGGCACCGAGATTCCGGCTGCGATCGTCGGCGTGAGCCGTCGCAGGAATACGAACACGACGACCATCACGAGAATGGCAGTCGCGAGCAAGGTCCACTGCATGTCGAGCACGCTGGCGCGGATCGTACTGGTGCGGTCGACCAAGGTGGAGATATCGACCCCGGCCGGGATCCACTGCTTCAGCGCGGGGATCAGCGCCTTCACCCGGTCGACGGTATCGATGACGTTGGCATCGCCCTGCTTGGTGATCTGGATCAGCACAGCCGGCTGCTTGTTGAACCAGGCGATGGAACGGGCGTTACGGACGGAGTCCTCGATGTCGGCAACATCGGAGAGCCGGACGAAATTGCCCTTCGCGCTCTTGATGACGATGTCGCGGAACTCTTTCGCCGTCCGCATCTGCTTGTTGAGCGACAGCGTCTCGCTCTGGCGCTCGCCGTTGAAGATGCCGACCGGACCGAGCGGGTTGGCGTTGATAATCGCAGTTCGCACGTCGTCGGTGGCGATGCCGGCATTGGACAGCGCGACAGGATTGAGCTGAATCCTGACCGCCGGCTGGTCGGCACCCGAGATCGTCACATTGCCCACCCCCGGCACCTGCGAGATGCGCTGCGCCAGCACGGTGTCGGCGACGTCGTAGACCGCGCTGGCGGACAGCGTCTTCGAGGTCAGCGCCAGCACGAAGACCGGCGCGCCTGCGGTGTTCGCCTTGCGGAAGCGCGGCAGCGTCGGCAAATCGCTCGGCAGGTCGACCAGCGACGCATTGATTGCCGCCTGCACGTCGCGGGCGGCTTTGTCGACGTTGCGGCCGATGTCGAACTGGAGCTGGATGCTGGTCGTGCCGAGTGACGAAGTCGAGGTGATCTGGTTGATGCCCGCGATCTCGCCGAGCCGCCGCTCCAGCGGCGAGGCAACCGTCGCGGCCATGACGGACGGGTCGGCGCCAGGACGGCTGGCCGAGACGAAGATGGCGGGAAAATCGATGTTCGGAACCGAGGCAACGGGGAGGAACTCGTAAGCCACGATACCCAGCAGGAACAACCCGATCGACAGCAGCGTGGTCGCGACCGGGCGGCGGATGAAGGGCTCCGAGATCGATGCCATCACTGCATCCCCTCGGTCGCGCCCGCGACGGGCGGACCGCCGGATTCGGCCGGCGGCAGCGCCTGCTCGAGGCGGCGGTTGATGCGGTCGAGGGCGAGATAGATCACCGGCGTGGTGTAGAGCGTGAGCAATTGGCTGAGCAGCAGGCCGCCGATAATGGAGATGCCGAGTGGGAAGCGCAGCTCGGCGCCGGTGCCGCTCTCGATCGCCAGCGGCAGCGCACCGAACAGGGCGGCCAGCGTCGTCATCATGATCGGACGGAAGCGCAGCAGACAAGCCTGTACGATCGCCTCGTTCGGCGACATCCCCTGCCCGCGCTCGGCCTCGAGCGCGAAGTCGATCATCATGATCGCGTTCTTCTTGACGATGCCCATCAACAGGATGATGCCGATCAGCCCGATCACCGAGAGATCCTGCCCGCACAGCATCAGCGCCAGGATCGCGCCGACGCCGGCGGACGGCAGCGTCGAGAGGATCGTGATCGGATGGATGTAGCTCTCGTAGAGCACGCCGAGCACGATATAGATCGTGATCACCGCGGCCAGCAGCAGCCAGGGCTGGCCGGCGAGTGCCTTGGCGAATTCGGCGGCGTCGCCGGCATAGACGCCGACGATGCTGTTGGGCATCTCGATCCGGGTCTCGATGGTCTTCACGGCCTCGACGGCATCGCCAAGCGCCGCGCCCGGCGCGAGGTTGAAGCTGAGCGAGATCGACGGGAATTGCGCCTGGTGCGAAATCGCGAGCGGCGCGGTGGTGCGCGTCAGCGTCGCCACGGCGGAGAGCGGCACCTGCGCGTTGGGCGCACCGGCGGTCGCGCTCGCCGCGCCCGGCAGATAAAGCTTCGACAGGATCGAGGGATCGCGCTGGTACATCGGCAGCGCTTCCAGCACCACGCGGTACTGGTTGGCCTGGCCGTAGATGGTCGAGATCTGGCGCTGCGCGAAGGCGTCGTTGAGCGTGTCGGTGATGCCCTGGAGGCTGACGCCGAGCTGGCCGGCGCGGGTGCGGTCGACCGTGAGCTGCGCCCGCAGACCGCCTTCCTGCGCTTCCGAGGAGACGTCGCGGAACAGCGGATCGCGCCGCATTTCGGCAACCAGCTTGCGCGCCCATTCCGACACCAAAGCGGCGTCGGTGCCGGTCAGCGTGTACTGGTATTGCGAACGGCTCGACTGGGTCGAGATCTGCACGTCCTGCACCGGCTGGAAATAGATGGTCATGCCGGGGATGGCGGCCACCCGCTCCTTCAGGCGGGTGATGACGACGCTGACATCGTCGCGCCGCTCGCCGCGAGGTTTCAGCGTCATGACAAGACGGCCGACATTGGTGGTCGGATTGACCGAGCCTGCACCGATCACCGAGACCACGCCGGTCACATCGGGGTCGGCCTTGATGGCGTCGGCCGCCTCGGCCTGCCGCTTCTGCATCTCCGCAAACGAGACGTCGGGACCGGCTTCGGTCACCGCCGTGATCGAGGCGGTGTCCTGCAGCGGCAGGAAGCCCTTTGGCGCGACGACATAGAGCGCCAGGGTCGCGATCAGCGTGGCGAAAGTCACGACCAGTGTCGCGCGCTGGCGCTCCAGCACCCAGAGCAGCGTGCGGTGATAGAACCCGACGGTGCGGTCGATGAAGCGGCTGACCGCGGCAAGACCCGGCACTGCCAGCTCTTCATGGGCATGCTTCAGCAGGCGCGAGCACATCATCGGCGTCAGCGTCAGCGACACCACGGCGGAGGTCACGACCGCGATCGTCAGGGTCAGCGCGAATTCGCGGAACATGCGGCCCACAAGGCCCGACATGAACAACAGCGGGATGAACACCGCAATCAGCGATACCGTCAGCGAAATCACGGTGAAGCCGATCTCGCTGGCGCCCTTCAGCGAAGCCTCCATCGCGCTGTCGCCGTTTTCCATGTGGCGGACGATGTTCTCGATCATCACGATGGCGTCGTCCACGACGAAACCGGTGCCGATGGTGAGCGCCATCAGCGACAGATTGTCGAGGCTGAAGCCGGCAAAATACATGATGCCGAAGCTCGTGATCAGCGACAGCGGCAGCGCCACGCCGGCGATCAGCGTGGCGCGTAGCGAACGCAGGAACAGCAGCACCACCAGCGTCACCAGCACGACGCTGAGGATCAGCGTGAACTGCACGTCGCGCACCGAGGCACGGATGGTGACGGTGCGGTCGGAGACGATGGTGAGGTTCACGCCGGCCGGAATAGCGCGCTGGACCTTTGGGATTTCCGCCCGGATCTGGCTGACGACGTCGATCACATTGGCGCCGGGCTGACGCTGGATGTCGATGATGACGGCGGGCGAGCCCTGGTACCAGCCGCCGGTGCGGTCGTTCTCGAGCCCATCGACGATCTGGGCGACGTCGGCGATCGTGACCGGCGAGCCGTTGCGGTAGGCGATGATGACAGGCTTGTAGGCGTCGGCGGCGGCGATCTGGTCGTTGGCGGCGATGATGTAGGATTGCTGCGCGCCGTCGAGCGAGCCTTTCGGCCCGGAGACGTTGGCACTGGCGATCGCGGTGCGCAGGTCTTCCATGGCGATGCCATAGGCGGCGAGCCGCGCGAGATCCGCCTGGATGCGGACAGCTGGCTTCAGTCCGCCGAGCACAGAGACGCGCCCGACGCCGGAAATCTGGCTCAGCCGCTGCGCCAGAAGCGTATCGGCGATGTCGCTCATCGCCCGCAACGAGATTGTGTCGGAGCGCAGCGCCAACGTCATCACCGGCGCATCGGCCGGGTTCACCTTGGCGTAGGTCGGCGGATAAGGCAGCGTCTTGGGCAGCACGCCGGCCGCCGCGTTGATCGCAGCCTGGACGTCCTGGGTGGCACCGTCGATGTCGCGGTTGAGATCGAACTGCAGCGAGATCTGGCTGACGCCGAACGAGCTCGTCGAATTCATCGCCGACAGCGACGGGATCTGGCCGAGCTGCCGCTCCAAGGGCGCGGTGATCAGCGAGGCGATCACGTCGGGGCTCGCGCCGGGCAATTGCGTCGTCACCTGCACGGTCGGGAAATCGACCTGCGGCAGCGCGGACACCGGCAGCGCGAAATAGCCGAGCAGCCCGCCAATCAGAAGCGCGATGCCGAGCAATGAGGTCGCGATCGGACGGCGGATGAAGGGTTCGGAGACGCCCATGGGATGCGCCTGCCGCTCAGGCGGCTGTTGTCGGGATCATGGCTGCTTAGCTCCACTTCCCGATGCACCCGGACTTGACGGAGGCCCTGGTGCCGGTCCGGTCTGGCCCTTCTGGTCGCCTTCGCTGCTCTTGCGCTTGGCGCGGAACTCGCCGTCCTTGTCTTGTCCGTCCTTCTGGCCGTCTTTTGCGCCGTCCTTCTTCTGACCGTCCGGCCCGCGCGAGCGCTTGCGCGGCGCGAGATCGGCCGACGGGGTCTGATCGTCGCGCCCGATGACCACCTTGGAGCCGTCGGACAGATTGGCAAAGCCCGTCGTGACGACCTTGTCGGTCGCCGACAGGCCACTGGCGATGACGGCGTCATGCTCGTTCTGCTGCGTCACCGTCACCGGCTTGGCCGAGACGATGTTATCCTCGCCGATGACATAGCTGAAGGTGCCGATCGGTCCGCGCTGCACGGCAGAGGTCGGTACCACCAGCGCCTGCGTCAAGGTCTCGACCTTGAGGCGGACATTGACGAACTGGCCGGGCCAGAGCTGGTAATTGGCGTTGGGAAATTCGGCCTTGAGCCTGAGCGTTCCCGTGGTCTGGTCGACCTGGTTGTCGATGCCGGTGAGCTTGCCGGTGTCGATCACGGTGAGGCCGTCATTGCCGAACACGTCGACCGCGAGCGTGCCCTTCGATGCCGCGGCGTTGACGCGCATGATCTGCTGCTGCGGCAAGCTGAACCACACCGCCATCGGCTGCAATTGCGTGATCACCACGAGACCCGTGGTGTCCGAGGCATGGATGATGTTGCCTTGATCGACCTGGCGCAGGCCGGCGCGGCCCGAGATCGGCGCCACGATCTTGGTGTAGCTCAGCGTCGCCGCTGCATTGTCGATCGCGGCCTGGTCGGCCTTGACCAACGCCTCGGTCTGCGCGACCAGCGCGCGTTGGGTGTCGGCCTGCTGCTTGGATCCGGCATTGGAGGCAGCTAACTGCTCGTAGCGCGTAAGGTCGATACGCTGGTTGGCGAGCTGGGCCTGGTCCTGCGCCTTCTTGGCGACGGCCTGATCGTACGTCGCCTGGTAGAGCGCCGGGTCGATCTCGCCGACCACGTCGCCTTTCTTGACGTCCTGTCCCTCGGTGAAATTGACCGCGATCAGCTTGCCGTCGACCTGCGAGCGGACGGTCACGGTGTTGAGTGCGCGGATCGCGCCGACGCCGTCGAGGTAGACGGGAACGTCCTGGATGCGGGGCGTCGCCGCCAGCACCGGCACCGGCAGATCCGGCCGCTGATTGCGGCCGTTCGCCTGCTGCGGCTGCTGGTGCCAGATGGTCCAGCCGTAGTAGCCGAGCCCGCCGAGGATCGCCAGCGTGATCAGGGTCATGACGAAGCCGCGCCCGCGCGACTTCTTTGCCGTTCCCTCCTTCGCGCCTTGCTTCGTATCCGGCTTAAAGAGCATTGACCGGTTTCTCCATCCTCGGCTCCCAGCCGCCGCCGAGCGCCTGATACAGGCTGACGATAGCAAGAAGGCGGGCAAGTTGCGCCTGTGACAGCGCGTCTTCCGCCTGGAACAGGGTCAGTTGCGTGTTGAGCACGGTGACGATATCGGCGGTACCGGCGCGCAATTGCTGCTCGGAGAGATCGAATGCGCGGCGGGAGGCGTTGAGGACGTCACGCTGCAATTGCAGCCTGATCGTGGTCTGCTTGATCGAGAACAGCGCGTTGTCGACGTCGGCAAAGGACTGGATGATGGTCTTGCGGTAGGTCTGGAGCAATTCGTCCTGCCGCGCCTTGGCAAACTCGAAATTGCCGAGGATCTTGCCGCCGTCGAAGATCGGCTGCGTCGCGCTGCCGACGAGCTGGAAGAATGCCGCATGCGGCTGGAACAGCGAGACCAGGGCCGAGCTCTGATAGCCGCCATTGCCGGTGAGCTGGATGGTCGGAAAGAATTGCGCGCGGGCATTGCCGACGTTCGCTGTCGCGGAGGCGAGCTGGGCCTCCTGCCGGCGAATGTCGGGCCGCTGCGTCAGGAGCTCCGACGGCAGTCCCGGCGTCACGCGCGGAATCGCGATCCGGTTCAGCGAGCCGCCGAGCACGCGCACGCTCTCCGGCGGCCGCGACACCAGGACTGCAAGCGCATTGACGTTCTGGTCGAGCGTCTGGCGCAGCGGCGGCACCAGTGCCTTCTGGTTTGCGAGCACGCTCTCCTGCTGGGCGACGTCGAGGTCGGTGCCGGTGCCGGCCTTGCGCCGTTCCCTGACGGCATCGAGGATGCGTTGCGCGCTCGCGATGTTGCGCTGTGAGGTCCTGATGCGATCCTGCGAGGCCAGCACCTGGAAATAGGCGTTAGCGACGCCTGCAAGCGTGGTCAGCGCAACGACGTCGCGATCGAAGCGGTTGGCATTTGCCGTCTCTTCCGCCGTTTGCAGGGCGTCGCGATTTTGGCCCCAGAAATCGAGCTGGTAGCTCGCGCTCAGCGAAGCCTGGTAGTTGACGACCTCACGGCCGCCATTGGTTAGCCCCGAGGCGGAGGAACCGGAGGTGCGCGAATAGGCCTCCTGCCCGGTGC
>NZ_JADPJF010000124.1:210989-212564 GCF_023073295.1 Bradyrhizobium sp. 23 | reverse complement strand
AGCAGCGCCGCACCCGCCTGCCGCGCCTGAGCGTCGGCCTCGACGATGCGCGAAACGGCGGCGGCGATGTCGAGGTTGACGGTGTGCGCCTCTTCCATCAGCTGTGTCAGCTCCGCGGAGCGGAAGCTGCGCCACCAATCCAGCGACGGCGGCGCATCGGCCTTCCCGGCATATTTGTATTGCGTGGGAACGTCGAGCGCGGGATCAGGAAGATCCTGCGTCAGCACGCAGGCGCCCGAACCGGCGGCGAGGCAAGCGACCGCAAGCCAGCGCGCCGCACGTCGCGTCCGGGACGTCGCGCCTGGTGACCGCCGCACGGCGATCGCCGGAACACGTTGTGTCACATCCACCCCCCGCCGGGCAGATCGAACCGCCGCCGCGCGGCCGGATTAGCCGATTCGCAGCGCGGTCGTCGGGGGGCTTTGGACAACTCGTTCACAAGTGATGCTTTCAGCGAAATTGTGCGCCTCATACTAGCCGGACGCGGAACCGCGGGACAGTCCCGCAGTTGCGAGGTGCCCCCCAAAGCGCGACGATCTTAGAGCTGAGAAAATACAAAAGGGTGCTGTCCTGCAGGTGTTTCTTGAATTTCAGGGTCGTTCCTGAGTGCGTTCGAGCTTACCAAGATTTCATGTGATACTGCCGCCACACCGACGCCAACCCCCTCCAATCCGCCTGCACCGCTCGCGATGCGGCTTCAGTCCGGCCGCGAAACCGGGCCTGGCCACTTTCGCGAGGTTGTCCATTAACGGAAAACGAATAAGCGTTCGTCGTGCCGATATCTTGACCGCCTCCCGCGTACTATCCGCACTCTTCGACGGCGACGGCTGACATCCAATGGAGGGTGCGCTCGCGACGACCCTTATCTTCCATGTTTTGGCAGAAGCCGGCCACATCCTCCTACCGATATCCCGCGGCGTAGCACAGCAGCAGCAGCGGCGATCTCTCCTTCCAAATTTTCACTGCTTACGGGGATTTTCGCGGGTTTCGCCGCAGCGCAAAAGCCTTCCCCTTTGGCATTTCAAGCACTAGGTTCTGGCCAGCCTAATCAACCCCTTGCCAGTGATTTCCCCTGACATGATTATCAAAAACGACGTTGTCGAAGCCATCGGCAACACCCCGCTGATCAAGCTCAAGCGCGCTTCCGAACTGACCGGCTGCACCATCCTGGGCAAGGCCGAATTCATGAATCCCGGCCAGTCGGTGAAGGATCGCGCCGGCAAATGGATGATCCTCGAGGCCGAGAAGCGCGGCGAGCTCAAGCCCGGCGGTCTCGTCGTGGAATCGACCGCCGGCAATACCGGCATCGGTCTTGCGGTCGTGGCCAGCGCCCGCGGCTACCGCACGCTGATCGTGATCCCGGAGACGCAGAGCCAGGAGAAGAAGGATTTTCTGAAGCTGTGCGGCGCCGAGCTGCTGGAATCGCCGGCCCTGCCCTATTCCAATCCGAACAATTACCAGCATGTCGGCCGCCGTCTTGCCGACGAGCTGCGCAAGACGGAGCCGAACGGCGTGCTGTTCGCCGACCAGTGGAACAACCTCGACAATGCGAAGGCGCATTACGAGTCCACAGGT
>NZ_JADPJF010000124.1:207310-210910 GCF_023073295.1 Bradyrhizobium sp. 23 | reverse complement strand
CCGAGATCTGGGAGCAGACCGGCGGCAAGATCGACGGCTTCGTCTGCTCCGTCGGCAGCGGCGGCACGCTGGCCGGCACCAGCCGCTTCCTGAAAGAGAAGAGCAAGGACGTCAGGATCGCCTGCGCCGACCCGCACGGCGCCGGCATGTATGAATATTTCAGAACGGGCGATGCCAAGGCGACGCCGGGCGGCTCGATCACCGAGGGCATCGGCCTCAACCGGGCGACCGCAATCGTCGAGAGCGCAAAGGTCGATGACGCCTATCTCATTCCCGATGCGGAAGCAGTCACGGTGATCTACGAACTGCTCCAGCACGAAGGCCTGTGCCTCGGCGGCTCGACCGGCATCAACGTTGCCGGCGCGATGCGTCTCGCAAAACAGCTCGGGCCCGGCAAGACGATCGTCACCGTGCTTTGCGATTCCGGCAGCCGTTACCAGTCGAAGCTGTTCAATGCGGACTTCATGCGCGCCAAGAGCCTTCCTGTGCCTGAATGGCTGGAGAAGCGCAGCAACATCAAGCTGCCGTTCGTCTAGAACGTTCCGGAAGCCGGCCGTCTAGCTCCAGTTCGAGCGAGACGATCCCTGCGACACCCGCGCGAGGCGCTCGTTCGATAGCGAAGGCTTGTTCGCGCGTGTGCGCGGCGGGAGGGGAGCGCCGTAGGAGCCCTCGCTGTCGCCGCTCGGCCAGAACATGAGCGCGAGCATCAGCGCGAGGTTGACGAGCGCGCCGACCGCCGTTGCCTGGTGCTCCTCCCCGATCGCCCAGGCCGGAAACCGGCCCGCGACGACATGGTCGACGATCATGAGCGCGAACCAGGCAGGCACCACGCAGACCGGATCCCAGCCGATGTCGCGGATGCGCATCGATTGCAGCGTGAGGGTCGCAACTCCGAAGAACACGATCGCGGCGATCATCGCCCAGCTCTTGGTGAGGTCTTCGGGTCGGATCGCGCCGGGCGAGGTGTTGTTCAGCACGGCCATTGCGATTGCAAAGCAGATCGCCGTCATCACGATCGCAAGCGCGACCGTCGCGAGGAAGAAATGCAATCGCCCGAGCCGGGCGTTCAAGCCGAAGACGAAACCGAGCATTGGCGCACCCTTTTGGCGCCACATGCCCAGAGATAGCTTTCGGAGCCATGAACCGGCACGGTCGCGCAGCGCCGCATGGTTTCCGGAGGACTAAGGTGGCCGGCGCAATTCGAGGCTACGCCCCAACCGGCAGGGTCAGGCCCCCGCTGCCTTCGACAGCCGCGGCACAATAGTCGCGCAGAACTGGCGATAGCCCGCTTCGACCTTGCGCGTGTAGATTTCGACATTGCCGGCGGGAGACGCTGCGATCCGGGCCGGCAAGTCGCTGCGCAACCTCGCCAGATACGCCGGCTGCGCCGCATATTTGCAGGCGATCGCGGCATAGCCCTCGTCGTCCTCGGCGACCCAGTCGTCGAGACCGACCGCAGCCACGATCGAACCACCGGCACGCGACGAGGCGCCGTTGCCAAGCTTGGCCACGACCGGAACGCCCGCATAGAGCGATTCCCAGGTGCTGACGCCGCCATTTTGCGGGAACGTGTCGAGCGATATGTCGACGTTCGCAAACGCCCGCAGGTGCTCGGGGCGCGGCGACGAGCCCAGGCAGGTGACATTCTCCTCGGCAACGCCCTGTGCCACGAACCGCGCGACCAGATTGTCGCGCAGTATGGGATCGTCAAGCAGAGTATGCTTGATGATGATCTTCGAACCCGTCACCTCGCGCATCACTTTCGACCACACCCCGATGGCCTCGTCTGAGATCTTGTAGATGCGGTTGAATACGCCGAAGGTCACATGACCGTTGCGGAGCATGGGCGGCTCCGATGCAGGTAGATCCAAAATGGGATCGATCGTGATCAGGCACGGCAGGTCGTAGACCTTTTCAGCCAGCAGATGGCGCGCCGATTGCGGAATGAAGACGGGATCCGCGAGCACGTAGTCCATGGTCTGAAGGCCCGTGCCCGTGGCGTGACCAAACCCCGAGACCTGGATCGGGGCCGGCTTGCGGGCGAAGACATGGAGCCTGTTGCCGGTCGTGTGCCCGGATACGTCGATCAGGATATCGACCTTGTCGGCCTGAATGCGATCGGCCAGTTCGTCGTCCGACATCTGCCAGGCGTCGACCCAGACATCCGCCGAGGACCTGAATGCGGCGGTCATCTCATCTCTTACCGGCGAGCACGAATAGCAGACGATCTCGAACCTGGCATGATCATGATGGCGCAGCACCGGCAACAGAGCGAACGCCGCCGAGTGATGCCAAAACTCGGCAGCAACATAGCCGACCACGATCGCCTGTCGGGATCAAGCTGCCGGGGGGCAAGAGTCCTTCGCGGCAACTTCGAGCCGATCGCGTCCCACCACTGCTTTCGTGCGGCCTGCTGAACCGCGAAATCGGCCTCGGAGAGATAGTCGAGGAAGAAGATCTTCCGGCCGATCAAGGATGCATCCGGCACAATGGCCAGCGCCGCATCGAGAAGCTCGATCGCCGACGCGATCTCTCCCTGATTTGCAAAACAAGCGCTCAGCAGCGCCATCGCGATCGCTGAGCGTGGATATTCCTCCAGCAACATGGTGCAGGCTAAAATCGCTTGCGCCGTGTTTCCCATGGCGAGCGCGACTTGTGCCTTCCCCTGCAAGGCCACCTCGAGCTTGGGCGCAAGCGCAAGGGCCGCGTCGAAATCCGCCGCCGCCTGTTCCAACCTCGACGTCTCAAGATTGAGCCGTCCACGGTTCGCCAGGATTTTCGCCGAGCCTGGCCTGATCGCGAGCGCCGCCTCCAGCGCGCCTTTGGCCTCGTCGAAGTTTTTGAGCTCGATATTGACCAAACCTTTGCCGACGAGCGCCTCGACGTTTCGCGGCTGAAACAACAGTGCGCGCTCGAAGCTCTGTTTGGCGCGATCAAGCTGGCGCAGCGCGAGCTCTGCCAGGCCGCGATTGCAAAGCGCATCGGCATGATCGGGCTTCAGCCCGATCGCGCGATCGTACAGTTCGATAGCCTGCTCGACGCGGTTTAGATGCAACAAGGTATTGCCGAGATTGGCCAAGGCCATCGGGAAGCTGGGCTTCAACGCGATGGCTCTCTCCAGGGACGTACGCGCGTCCTCATATTCCCCAAGTGCGAAATGCGTGGCTCCCAAATCGGAAAAAGCCTGTGCCGAGCGTGGGTCGACCGTCACGGCATATTTGAGGGCCTGTTTCGCTGCCTCGAAGTGTCGGCTCGCGAACGCGCCCAAGCCAAGCAGGTGCAAGGCGCCGAAATGCTCCGGAAGTTCATTCAGGATCTGGCGGCAGAGCGCCTCGGTCTCCGCATACCGGCCCTGGCCATAGGCCGCATTCGCGGTCGAAATGATCGCGTCCGCCTGCTTCTTCAATTTCTTCTGCAATCGCGCGTTCTGGAACGCGCGCGCGCCGGCGCCGCTGCTCTGCAAGGATTCTCTCCGGAGGATGCCCGAGACGATTCTAGCTGATTCGCGGCCAGAGCCGCCGGTTTAGGCGGCCCGGCAATCCCCCGGAAGATGCCGGTGCCCAACCCGGGCCTCGCCTACGCAACGTCAGCGTTATCCGC
>NZ_JADPJF010000124.1:204282-207199 GCF_023073295.1 Bradyrhizobium sp. 23 | reverse complement strand
GGTAACCCGCCTCGAGCTCCCGCGTGTAGGTCTCGACATTGCCGGCGGGCGAAGCCGCGATCCGGGCCGGCAATTCCGTGCGCAATTTCGCCAGATAATCGGGCTGTGACGCAAACCTGCGAGCAATCTCGACATAGCCATTGTCATCTTCGGCCACCCAGTCGCCGAGGCCGACGGCAGTCACGATAGAGGCGCCGGCACGCGAGGAGGCCCCGATGCCGAGCTTGGCCACGACGGGAACGCCCTTGTAGAGAGATTCCCAGGTGCTGATGCCGCCATTTTGCGGGAACGTGTCGAGGGACATATCGACCTGGGCGAAAGCCGCCAGATGGTCGTCGCGCGAGGTGGTGCCGAGGCAGGTGATGTTCTCCTCGACAACGCCCTGCGCGAGGAAACGCGCGACCAGACTATCGCGCAGCAGGGGATCATCGAGCAGACCATGCTTGAGGACCATCTTCGATCCCGGCAACTCCCGCATGATGCGCGACCACACACGGATCGCATCATCCGATATTTTGTAGATGCGGTTGAACACGCCAAAGGTGACGTAGCCGTTGCGGAGCATCGGCAGCTCCGAAGGCGCCTGATCCGAGACAGGCTCCATGGTGATCAGACACGGCAGATCGTAGATTTTCTCGGCAAACAGATGCCGAACCGACGGCGGAATGAAAATGGGATCCGCGAGCACGTAGTCCATAATCGGCATGCCTGTGCCCGTCGCGTGTCCGAAGCCAGTGGCCTGGATCGGGGCCGGCTTACGCGCAAAACACTGCAGCCTGTTACCGGTCGTGTGGCCCGAAACGTCGATCAGGATGTCGACATTGTCGGCCTGGATACGATCGGCGAGTTCGTCGTCCGAAAGCCCCCAGGCATCGACCCAGACGTCGGCCAATGATTTGAACATGGCGGTGTACTCGTCCGCGCCCGGCCATGAGTAGTAGCAGATGATTTCAAATTTAGTGTGATCATGATGGCGCAGCACTGGCAGCAGCGTGAGCCCCGCGGAGTGCTGCCGGAATTCGGCAGCGACATAGCCGACCACGATCCGCTTTTCCGGGTCCAGCGGCCGCTTCGGCAACTCCCTTCGCGGCTGCTTGGAGCCGATCTGGTCCCACCAGGATTTTCGCACCGCCTGCTGGACCACGAAATCGGCCTCGGCGCGGTAGTCCTCCAGGAAGATCTTTCCTCTGATCGCATCCCCATAGTCCGGCCGGACTGCCAGCGCGCGATCGAGATACTCGATCGCTGCGTCCATGTCCCCCTGGTTCGAATAAGAGAAGCCCATCAGCGCCAGCCCCACCTCGGAGCGCGGATTTTGCTCGATCAGGGCCGTTGCGGCTGCCATCGCCTGCGCGGTCTTTCCCATGACGAGGCAGGCCTGGGCCTTGCCGCGTAGCGCCAGCTCGAGCTTGGGCGAGATCGCAAGCGCCGCCTCGAAATCCGCAAGCGCGGGCTCCAGGCGCTGCAACTCGTAACTGAGCCGCCCGCGTTGGGCCACGATCCTCGGCGAGCCGGGCTTGATCGCCAGCGCCATGGCAAATTTGGCGGCCGCCTCGTCGTGGTGCCGCAGCTCCATGCTGACCATGCCGCTGCCGACGATAGCCTCGGCGTGACGGGGCTGAAACAGCAGGGCGCGGTCGAAGCTTTCCTTGGCGCGCATGATCTGTCCAAGCACAATCTCGACCATACCGCGATTGCAGAACGCGTCGGCATAATCCGGCTTGATCTTGATGGCGCGCTCATGCAGCTCGAGCGCCTGTTCGTACTGCCCCAGATGCATCAGCGTGTTGCCGAGGTTGGTCAGCGCGACCGCAAAATTCGGCTTTAGCGCGATGGCCCTCTCCTGGCACCGCCGCGCCTCCTCGTAATTGCCGAGATCGAAATGCACGGTCGCGAGGTTGCTATGGGCATCGTGCAGGCGCGGATCGAGCACAATCACGCGCTTGAGCAGCTGTTGCGCCTCCTCCAGGCGCCGGCCGTCATGCGCGCACATGCCGAGCAGGTGCAGAGCGTCGACATGATCGGGCAGCGCTTTAAGGATCTCCCGGCAGAGTGCTTCAGTCTCAGCATATCGGCCCTGGCCATAGGCGGTAGCCGCGGCGGAGAGGACGGCGTCCGCCTGCTTCATCAATTTCTTCTGCAATCGCGCGTTCTGGAATGCGCGCGCGCCGCCGCTGCTCTGCAAGGTGTCTCTCCGGAAGATGGCCCGGGGCAGAGTCTAACTGATTCGCAAGCCCGACCTGCCGGTCAGCTGGCACGGTGACACCCCCGGGATTTCCCGGGGCTCAGCGGCCCGGCGCTGCCGGTCCCCTACGCAACCTCGCTGCCTTCGACAGCCGCGGCACAGTAGTCGCGCCAGAACTGGCGATAGCCCGCTTCGACCTCGCGCGTGTAGATTTCGACATTGCCGGCGGGGGACGCTGCGATTCGGGCCGGCAAGCCGCTGCGCAACCTCGCCAGATACGCCGGCTGCGCCGCATATTTGCAGGCGATCGCGGCATAGCCCTCGTCGTCCTGCGCGATCCAGTCGTCGAGACCGACCGCAGCCACGATCGAACCACCGGCACGCGACGAGGCGCCGTTGCCGAGCTTGGCCACGACCGGAACGCCGGCATAGAGCGATTCCCAGGTGCTGACGCCGCCATTTTGCGGGAACGTGTCGAGCGATATGTCGACGTTCGCAAAGGCCCGCAGGTGCTCGGGGCGCGGCGACGAGCCCAGGCAGGTGACATTCTCCTCGGCAACGCCCTGTGCCACGAACCGCGCGACCAAATTGTCGCGCAACATGGGATCGTCAAGCAGGGTATGTTTGACGATGATCTTCGAACCGGTCACCTCGCGCATCAATTTCGACCACACCCGGATGGCCTCGTCCGAGATCTTGTAGATGCGGTTGAACACGCCGAAGGTGACATGG
>NZ_JADPJF010000124.1:192929-203994 GCF_023073295.1 Bradyrhizobium sp. 23 | reverse complement strand
TACGTCGATCAGGATATCGACCTTGTCGGCCTGAATGCGATCGGCCAGTTCGTCGTCCGACATCTGCCAGGCGTCGACCCAGACGTCCGCCGAGGACCTGAATGCGGCGGTCATCTCATCTCTTACCGGCGAGCACGAATAGCAGACGATCTCGAACCTGGCATGATCATGATGGCGCAGCACCGGCAACAGAGCGAACGCTGCCGAGTGGTTCCTCAATTCGGAAGCGACATATCCGATCAAAATCCGCTTGTCCGGATCAAGCGTGCGGGGCGCCAACGCCCTTTGCGCCAATTTGGCGCCGATCGCGTCCCACCATTGTTTTCGCGCAGCCTGCTGAACCGAAAAATCGGCCTCCGGGAGATAGTCCAGGAAGAATATCTTGCGCCCGATCAAGTCCGCATAATCAGGCGCCATTGCCAGCCCGGCGTCGAGATGTTCGAGCGCCGTCGCGATGTCTCTCTGGCTCGCATAGCAGGAAGCAAGGAGCGCAATTCCGATGTCGGACCGCGGATTTTCCTCCAGCAAGGTCTCGACGGCCGCAATCGCCTCGGCCGTGTTGCCCTTGACAAGGTTGACTTGCGCCTTTCCCTGCAAGGCCACTTCGAGCCTCGGCGAAAGCGCCAGCGCCGCATCAAAGTCCGCGAGCGCCTGCTCCAGCCGCAACAGATCGAGATTGAGCCGTCCGCGCTGCGCCAGAATCTTCGGCGAATCCGGCTTGATCGCGAGCCCTGCCGCGATCGCCGCGGCCGCCTCTTCGTAGTGCCGGAGCTCGATGCATACCATGCCCCTGCCTGCGATCGCTTCCGCGTGACGCGGTTGAAACGCGAGGGCGCGATCGAAACTCTCCTTGGCGCGCTGGGACTGGCCTTCGATCAGCTCCGCCATGCCCCGATTGCAAAATGCATCGGCATAGTCCGGCTTCAGCCTGATAGCGCGATCGTGCAGCTCGATAGCCTGCTCGGCGAGGCCCATGTGCAGCAGCGTATTGCCGAGATTGGTCAAGGCGATCGGAGAATTCGGCTTCAGCGCAACGGCCTTCTCCTGGCATGCGCGAGCCTCCTGAAACTTCTGGAGGGTGAAATACACCGCCCCGAGATTACCATGGGCATCGGGCGAACGCGGATCGAGCACGGTCGCGCGCTCGAGCAGTTGTTGCGCCTCATCGAGCCGCCCGCCATCATACGCGCGCAGACCGAGCAAGTGCGCGGCGTCGAAATGATCCGGAACCTCCGTCAAAATCCGGCGGCAGAGTGTCTCGACCTCCGCGTATCTGCCCTGGCCGAGTGCCTGAACCGCGGCGGACATGAGTGCGTCCGCCTGCTTCTTCAATTTCTTTTGCAATCGCGCGTTCTGGAATGCGCGCGCGCCGGCGCTGCTCTGCAAAGTCTCTCTCCGGGCCCGAAAAGAGCTTGGCCGATTCGCATGGTGCCAAGCTGGCGGGCCGGTTAGACCCGCGACGCCACCGGATTGCAGGTGCTCAGCGCAGGATCTGGCTCAGGAACAGTTTTGTTCGGGCGTGCTGTGGGGCCGCGAAGAACTCGTTGGGCGTGTTGGCTTCGATGATCTGGCCCGCGTCCATGAACACCACGCGGTTGGCGACCTCGCGGGCAAAGCCCATCTCGTGGGTGACCACCAGCATGGTCATGCCCTCCTCGGCAAGGTCGACCATGGTGTCCAGCACCTCCTTGACCATTTCGGGGTCGAGCGCCGAGGTCGGCTCGTCGAACAGCATCACCTTCGGGTTCATCGTCAGCGCGCGGGCGATCGCGACGCGCTGCTGCTGACCGCCGGACATCTGTCCCGGAAACTTGTTGGCCTGGTGCGGGATCTTGACCCGCTCCAGAAACTTCATCGCCGCAGCCTCGGCGTCCTTCTTGGGGATGTTGCGCACCCAGATCGGCGCCAGCGTGCAATTGTCCAGCACGGACAGGTGCGGAAACAGGTTGAAGCTCTGGAACACCATGCCGACTTCGCGCCGCACCGCATCGACGTGCTTGAGGTTCGGCCCGAGCTCGATGCCGTCAACGACGATCTCGCCTTCCTGAAACTCCTCGAGCGCGTTGATACAGCGGATCAGCGTCGACTTGCCCGAGCCGGAGGGGCCGCAGATCACGATGCGCTCGCCCTTCTCGACCGTAAGGTCGATGTCGCGCAGCACGTGAAACTCGCCGTACCATTTGTTCAGGCCGGAAATCTTGACGATGGGGTCGGACATGGTGACCTCGATCAGTTGCGGCGGTGAGCGTTGAGGCGGTGCTCAACGAAGAGCGAGTAGCGTGACATTCCAAAGCAGAAGATGAAGTAGATGATCCCGGCGAAGGCGAACCCTGTGAAAGCGGTCGATGGCGACGACCATTTCGGATCCGAGAACGACGCCCGCAGCGAGCCGAGGAGATCGAACAGCGCCACGATCGAGACCAGCGAAGTGTCCTTGAACAGCGAGATGAAGCTGTTGACGAGGTTCGGAATGACGTGGCGTAGCGCCTGCGGCAGCACGATCAGCGAGGTCGTCTTCCACCAGGACAGCCCCAATGCCGCGGCCGCCTCGCCCTGCCCGCGCGGGATAGCAGCCAGCCCGCCGCGGACGTTCTCGGCCTGATAGGCGCCCGTGAACAGAGAGATTCCAATCAGCGCACGCACGAGACCATCGACCGTGAAATTGCCCGGCAGAAACAGCGGCAGCATGTAGGTGGCAAAGAACAGCACGGTGATCAGCGGCACGCCGCGCCAGAACTCGATGAAGGCGATCGAGAAGATCCGGATCAACGGAATGGTCGAGCGGCGGCCAAGCGCCAGCGCAATGCCGATCGGCAGCGAGGTGACGATGCCGGTGACGGAGACCACCAGCGTCACCAGAAGTCCGCCCCACAGGTTCGTCTGCACGATCGGCAGTCCGCCGTGATCGAGCCCCATCAGCTTGATCACGATTGCGATGGCGGCGAAGGTGACGATGCTGGATGTGAGGGCCCGCCCCCCGGTGCGGAGGCCGCCGCCGAGAACGAAGGCGATCAGTGAGACGATCGCGGCAGTGATGGCGAAATCGGCCCAGACCGACTGGCCTGTCCCCTGCAACTGGTCACGCAGCCAGGTCAGCGGAAAGATCAGCCAGTAGATCGCGGTACCCACGAGCACGATGACATTGCCGACGACCCACAACAGCGGTGCGGCAGAGGAGGTCTTGCCGAGACCGAGCAGAGCCTGCCCAGCGCCGATGATGCTGTCGTCGAACAATTGCAGCAGGTCAGCGGTCCAGCTCAGGCCAAATCCCTTGATGCCGCCGCCATGCAGCAGAAAGAATGCGACCACCGGAAACGCAAGGAAGAACAGGCCAGCGTTCAATCCTTTCGACGGCAGTCGCGGAATGAGCAACGGCACCAACAGGACTACTGACAACACGAGCGTGAGGTTGACCCGCCAGCGTTCGGCTTCGGGGTAGAAGCCGTAGATCAGTTGCGGCAGCTTGGCCTGGATGTAGGGCCAGCAGGCGCCGACCGTAAAGCCGGCGTTCTCGGCGAGGCAGGCCGTGCGATCCTTGCCGGTCCAGACTGCATCGACCATCAGGAATTTGACGGAAGGAATGATGGTGAACCAGAGCAGCAAGGCGCCGACGATCGTGAGCAGGATGTTGGTCGGCGAGTTGAACAGGCGCGTCCGCACCAGGCCGACGAAGCCCGTGGTCTTCACCGGCGCGGGACGCTCATCCAGAAGATCCCGGCGAACGAAACTGGACGAGGTGATATCGCTCATGCGCCGAGACTCCGGCTGACGCGCCAACCGTAGACGCTCATGACGGCGCTGGTGATCAGCGAGATCAGGAGATACACGCCCATCGTCATGGCGATGATCTCGATGGCCTGCCCGGTCTGGCTCAGCGACGTGCCGGCGAACACGGAGACGAGGTCGGGATAGCCGATCGCGACGGCCAGCGACGAATTCTTGGTGAGATTGAGGTACTGGTTGGTCAGCGGCGGAACGATGACGCGCATCGCCTGCGGCACGACGACCAAGCGCAGCGTGGTGCCGCGGCTCAGGCCCAGCGACGATCCCGCCTCCATCTGTCCGCTGTGGACGGAGAGGATGCCCGCGCGCACGATCTCGGCAATGAAGGCGGCCGTATAGGTCGACAAGGCCAACGTGAGCGCCACGAACTCCGGGATGATCCGCGAGCCACCGGCGAAATTGAAACCCTTGAGCTGCGGCAGCTCGAAGCTGAAGGGCAGACCCGCTACCAGCATGGTGACGAGCGGCAGTCCGAACAGCAGGCCCAGCATATAGGGCCAGATCCGGATCACCTGACCCCGCTCGAACAGCGCCCGGCGCGCATGGATGCGCAACGCCACCGAAGCCACAATGCCGAGGGCCAGCACCGCCAGAAACGCCTCGAAGCCGCTCTCGCCGATCGGGCGGGGAATGACGAGACCGCGATTGCTGACGAAAGCTATGCCGAGCAGCGAAATGCTCTGTCGTGGATTGGGCAAGGCCGCGAGCACCGCCAGGTACCAGAACAGGATCTGGAATAGCAGCGGCAAGTTGCGGATGATCTCGACATAAATTTCGCCAATGCGCGCGAGCAGCCAGTTGGGCGACAGCCGGCACAGCGCGACGATGAAGCCGATCAAGGTGGCGAACACAATGCCCACCACCGAGACCACGAGCGTGTTGAGGAGCCCGACCAGGAATACGCGCAGGAACGTGTCCGAGCCGGTATACGAGATCAGCGTCTGATTGACGTCGAAACCGGCGTTGTTCGCGAGGAAGCCGAAGCCGGCGGCAATATGCTGGTTCTCGAGGTTGGCGCGGGCGTTGGAGACGATTTCATAGGCAATCCAGCCCAGGATCGCAGCGAAGGCAAACTGGACGGCGATGCCGTTCCAGCCTGTCTTGCCCCCCAGCACCCGCCTGATCTTCAGCGCGATCTGGGGCGGGGGTTTGCGAGCCTCGATGCTCATCGCCGCGAGCGCGGGTCAGGCCGGATCAGCGGATCGGCGGGGCGTATTGGAGACCGCCCTTGTTCCAGAGATTGTTGAGACCCCGATTGATACCGAGCGGCGAGCCTGCGCCGACATTGCGGTCGAACACTTCGCCGTAATTGCCGACGGCCTTCACGATGCGCACCACCCAATCCTTGCTTATGCCGAGCTGTTCACCGAAATTGCCATCGGTACCCAGAACGCGCTTCAGTTCAGGATTTTCCCCTTTCGCCTTTTCGTCGACGTTTTTCGCGGTCACGCCGAGCTCTTCGGCGGTGATCATGGCAAACAGCGTCCATTTCACGATGTCGAACCATTGGTCGTCGCCGTGGCGCACCATCGGACCGAGCGGCTCCTTCGAGATGATTTCCGGGAGCACCATGTGATCGCCGGGATTGGCAAGCTTCAGGCGGTTGGCGTACAGGCCCGACTGGTCGGTGGTGAAGACGTCGCAGCGCCCGGCCTCGTAGGCCTTGACCGTTTCGTCGTTGGTGCCGAACGCGATCACCTCGTACTTCATGTTGTTGGCCTTGAAGTAGTCGGCGAGATTCTGCTCGGTCGTGGTGCCGGTCTGGACGCAGACCGACGCGCTGTTGAGCTCGAGCGCCGAGTTCACCTTGAGCGACTTCTTCACCATGAAGCCCTGCCCGTCATAATAGGTCACGCCGGTGAAGTTGGCGCCGAGCGAGGTGTCGCGCGAGATGGTCCAGGTGGTGTTGCGCGACAGCACGTCGACTTCGCCGGATTGCAGCGCCGTGAAACGGTCCTTGGCGGAGAGCGGCACGTATTTGACCCTGGTCGGATCGTTGAAGATCGCCCCGGCGATCGCGCGGCAGACGTCGACATCAAGCCCGGTCCAGTTGCCCTTGTCGTCCGGCGAGGAGAAGCCGGGCAGGCCCTGGCTGACACCGCAGGACAGCATGCCGCGGTCCTTGACGGTCTTGAGCGTTTGCGCATCGGCGGCTTGGGCAGTCAGGCCGGCGGCGAGAGCGAGAGAGAGAGCCAGGGTTACGCGTTTCATGGGCTTTGGGCCTTTCAAAGTCGTCTCAAGGTCAGGAACGTTGTCTTTGCGATCGCCTCTGCCAGGGCTAGCCGTCTCAAGATCAGCCCTGCAAGAGTCATGCTGGAAATCCTTGCCGATCACCCGCCGATCCCGGGAGGCCCTGCCTTAATCCCCGCCGACAGGCGCCCGCCGTTACGGCTGTGGCGCTAGGTCCGGTCAGGCGATGGATCGATGGTCGCGGCAGGCCCCTCAACATGCGGCGACTGAATAGCACCTGCGATAACAGAACGACTGGCGTGCCGGGTCAAGGGGTTGACGGGACTCTTCTGTGTTCTGTTATTAACGACAGCGGCCTTTCGGCCAGCCCGCCGGCGCAGCGCGCCTCGTGGAAACGCGCTTTTGAAAGCAGACGCATGGATTCCTCACACCCCTCCGAGCAGCATGCCGAGACCCGATTGGTCACCTCCGGCCGCGACACCAAGGCGCAGAAGGGGTTCATCAACCCGCCCGTCTTCCACGGCTCGACCGTGCTCTATCCGACCGCCGAGGACCTGCACGCCCATCGCGGCGAGTTCCAGTACGGCCGGCACGGCACGCCGACGACCCGCGCGTTCCAGGAGACCCTGACGGCGCTGGAGGGGCCGCAATGCGCCGGCGTCGGCATCGTGCCGTCTGGGCTGTCGGCGATCTCGACCACCCTGCTCTCGGTGCTGAAGGCCGGCGACCACATCCTGGTCTGCGACAACGTCTATCGGCCCTCGCGCAATTTCTGCAACGGCATGCTCACCCGCTACGGCGTCGAGACCACCTACTTCGATCCGATGATCGGCGCCGGCATCGACAAGCTGTTCAGGCCCAACACAAGTGCCGTTCTGGTCGAGGCGCCCGGCTCGCAGTCGTTCGAGATGCCAGACATCCGCGCCATCGCCGAGGTCGCGCATGGGCGCGGCGCGCTCGTCATCGACGACAACACCTGGGCGACGCCGCTCTATCACCGCTCGCTCGAACAGGGCGTCGACATCAGCATGCAGGCCGCCACCAAATATATCGGCGGCCATTCCGACATCATGTTCGGCACCATCTCGGCCAATGCCAAGGCCTGGCCGCAGATCGCCGAAGGCATCCGCCTGCTCGGCGTTTGCGCCGGTCCCGATGACGTCTTCCTGGCACTGCGCGGCCTGCGTACGCTGTCGGTGCGGCTGGCGCAGCATCATCGCTCCGGGCTCGACATGGCGCGCTGGCTTGCGAGCCGTCCCGAGGTCGCGCGCGTGCTGCATCCGGCGCTCGAGACTGATCCCGGCCATGCGATCTGGAAGCGCGACTTCACGGGCGCGTCGGGCCTGTTCAGCATCGTCCTGAAGCCGGCGCCACAGAAGGCGGTCGACATCATGCTCGATACGCTCAAACTGTTCGGCATGGGCTTCTCCTGGGGCGGCTTCGAGAGCCTGGTGATTCCCTTCGATTGCGACGCCTATCGCACCGCGACCAAGTGGGCGCCGGGCGGCCCCACCCTGCGTCTGCATATCGGGCTCGAAAGCGTCGACGACCTCAAGGCCGACCTCGATCGCGGCTTCGCTGCCCTCAAGGCAGCAATGTGAGGCTGCTCACAAGGCATCGCGCCGCGGGACGCGCCAACGCGCACCGGGGGACGTGCATAAGCCGCAAACGTTAACGCCGACGCGCCAACAAATGGTTTGAACCTCAAGCATTTGGCGCTAGCCTCACCAATCGACTCCAATCCGGACACGGAGCATGGGAACGTTGGTACTGCTCGATCTGATGGGCGGCGTGGCGCTGTTGCTGTGGGGCCTGCACATGGTCCACAGCGGGATTCTGCGCGCCTTTGGCCCCGACCTGCGACGGCTGCTCGGCAAGGCGCTTGGAAATCGCTTCAACGCGTTTGCCGCCGGTCTCGGGCTGACAGCGCTGCTCCAGAGCAGCACCGCGACCGCGCTGCTCACGAGCTCGTTCGCAGCCGAGGGCCTGCTCAGCCTGGTCACCGCACTGGCGATCATGCTCGGCGCCAATGTCGGCACGACGTTGATCGTGCAGGTGCTGTCGTTCAACATCGCCGCCGTCGCGCCGGTCCTGTTCGTGCTCGGACTGGTCGCCTTCCGCGTGGGTCCGCGCTCGCGGATCAAGGATGTCGGCCGTGTCTTGATCGGTCTCGGACTGATGCTGCTGTCGCTGCACATCCTGCTCGACACGCTGGCGCCAGCCGAGAACGCACCGGGCGTCCGCGTCGTGATGTCCTCCATCACGGGGGATCCCGTTCTGTGCATCGTGATCGCGGCGCTCGTCACCTGGGCGGTGCATTCGAGCGTCGCCAGCGTGCTGCTGATCATGTCACTCGCCTATTCGCAGTTCGTCTCGCCTTACGCGGCGCTCGCACTGGTGCTTGGCGCCAATCTCGGCAGCGCCATCAATCCCGTATTCGAAGGCGCCAAGCGTGACGATCCCGCCAGCTATCGCTTGCCGGTGGGCAATCTCGTCAATCGCGTGATCGGCATCGCCCTGGTCCTGCCCTTCCTGGGCCCGATCGCCGAGCACATGCACGCCTGGCAGCCTGATCTGGCCAGGATGACGGCGGCGTTTCATATCGCCTTCAACGTCGGCACGGCCGTCATCTTCATCGGGCTGCTCGATACCATGTCGCGCTTGTTGACCCGGCTCCTGCCCGATCGTGTTCAGGAGGCCGATCCGGCCCGGCCGCGCTATCTCGACGAGACCGCGCTGGAATCGCCGTCGCTGGCGCTGGCCGATGCGGGCCGCGAAACCCTGCGCATGGGCGATCTCGTCGAGATCATGCTGCGCAAGGTGATGGCGGCGATGATGAGCGGCGACCGCGCGCTGGTCGACCAGGTCTCGAAGATGGACAATATCGTCGACGGCCTCGACGAAGCCATCAAGCTCTACGTGACCAAACTCATGCGCGGCAGCCTCGACGAGAGCGAGGGCCGGCGCGCCATGGAGATCATTTCCTTCGCCATCAATCTGGAACATATCGGCGACATCATCGACAAGAGCCTGAGCGAGCTCGCGACCAAGAAGATCAAGCGCCGCTTTCAGTTCTCGCCCGAGGGCGCCGAGGAGCTCGCCGCCTTCCACAAGCGCACGATGGATTCGCTGCGCATCGCCTTTGGCGTCTTCATGTCGGGCGACGCCAACGAGGCACGCAAGCTGCTGGTGGAGAAGACGGCGCTGCGCAACACCGAGCTTGCCGCCGTCGAGCGCCACCTCGATCGCCTCCGCGAGGGCCGTCCCGAGACCATCGAAACCACGTCGCTGCATCTCGACGTGCTGCGGGACCTGCGCCGCATCCACTCGCATATCTGCTCGGTCGCCTACCCCGTGCTCGACGCGGCTGGCGAGCCCCATCGCAGGACCGAGACGGAGACCGCCGCCCTCCCCGCGTCGGGAGCAGCCTCGGCGCTGCCGCGCTAGTCGCCTCGGATCAGCGCTCCAGCGTCTTCGAGCCGCGGCCGCGGTTCTTGATGATCAGCATGATGTTGCGGATATAGATGATGGTCGCGAGCGCCTGGCCGAGGATGATGACAGGCTCGCGCTTGACGACGCCATAGACCAGCGTCATCAGCCCGCCGCCCATGGAGCAGAACCAGAACGCCATCGGCACTACGCTGTTGCCGGCGCGCTCGCTCGCGATCCACTGCACCAGGAAACGCGCCGTGAAGAACAACTGCGCGACGAGGCCGAACGCGAGCCAGAAGTCGAACTTGGCGACGAAGACGTCGTAGAAATAATTGCTCAGCGCCTGACCGTATTGGATGATCATGCCGTCACCTCAGTCACATCTGGCGTCGGCTTCTTGCGGCGGATCAGCCACCACACGCCCACGAGATCCATGATGCCGATCCACAGCCGGTCGAAGAACCCGTAGTTTGACACGCCGGAGCGGCGCGGACGGTCGATCACGTCGACATAGGCGATCTCGTAGCCCTCGCGGCGCACCAGCGCCGGCAGGAAGCGATGCAGCCCGTCGAAATAGGGCATCATCAGGAACACCTCGCGCCGGAACGCCTTCAGGCCGCAGCCGGTGTCGCGCGTACCGTCCTTCAGGATAGCGTTGCGGACGCCGTTGGCGACGCGCGACTGGAACTTCTTGAAGCCGGTATCCTTGCGGCCGACGCGTTGTCCGGCGGCAAGTCCGACCTTGCTTCCGTTCTCGACAGCCGAAATCAAGTCCGGCAGGAAGGCCGGATTGTTCTGGCCGTCGCCGTCGAGCGTCGCCACGATCGCGCCGCGTGCCGCACGCACCCCGCTGCGCACGGCCGCGGATTGGCCGCCTGATCTGGCATGGCGCAGCTGGCGCAGATTGTCCCGCTGCTTCATGACCGCGCCAAGCCGTTCGCCGGTCGCGTCCGTCGAACCGTCATTGACGTAGATGATCTCATAGGCCCAGCGGCCGTCGAGCGCCGCGCCGATCTCCTCGATCAGCGGCACGATGTTGTCGGCTTCGTTGCGCACGGGAACGACGATGGAAACCGAGGGCTGGAAAACCGAAGGCTGGGACGACAAATCGAAGCTCGTGGTTGGAATTGGCTTGGCTCGGGAACCGGCGGTCCCGGCAGGCAGCCGCTTTTATGGGGCGGATGCCCCGTGGGCAACCCTTTTGAGGCGGCCCGAGACCGCCCCTGCAAGAGGCACAATGGTGCCGTCGGCACGGATGGCAAAGCCGAGCCTGCGGGCCGCGAACCAGTAGCGCACCGCCAAGGCGCCGACCAAGCCGACCAGGGCGCCGGCCACCACGTCACTCGGGTGGTGCGCAAGCAGCACCAGTCGCGTTAGCAGGATCACGATAGCGTAAGTGAACATGAACACGCGCAGGCGCGGCCACAGCGCCGAGACCGCGAACGCCAGCGCGAACGCCGTCACCGCATGACCCGACGGCAGGCTGGCATAGGCCCCGGTCCCCTCGAACGGCACGAAGTTGAACGGATTGGCTTTGCCGCCGACGAACGGACGTCCTCGACCGATAAGATATTTCAGGATCTCGGCGACGAATACGGGCACGGCAACAGACAAAAACATGAACTGCAGCCGCGTGCCGAGGCCGAGCAGAAGCGCGCGG
>NZ_JADPJF010000124.1:192330-192855 GCF_023073295.1 Bradyrhizobium sp. 23 | reverse complement strand
TGGTGCCGTGCAATCCCGCCGCAACCAGCGCCAGGACCACCAGCAGGCCCCCGAGCACCGAGAGCACATACTCGTCCTTGCCGAAATCGGTAAGGATGCGGATCGGCCACAGTCCGGGCGCGCCACGTGCCGGCATCAGCTGGATCTCGGTCAGGTCGAACACGACCATCAGCGCGATGACCAGGGCTGCACCTGCAGCACTCAGCCAAAGCGAATGCCGCGCCAGCTTTCGCGCGGCCTCGGCGCGGCGCGAATGCGAGGGCGTGCGCACGAGCTGTGCCAGGGCGCGCCCCGAGAGCGTGAGCAATTGTGCGGGATAGCTCGCGCGCGGCGAGATGTCGGTTGGTGCCGACATCCTACTCGGTGCCTTCCGAGCGGAAGATCGAGATCGAGATCGCGCGCCCTTGCGAGAAATTGTAGCCGTCGATGCGGGTGCCAACCTTGTAGCGCAGCCCGATCGCCTCGGCGCGCTGCACGAAGCCGCGCTCCGAACGCTGCTCGATCAGCGCGAAACGGCAGCTCCCC
>NZ_JADPJF010000124.1:188603-192248 GCF_023073295.1 Bradyrhizobium sp. 23 | reverse complement strand
GCCGCAGGAAATCCGCCGCACCCGAACCGTCGGTGAGCAGCGTCTGCGTACCCGTCAGGAAGACCAGGCTCGGCTCGTGATAGCCGGCCGCGGCCGCCTTCGGGCCCACGCAGGTGACGTTGCGAAGCGCGCGTGCGATCTCGATGCTCGGAAACAGCGGCGTCAGCGACGGCAGCACGATGCCGTAGACCGTTAGCGCGAGCATCAGGGCTGCGACCAGCGCGTTGAGCAGCGAGCGCTCGGCGTGATTGTTGTCGTGAAGCCACCAGGCGAACAGGCCGAAGATCAGCGAGGCCGCGATGAACGGCCATGCCACGAAAGCAGGCTGCCGCGTCAGCATCACCGCGCCGACGACCGCGATGATCGAGCCGCCAACGGGGATCGCGAACCACCAGGCCGAGCCGCGCATCAGCCAGGACCACGATAGCACGCGCCGCTCGAGCGCGCCCGCGGTGAGGATCGCGATCGCAGGATACAGCGGCAGCACGTAATGCGGCAGCTTGGTCAGCACCACCTCGAACACGATCCAGGATGGGACCAGCCAGGCCAGCAGGAATTGCGCACCGGGCTCGCGCCGCGCGCGCCAGACCGCAGGCGCCGCCATCGCCGCAAGCGGCGCGCCGGGCCAGAACGTGATCCAGAACAGCGCCAGATACAGTCCGGGCGGCGCGCCGTGGGATTCCTGCGCGCCCAACTTGCTCAGCATATCGCCGCCGACGGAATCGGCGAAGAAGGCATCGCCGGCGCGCCAGAAGATCGCGACGAACCAGGGCAGCACCAGCACCAGCATCCACATCAGGCCCCAGAGCGGGCGCAACTTCCATAGCCAGGAGGCATCGCGGTCCTGGATCGCGAGCGCGACGATGGTCAGGCCCGCGAACATCAGGATCAGCGGGCCCTTGATCAGGATGCCGACAGCGAGAGCCGTCCAGAAGATCGCGGGCCAGCTCCAGGGCGGATGGGTCTCGTCCTCGGCGCGTTGCCAGGACAGATAGGCCCGCGCCATCGCGCCCATCGCGGCGACCACGCAGAACAGCAGCATCGCGTCGGTCTTCGCAAGCCGCGCCTCGACGCCAAGCAGCACCGAGGCGCACATCAGAAGTGCTGCAAGCACTGCGGCGCGCCGCGTGACGAAGCCGAGCGCCGCCCAATAGGTCATGAGCACGGCACCGATGGCGCCGATCAGCGACGGCAGCCGATAGACCCAGATCCGCAACTCGGCCTTCGGCAGACCGAGCGCCGATGCCGTCTCGACTGCGGCCGATTGCAGCCAGTAGATCCCGACCGGCTTCTTATAGCGGACGTCCTCCTGGAAACGGATGTCGACATAATCGCCGCTCTCGACCATCTGCTTGGTGGCTTGCGCAAAGCGCGCCTCGTCGCGGTCAACCGGCGGAATCGTGAAGAAGCCCGGCAGGAATAGCAGCAGCGCGCACAACAACAGGAAGCTCACCGCGCGGACGTGGCTGGCCGTGGCGATGTCGAACATGGAGACGAGCCGGCTGCCCGGATTCACCGGGGATTTCGGCTCGCGGGGAGCTCCAAAACGGGGTGTTGGATAGGTCTCGGCCATCGGTTCCGCTTACGCTGAAACCGCCATCGCCACAACCGCTTGAGGCAGGGTCACTGAATTCGAATGACAACTGTGTCCGCGGCGCCCGTGGCATCGATGACGGTCAGCCGCGCAAAGCCCGGACCGGGCGGATCGATCAGCCGCTGGCGCCGTCCGTCGATCTCGCCCTGCGCCGTTCCGTTAACCATGACGGTCATGGGCAGAACGCCGCCGGCGACCTTGACCGGCATGGCTGCGCCGCCCTCGCCACCTGAGCGATCGACGTCGATCCGCGAGCCGTTCAGCGGAAACTGGATGTGCAGGGCCTGCTCGCCCCCGGTCCGCACCAGATCCCCGAGCGGGCGGAACCGCCTCAAGGGCAACGGCAGCTTGGCGTTGCTGGCCACGAGAGTTCCTTTCGGCGGCTTCGGCAACGGCAGGAGCGTCTTGCCGGTGCGGGCGAAGGCGTCGAACAGGATCGGCGCGGCGGCAACCCGACCGATCAGGCCCGGAACCGGCGCGCCATCGGGCCGGCCGACCCAGACGCCGATGGTCATGCGCCCGTCGAAGCCCATCGACCAAGCGTCGCGGTAGCCATAGGAGGTGCCGGTCTTGAAGGCGATGCGGTTGTGGGCCGCGTTCTCCGGCGGCGGGGTACCGAGCAGCACGTTGCCGACCTGCCAGGCCGCGACCTGATCGAGCAGCCGCAGCGGCTCGCGGTCGTCCCTGTCGCTCATGATCTCGCGCAACGGCCTGGTGGTGCCGAGCCGGGCGAAGCCTGCATAGAGCTGGGCGAGGTCCTGCAGCGTCACGCCGACGCCGCCAAGGCCCATGGCCAATCCCGGCGCCTCGTCCTTGGGCAGAACCAGATTGCCACCGGCCTGACGCAGCCGCGAGGCCAGCCGGCTCGCGCCGACGCGGTCGAGCAGCACGATCGCGGGCACGTTTAACGACAGCTGCAGCGCCTTCTTCACCGGCACCGTGCCCTGAAACGTCATGTCGAAATTTTCCGGCGCGTAGGAGCCGAAGCGCACGGGCCGATCGTCGATCAGACTGTCCGGATGAACAAAACCGTCCTCGAAGGCCAGCCCGTAGATGAAGGGTTTCAGCGTCGAGCCCGGCGAGCGGATGGCGCGGGTCATGTCGACCTGCCCTGCCCGGCGCTCGTCGAAATAATCGGCCGAGCCGACGCGCGCGAGCACGTCGCCGCTCTCATTGTCGACGACGATGATGCCGACCGAGATGTTCGGCCCCAACGCAATGGCACGATCGCGCGCTAGCGGCTCCAGCACCTTCTGGAGGGTGGCATCGAGCGTCAGCTTGATGACTGGCGCGTCCTTGACCGTCGCAAGCGCCGCATCGGAGGCGTGCGGCGCCAGGATCGGCATCGGCTTGCGCAGTTTCGGCACAGGAACGGCTTTCGCCTGCTTCGCATCGTCGAGGCTGATCTGTTGCTCCTCGACCATGCGGTCGAGCACGCGGTCACGCGCTTTGCGCGCCGCATCGGGATAGCGATCGAGCCTGCGGGTCTCCGGCGATTGAGGCAGCGCGACCAGCAACGCGGCTTCAGCCAGCGACAACCGCTTCGGCTCCTTGCCGAGATAGGCGATCGAGGCAGCGCGAATGCCCTCGAGATTGCCGCCGTAAGGCGCGAGCGCCAGATAGAGGTCGAGGATCTGCTCCTTGCTCAAGCTGCGCTCGATCTCGATCGCACGCACGATCTGCCGCAGCTTTGCATGGAGCGAGCGCTGCCGCCGAGGCTCCATCAGCCGCGCGAGCTGCATCGAGATGGTCGAGCCGCCCGAGACGATGTGGCCGCGCGTCGCAAGCTGAAACGCAGCGCGCCCCAGCGCCACCGGGTCGATGCCGTCATGTGCGTAAAAGCGCTGGTCCTCGTAGGCGAGCAGCAGCTTCAGATAGGTCGGATCGACGTTCGTTTTTGTCTCGACCGGTAGCCGCCAGCGTCCATCCGCCATCGCATAGGCGCGCAGCAGCTTGCCATTCCGATCGACGATGGTGGTGGAAACCTGGCGGGCGTCGTCGAAAGGCAGCGGACCGAGGGAGTAAACCCACGCGACGACGCCGACGATGAT
>NZ_JADPJF010000124.1:153010-188452 GCF_023073295.1 Bradyrhizobium sp. 23 | reverse complement strand
CCCATCCACGTTCTTGCCTCTCGCACCAAAGTCCGTGGATGCCCGGGACAAGCCCGGGCATGACGGCGGAGCATGTGGCTCCTTGTCGCTCATCCCATCACCACTCACTTCGCCGCCCGCACCTCGACCGTGCCGGTGCCGGTGCGGCCGTAGCGCGAGGGATTGTACATGTCCTCGACATAGGCCTGCGGCAGCACGTATTTGCCCGGTGAGACCACACGCACGACGTAGGCCACCGTGAAGACCGCCTTCGAATCCGAGGCCCGATCGACGGCAGCCGTGAAGCGATCGTCGCGGAACTCGGTATCTTCGGGCTCTTCGCCATCCTCGATCCAGCCCAGCGTGCCGCTGTCGCCCGACGACACCAGTTTTGGATTGTCGATTTCCAGGCCGGCCGGCAGATAGTCGGACACCATGATGTGGCCGTATTCGGGCTTGGCCTCGGTGATCTTCAGCACCACGGCGAAGCGGTCGTTCTGCTTGACCTTGCTGATATCGGCGGGCTTGCCGTCGAGCGTGAAGAAACTGCGCTCGATCTTGAAGCCGTTCGATGCCGCGGGCTCAGGCGTCACCGGCGACCCCGACACCGAGACCACCGCCTGCACCGGCGCGTCTCCGGTGTTGGTGATCTTCAGCGGCTTGCCTTCCAGAGTGGCGGCCTTGTAGCTGCGGTACAGCGCGGTCTTGACCGGCTGGCCGTCCACCTCCATCGACAGATTCTCCTTGGCGAGCGCGCGCGCCGCCAGCACCAGCCACGCATTTTCCTGCGTGGAGGTGTAGGGCGTCAGCCCGCGCGCAGTCTCGACCCGCGACACCGCCTGCGTCAGCGTTGCCTTCGGCGCGTTGCCTTCACTGGCAAGCGACACCAGCGCTGCGGCATCGCGGAGCTGCGAGCCGTAGTCGGTGCGGCCGAACTCCAGCACCGGCTTTGGGGCGAGACTGTCGAGGGCTGCGCCATAGACCCGCTCCGCGCGGTTGCGGTCACCGACCAGCGCGAGCGCCGCGGCGAGCTGCGATTTCGCGATGGGAGTGGCGAGGTTGCTCAGCTTGGTGTCGGCGAGATAGCGGAGGTCGCCGATCGGCGCCGCGCCGTTGCGCGCCAGCACATAGAGGCCGTAGGCGAGATCGCGGCCGCCGTCCTTCTCCGGCTCGTTGCCGTTGACGACCGAGTTGCGGATGCGGTCGAGCGCGGTCTTGAACAGCACATCCGGTACCACAAAGCCCTTTTCGCGGGCGCGAGTCAGGAAGTCCGTCACATACGCGTCCAGCCAGGAATCGTCACCGCCTGCCGACCACAGCCCGAACGAGCCGTTCGAGCCCTGGCGGGCCAGCAGCCGCTCGATGGCGTCGCGGATGCGCTGGTCGACCTCGGTGTCCATGGCCAGGTGCGCACCGGCCGCGAGCTCGTTGACATAGAGCAACGGCATGGCGCGGCTGGTGATCTGCTCCGAGCAGCCATAGGGATAGCGGTCAAGTGCTTTGAGGATCGTCGCCGCATCGAGCGCAGTGGACAGGCTGGCCGAGACCGAGACGCTACCGGTGCCCGGCACGAGATCGGCGAACATATCCGAGGTCAACGTCAGGCTCTCACCCTTCGCCAGCGTCCGGATCGAGCGCCGCGCCAGCACTTGCGTCGCCGCCTTGACGTCGAGCGCATAATGGCGCGCCAGCGCCAGGCCATTCGGCCCCTTGATGTCGACGTCGAGTGTCGCCTGCCCCGCCGCCGTCGCGTCGATGGCGAGCGTGAACGAATTCCGCTGCTTGGCGGCAAGCTTGACCGTGGTCGCGGGATTGCCGGTCATTCTCACCGGCCCGCCGGTCTTCACGTTGATGACGTAATCGCCGGCCTGCCCCTCGACATTGTCGATCTCGAGATTGACCGTGCCGTGGTCGCCGTTGAGCAGGAAGCGCGGCAAGGTCGTGGTCAGCACGACAGGGTCGCGGATCACCACGTCCGTGTTGGCGCGACCGAGCTTGGTCGCGGTCCACGCCACCGCCATCACGCGCGCGGTGCCGGCGAACTCCGGAACGTCGAAGCTCACTTCGGCCGTGCCGTCGGCGGCAACGGTGACGATGCCCGAATAGAGCGCGAGCGGCTTTTGCGCGGGCGGCGAGCCCTGGAGCTCGGCGGCACCGGCGTCGCCGCCGGACTTGATCTGCCCGCGCGTGCCCGACATGCCGTCGATGAGTTGCCCATAGAGATCGCGGATCTCCGCGCTCAGGCGGCGCTGGCCGAGATAATAGTCGTCCGGCGCCGGCGGCTTGTAATTGGTGAGGTTGAGGATGCCGACGTCGACCGCGGCGATCACGATCTTGGCGTCCTCGCCCGGATTGAGCCCGTCGAGCTTGACGGGGATCTTCAGCAACCCATTCGGCCGGATCAGAGCCGGCGGCGTCAGCTTCACTTGCAACGTGCGGGTCTGCTTGTCGATGCCGAACCATTTGAGTCCGATCGCCCGGCCCGGCATGCGTTGCGCGGCCGCATCGAGCGGACGGCGCAGCGTTGCCACCACATAGGCGCCGGTGCCCCAGTCCTTGCCGACCGGGAGCTTCACCTGGGCGGTGCCTTCCTTGACGTCGATGGTCTGCGTCGTCAGCAGGCGATCGCCGAGCACGTTGACCGTCAGCTTGCCGGCGCTGCGGACGTTGACCGACACGATCATCGTGTCGCCCGAGGCGTATTGCGGCTTGTCGATCGAGGTCTCCAGGAGGTCCGGCGTGTCGGCGCTGCCGTCGGAATACCAGCCGACGTCGAACTGTACCGAGGTCACGGGCCCGTCGGCGTCGTTCGACTTCACGTCCAACCGGTAGCGGCCGGGCTGTGGGGTCATCGAAATCCGCGACGGCTTGTCCGCAGCGACGGTCACGTCGCCGTCAGAGACGCGCGAGGTCGATTTGACCGGCTCGTACTCCCAGTAATTGCTCTGGCGATACCATTGGTAGCGCGACTCCATCTTCAGGAGCTCGTAGCGCAGGCCGTCGCGGCGAAGCCTCTCACCCTCGGGCGAGACGAACACAACATCGAACTCGGCCTTGTCGCCCTCGGCGACGTTCTTGTCGCCGAATAGCGGCTTGATGCCGATCATCGCGGCAGCAGGCGCGACCGGCAGCACGATCTTGCGCTCGACGGCGCGGCCGCCGGCCTCGACCATGCGGACGAAGATCTGCGCCTCCTGCGGCCGCGTCGAGGCCGGCTGCTTGTCGAGCGTGACCGGGAAGGTCGCAACGCCGTTGGCGTCGGCTTCCGGCAGGTTCTCCAGCGGCGTGCGCTCGTTCGAGGTGGTCTCCTCGTCGGCGACGCCGAACTGGTAACCGGCGAAGCCCGGCCGCTCGGACGCGGGCGCGACCAGCATGTCGCCTTCGAGCGCTAGCCCCGAGGCCGGCGCGCCATAGAGGAAATGACCGTCCGCCTTAAGCTCCACTGGAGCGTTAGCTTTGATCAGCTTGTCCTTGGCAGACAAGTCGAATTCGATCCGATCGGGGACGTAGTCCTCGACCATGAAAGTGGTCTCGCCGACCGAAGAGCCCTTCGGATCGGTGAAGGCGCGCACCCGCCAGGTCCCGGTCGGGACGGCCGAGTTGAGCGGCACCGACAAGGTGCGCCCGCCCGCGCCCTGGTCGGACAGCACGGCGCGGCGGAATTCGACGCCATCAGGACGCTCGATCACCAGGGTCATCGGCCCGCCGGTGACGGCGTTGCCCTGCCCGTCGCGCAACAGCGCGGTGAGATAGACGGTCTCGCTGGAGCGGTAGACGCCGCGCTCGGCATAGACGAAAGCGTCGGCGCCCGCAGGCACGGCCCTGCCCGAAACGCCGCGGTCCGACAGGTCGAAGGCGGAGGACTTGAGGCTGAGGAAGGCATAGTCGGCCTTCTCGCCGGTCACGGTGAGCATCGCCGGCGACAGGCCGCCATCGCCACGCGCAAGCCCCGCCTCGAACAGCACATGGCCGCTCTCATCGGTCTTGCGGGTGGCCAGGATCTCGTTGTTGCGCGCGACCAGCCGCACCTCGGCTTTGCCGACCGGATCGGTCGAGGCCAGCGAATTCACGAAGACATGGATGCCGTCATTGCCGGAATAGGCCGTGACGCCGAAATCGGAGACGATGAACCATTGGGTGGCGAGCTGATAGTCGTCGTCCGAGCCCGGCCCCTTGGCCGCGGCCGTCATCACATAGACGCCGGGCTGGAGTTCACCAAGCGCCTGGTCGACCGGGAATGCCGTGGTGACGTCCTGGTTGAGCGTCATCGCGGTGGCAACCTCGCCGGTCCAGACTTTCACGCCGCGCTCGCCGCCGAGATCGCTGAGCTGGTATTTCGACAGGGTCTTCTGGAAATCGCTGTCGACCACCGTGTTGATCAAATTGCGGTCGCCGATCCGGAACACGTTGATGTTGACGGCTGGCGTGTTGACGCTGACGACGGGAATGCCGCGCTGGCCCGTCCTCGGCAGCACATAGGCGCGGCTGGTGAAGCGCACGAAGGGCTTGCGGTCGCGCACATAGACGTTGAACTCGGCCGATTTCGGAAGGCCTTCCTTCACGCTGGACGGCAGGCCGGCGCGCAAATTGATGTTGTAGCGCTCGCCATGCTTCAGCCCGTCGACGCAGAGCTGCTTGGCCTCGGCCGACAGGGCCGGCTTGTCCTGGCCGGCCAGCGCGAGGTACGGCGCGAAATCGGTGCGTTTTGCCAACTCCTCCGAGAACTGGAAGCAGGCGCGCGGACTGGCGGAGTCCGAGTCCACGGTGTAGTCGAGCAGCCGAAAACCGTGCTCGTCGCGCATCTTCTCATATTGGCCGCGGACGTCGGCGACCTCGCGCATGTCGAGCGACAGCCGCAGAGCATCCAGCGCCGGCCGCCACAGCTTGCGTTCGGAAAGAGACTTGCCGAGCACCGCGAGCGCGTCGGCCTCCTCGCCCGCATTCCCGGCGCGCTGGTAGGCGATGTAGGCGGCGGTCGAGGCGCGCTCCAGCAGGAACGTCTGCTCGCTCGAGCTCTTCGGCGATATCTGGAAGATGACCTTTGCCAGCCGCAACCAGTTGCCGGCGTCCTCCGGCGTGGTCGCCGCGATCTGGCCGAGCACCGACAGGCCGGTGCGATAGTCGTTGCGCCGGAAGGCAGCATCGGCGTCGGTGCGCAAGCTCGCGCCGGTCTTGGCGACCGGCCCCGCCTCGCCCTTGATCTGCGCCTCCAGCTTGATCGCGGAATCGGCGAGGTCGTCCCGCTTGAAGGCTTTGTCGGCGGCCTGCGCGACGCTAAGGCCGAACGCCAGCGTGGCGCAGAGTGTGACGGCGCGAACAAGACCGATCATGGATGGACTCCCGGAAATCGCGGACGAACGCCGCTTGTCGCATGAAATGCGCGGAAAGGTGACGGACTCAAGGCGATGGAACCAAAGGTGCAAACCGTCGCATTCGCCATGACAAGGCACGCCCAGAGGAGACCGATCAAGCTACCGCCGCGCGCGCCGTCCTGATGGCGCAGCAATATCCGACCAGTCGTCCGGCGGCCGTGTCCCGGAAGCTGATCAGCATTCCCGGCGATGTGATCCATCGTCCAGTCTGCTGCCGCTCAACCCGGCACCCTGACACCCCACCGTTCCGCTTTGTCGCGGCTTCGACGAAAACGGTTCGGTTCAGGCTTGGCGAAAGACGATATTTTTCATAATGGCATGGTAGATGAACAGCGGCCCCCAACCAGGGCGGCTCAAGACGGTCCCGTAGCTCAACTGGATAGAGCATCAGATTTCTACTCTGAGGGTTGCAGGTTCGATTCCTGCCGGGATCGCCAGTTTTTGAGCCCTTAAATCAATAGCTTGGAGCCGTTGCAGCTTCGTTCTGCTGGCAAAATGGTGTTGCGCGGCGCTTCCTTCCACTTCCAAGAATTTCAGCGAGTTACGACCACCTACGCCGTGCTCCGCGCAACACAGGCGCAACACGCCCATTCGCCTTCCGTTCACATCAAGGGGGATGGCGATGATCGCGATTTGGATCATCGCTGGGGCGCTGCTGACGATCGCCCTCGCCTTCGTCGGCGTTATCGCGCTGATCGCCAGCGTGAACAGTTTCGGCGACTCCGGCGCCCTCGACTGACGCCGCGAACAACCGATTCATAGAAATCGCCGGATCAGGCCCGGCCCCGGGTGTCAACCACGCTGAACAAAATGCGTTCAAGCCGTCCACCGATCATGAAATCGGTGGATTGCGGAGAGGATTTTGGAGAAGCCGAATCCCAACGGAACTATGTTGGTCGGGCCTCAAGAGCAGAAAGGCCGGAGATCTGACCTCCGGCCCTTCCAACCTCTCGAGTGCTGGCGCGCCCAGAGGGCGACCGCGGATTTCTCTGCGGTCGCCCTCATTCTTTGCACGACCCGACGAACCAGACAAATGGTTCCGATAATCTGAAATGTACACTGTGGAAACATGCCAGAATCTGTTTGCCAGGCGGGGACCGGTCTTGAAATACGCCCGCTGGCATCCACGTTGATATCCACCAGTTTTGTTCGCTTGATCTAATTGGGTCTTTTTGCCGCCGTAATCCCGGTGAGTCTGGTTCCAGCGAAGTTGTTTGCGGCAGTTTGGGTCCAAAATTGGGTCCGAGAGCGCCGCCAATCCCGGGGATTTCAGCTATGACTATTAGGAAAGTTGTTATCAGCAGCACCGACCGCGTCATTGGCGATTCTGCCACCTTAGCTCACGTGGAAAAACACCTTACCACGCGACATTTGGAGCGCGCGGTCGCACCACAGCCAGCAGCGCCGAGCCAAGCTGAACAGCCCGCTACCGGGTCCGGACAAGCTGCCCCGGCGAAAACGGGAAAATGAGTGATCTCTGGCCCTCTTCGGAGAGTGTCCAGTATTGGTCTTCAGTTTGCACGATAGTCGGGCTTCCGCTTGCCGGTTTGGCCGTATTTTTGGCCCTTCGCCAACTTTCACTAGGCCAGCGGGCGGGGTCGGCGGCTGCGTTAGTGACGTTGCATGAAGCAATCCGCAAATGCTGGCTAGATTTCATCAGTGCTGCCGAGGACAAAAGGGAATTCGCAGCAGCTGAGCTGTTCAATGCGATCGAGGTCGCTTGTGCAGCTGTGTGCGACGGCATTTTTTACGGCGAGACTTGTCGCTTGCTCGACGCTTACCTGATTCAATCAATCAGCTTGATCGAGCGGGATGATGACCTCCGGAGGTTCATCGTTGGTCACCTGCAAGACCGTGAAACCTTCAAGAACATCCGGATGTTCATCCGGCGGCACCGACAAAAGTTCAGATGGCTGAGGGAGTCCGCATGCCTTGATAGGCCCGCCGGCGAACCGGTGGGACCGTGACCAGGCTTCCGTAACCTCATGACCACGCGAAAGGCCGAGAATCTGCTCCGCGGCGATCGAACACCTGCCTACGTGAGCCGAGAGACAGGCGCGGCTGAATTGCAGATTTCGCCGGATACTTGGGACCAATGGGTGAAGGAAGGACGTCTGCCGCCGCCATGCGCCGGTTTCCCGGCCAGCACCCCTCGATGGCGCTGGCCGGACGTGGACCGCAGGCTCTCCGGTCGCAACGCTGAGGCACCGGCGGACGACGCCGACGCCTTCGTGAGAGGGGTTGCCTACTATGCCCAGAAGAAGGGGCGCCGGCGTAGCCGGGTCTCCCTTGTTGACGATTAACAAAATGCCCGCCGGCGAACCGGCGGCGTCCCCTTTCATTGGCACAAAATCAGTCCGCTAGCTCTCACGCCGCTGCCAACGATTCCTTGGACAGAGCGCGGATGATCGAGGTAATCATCCGATTTTCTTGTGTCGAGTCCGGGTCCTCTTCGATCTCGCCGGACCATTGACCCCAGACCAAGGCCGTGGCCAGAGCTTGGAGGCCATGCAGCGTCGCTGGCTTGAGTTTGAGCATGCGGTCGCACAATGCGGACTGCTCGTCATAGAGCGCCTGTAAGGCTGCGTCCGCGGCCTTGAGCCCACTTTGCTCCATGGCGGCATCGAACCGGGATCGGTAATCGTCCAGCGCAGCAATGAGCTCGGCTGCCCTTCGTTGCCGCCCTTCGTCCGGATTTTCGACAAACACATGCGTGTTCCGCCCGCGGAGCTCGTCGATCGAGTCCTCGGAGCAGTAGTTCGAGTAGACTGCCCGGCTAACGAGATCGGCATCGACCGGCCGCCACCTCAGCACCTCCGGCTTTTCAGGCTTGATGTCCTGGAAGCGGTCGTCAGCTTCGCTGATCGGCCTCATGGCGTCGATTGCAGCTGATTGCAGCTGCTTAACGCGTTCGGCGAGCGCGACGAGCTCGGCGTCGGGCTCAGGGCCAGAGAGGAGCCGTTCGATTTGCTCCGTGGCCTCATTGCGAGCCTTCCTAAGCGTCGCAATGGCGTCCTGGACCTCTCCCGGAAAGCTCGTCAGGACGAATCCAGGAAGGCGTTCAAGGAGCTCAGGGGTGGGATTGCTGAAGTAGTTCATGGGGTTGTTCTCAAGGTTGGGCTTCTAAGGGCCGCTTGCCGTGACGGACGGCAAAGCCGGGGTCTTAGAACGAGCCTTGAGGACTCGCGGCGTAGCCTTTGGGGTTTCCCCTTGGACATCAGCCGCAGGCTTGGCGGCCCGCGGCATTGCTACGCCACCCCGGCCGTGATACGTCACAGCCAGGTCAGCGCACCCGCCAAGGTGCAGCCATTTGCGCTAGGAGCCCGCCAAGGCTCGTCGCGCGCGACGCCACCGCCGCCAAGCGGTGATTTATCGCTCTCAAGGTCCGGGTTCTAAGGCCCACGGATACTTCCATCACTGATTTGGTTAAAAATCCATCCCCTTTCGGGGGCGCTTTCGCGCGCGCGCCACGTCAGTCTTTGCGGCGGCGGTTCTGGCGGCCCTCGGCGCGTTGCCGGTGCGCGATCGCGAAACGCTCCCCCATGCTGAGCTGCGGCTCTGCGGGCGGCGATGGTGCCTCCGCTAGCGCATGCCGCTTCGCCCGCCAGCGGTCGATCTCGTCTAGGTCGAACATCCCGGTGTCCGGATCTGGTTTCGGGAAGCCACGGGCGTACAGCTTGGGCAGCACCTCGTTGAACTCCGCCAGGCTGAGGTGCAGCCGGCGAGCGGCCTTCTCGGCCGGAACGTCGCCGGGGTCGACGCGAAAGCGGATGTCAGCCGGCTTTGGACCCTTAGTCATTTGCGGGCACTGGTCCTCAAATTGGTGGGTCACCGCTGCCTGTGCGTAACAAGGATAACTTCGACAATGCGTTCGCCTTATGCGAGTGGATGGGCATCCTGATCGCATCACGCGAATCAGGAGGGTTGTCGATGGGCGTCTATTTGGTGACTTGGGATTTGAATAAACAGAAGTCGAACTACAGCCAAGCTCGACAAAATCTCATCGACCACATGTCGCGCTACCCCCATGTAAAAGACCAGGGCCTAGACTCGGTTTGGTTTATCCAATCTGCATCGACGGCCGACACCTTGGATTCAGACATCCGGCAGCACATGGATACCGACGACAGGTTGATGGTCACAAAGCTGGTGAACGGACAGCATCAGGGCTGGCTATCGCAGAACACGTGGGACTGGATCAACCCTCGCCTTTGAGCGGGGCCGCTCAAATGGCTTCGTTCGAATGCGACATCCTAATCCTTTGCAAGACATATCCGTCTCCCAGCGGAAAGCACGTCGAAACCTCTTGCGTAGCCGGCATGCGCCCGGACGGGTCGCTGATCCGGCTTTTTCCCGTGCCGTTTCGGCTTATCCACGGATCTCAGCAGTTCAGAAAGTGGCAGTGGATTCGCGCGCGCATCGAGCGAGCTCCAGCGGACAAGCGGCCCGAGAGCCACAAGCTGTTCGTTGACACCGTCAAGTTTCTCGGCGACCCGCTGCCGACAACCAAAAAATGGGAGAAGCGACGGGTCGAGATTGAGAAACTCGATTTCTTTGCTGATTTTGGGCAACTGGAGCAGAGCCGGGTTGCCACTGGCACAACCTTGGGGTTGGTTCGACCTCAAACGATTCGGTCGCTCGAGCTCACTCCTGTTGCCAATCCCGAGTGGTCGGATGCGGAGAGGGCGAAACTCCTGCAGAGCCAGCGACAGGGCGGACTCTTCGATGCTACCGACGCAAAGGCGCTGACGACGCTCAAGAAGCTACCGTTCGATTTCCACTATCGATATGTCTGCAAAGTCGACGGGGTCTCTCGCGAGTACCGCCACAAGATCGCAGATTGGGAAGCCGGCGCGCTGTACTGGAACTGCTTCTATCACCACGGCAACAAATGGGAGGAGCCGTTCCGCGCAAAGCTTGAGGCTGAATTACCGGCGGCCGATCTGATGCTCCTGATGGGGACCATTCATCGCTTCCCCGATCAATGGCTCATCGTCAGCCTGATTTATCCGCCTAAGCTGCCGAGCGAACTGCCGCTGCAGGGGTCGCTGTTCTAATAGAGAGATGCACGACGTGAAGTCCGCCGACGGCGGCCGCGGCATCAGCCACAAACTTCCGGTGACATCTCTCATGGTCTTCCTCGAAGCACACCAGGCACGTTGAGGCGCTCTTCGCGATCGCTGCGATTTGGGCAACGTCGTCAGTGCGGCCCTTCAGGTACTTCTTGAAACCCGCGGTGTAGGCCGCCCAATCGCCGTCAGCCTTGTAGCGATCCCTCACCGGCTTTGGGCATCCGACACCAATCGAATGCACGTACTGGATCCCAGCTTCCTCCAGATAAACAGCGAACGATTTCTTCGAGAACCCGTGCTTACGAGAGAGTGGGTTGGCGCGGACGTCGACGACAACCTCGGTCCCAGCCCGCTTCAGACGCTCAATGAACGCCTGAATCGTCAGTCCCTCGTAGCCGAATGTTTGAAGCTGTCTTGCCATAGCACTCTCATTTGCTGCAGGGCCGCCAGATTCTCAAGCAAATCATTACATTTCGTTACCCCGCGGGGGGCATCTAATCGGCGGGCCTTCTGTGGCGGCTCGGTCCAATTCCGCTTGATATATCTTACAAGTTGAGGAAGGCTCAAACACCAGGAGCGCCTCCCAACCCAATGGGCAATAGTGGCAATGAGTGAAGGTGACACACAAGAGTCGGCAAGTAAGGACGCAAAGCCGGAACACATGGCTTTCGCCGACTTTCTCGAAAGCGTGCCGCCGTCCCAAAACAAATTAATCGCAGATCTCCTTGTTTCGGATAGTCAACATTACCGGCTGCATGGCCCCCAGCTGACACTTCACTGCACAAGTGAAATGTGCAACGGGCCGCGCGCGTATCGAATGGTCGGCGATGGTCCCTACGTAACATCCAGAGAACCTGTCAAAAATCTCTTCGTGACCTACCTTTGCTCGAATTGCCGACGGAATCAAAAACTCTATTCGCTAAACGTCAGGATGGTAGATGATGGCCCAGGTGGCTCGGCCTATAAATTCGGCGAGCTTCCAGCTTTCGGGCCAAACACTCCGACGCGATTGCTGAAACTTCTTGGCGATCAACGAGAACATTTCCTGAAGGGTCGGCGTTGCGAGAATCAGGGTCTGGGCATAGGAGCCTTCGGCTACTATCGACGCGTTGTAGAGCATCAGAAAGGACGAATCATAGAAGAGATCGTCAAGGTCTCCGAGAAACTTGGAGCGACCGAAGAGACGTTGAGTCGGCTAGCTGAAGCCAAAGCGGAGACGCAATTCTCAAAATCTGTCGCGATGATCAAGGATGGCATTCCGCAAGCATTGCTGATGAATGGTCACAATCCACTGACGCTTCTGCACAATGCTCTTAGCGCAGGACTGCACGAGCAGACAGACGGAGTCTGTCTCGAGCTTGCGCAGTCCGTCCGCGTTGTTCTTGTCGACCTCTCGGAGCGCCTGAGCCAGGCGCTAAAAGACGAGGCTGAACTCAATTTGGCCGTCTCGAGGTTACTCAAGGCGAGGCCCTAGGCGTTGCCTGACGCCAGCACTGCCACGACGCACTAGCGCGATCATCCCATCTTGTTACCAACAGCGTCTTCCGGCCACCGATGAATGATGCGCGTCGCGATCGACTCGCGCGTGACCGTGGTCAGCTGAGCGAAGCCACCAACCCAACAGGCAACACGGCCAGCGGCATAGACCGGGCATGACGACGTGCAGCACCGGCGGGCGGGCCTGGCCGGGGTGTGACCTTTCGCGAGGCTGACTCACGGCTGAAGGCACAGCGCGACTGCGGCGGCGACAGTGACGGCAATGAGACCAAGCGGAACACCCCAACACACGAGGCGTGCTTGTTTCTGGCTGAGCTTCATCGTGCTGCCTTTCGGTCTTTGCGCTCCAGCATCTGCCGGCGAAGCCGCGACATGCCTTCCGGCGGAGCCGGCGCGAGCGCGGCGCGCCAAGCCCGCCAGTCGGCGATCTCGACTGGTTGTATCGTTTCTCCGAGCCGATCCTCTTCCCAGCGATGAACGACTTTTTGGTATACACCGTTGGCGGTGATCGAGCTCAGCAGCGCAAGACCACCGATCTTGTGCGCTTCAGCGCAGCCAGGCCGCGTCGCGAATTTCCGGCGGCGCTGAGCCTCGAGCATATGGAGAAGGTCAATCTCGGGATCCGCAACCTCACCAATATCTTCGTCGAACTGATAATGAGGGAAGCCGATTTCATTGAGCGGACGAAATGGCGGCGGATTGATCGTCGAAAAATCCGTACGCTGGAGTTGAAAGGCCTTCACGCCCAGGCCGGTATCATCGTTGAATTCCGCCCGGTGGCGCGCATCCCGTTGCTGGATATATGCTTCGCTCTCGGGCTCGCTCATTCTCATCGTATACGCGGCCGGCCCCTGGTCGCGACGTGACCATCCGATGATGGTAATCGTAACATCGGTAATTGTGCCGACCCCCACCTCCAGCAGCGCTGCGTAGATCCCGGCGGCGGCGGGCTCGATACCCTCGATCATATCGTCGAACGACGTAAACCGGCCCTCAAGCTGCATGGCAAAAAGGTGTCCGGCCATCCCGACGCCGAGTGTGGAAATCGCGGCGTGCAGCGTTGGCAGTGCGAACGCTTTTTGCGAGATCGACTGAATCACGCCGTCGACGTCGTAGCCAGCGCCGTCCACCATCATGTGAACTGCCTTAAGCCGCTTCTGAAACAGCACGTTGCATGCGCTCACTGGTCTGCTCCTTCGCGGGCTTTGCCGCCTTTGGTCCTAACACCGCATTCATTTTCATCGGAGAAGCGTCGTTCGATTTCAGCGCTTCGCTGACATCCGGATAGATCGCTTTCAACTGCTGCGCGATCTGGACGTCTTCTGATGACAGCAGCGCGGTCGCCGATCCAAACTTGATGTCTGAATGAATCCGGGCCAACTCTGCGGCCTGTGCCGCTTGCCCAAGGGCCGCAGCTTGCGCCTTGATTGCTGCAACATCTTGCGAGGTGAGAACCTGCTTGTTTCGTAGGGCCTCCGCCAGCCTGGTCTGAGTGGCCGTATATTCCGCCGCGGCGCCGGCGCTCATTCCGAGAGACTCGGCCTGAATGCGTGTTGCGTCAGCCTGGGCCTTCATCGCTGTGATGCCCAGGGCATTCTCGCGAGCCAACGCCTTGAGAGCCTTGGCTTCGCTGGCCGTGACGGTGACGTGGTTGAGCCGGGCCGCGGTGATCTCGTTCTCTTTCTGGCGCACAATGTCGGAGATCGAGGCCATGCCGCCTAGGATTCCGATGCGCTGCTGCTCGAGGCTGATCTGCTGTTTTAGCACCGCGGGATCGACGCCATTTCCGGCAGACGGCGTCTTGATGCCGACAGCGTCATAGAACGAACCGGCTTGGGAATTTGTGAGGACGTTACCGGCCGCAGGTCCCGAACGCAGGAGGTTACCCTTTACGTCGACGCCGGCGGCCATCGCGGCGCGTCGAGCCCAACTCATCGCGCGATCGTTGAGTCCGTCGAAGAAGCCATAGAGGGCAAGAAAGTCAGAAGTGAACTCGGTTTTGAAGTCCTTCCAACCCTTGTTCCAGGCCTCGTCAAAGGCGCGGGCCTTCGCGACCATGGCTTCTTCGGCCACACTTCCGAACCGCGCCGCGTCGTCGATCGCCCCTTGTATTCCGGCGCGACCCTGCTTCATGAGCTGCAGAAATTGGTAGGTCGCCGGCAGGCCGGCCTGCTGCAAAACGTTAAGCCGCGCCTGATCGTTCGGCAGGTTCTTCACGATCTCAGCGACAGAGCCCAATGTCTGCTCGAAAGAGCTTGCCTTCATATCGTTGGCGACGAGCACGTCCCCGAGCCCGCCCATGTTGTTCCTGGCCGCGTAGACATCGCCAGAGAACGCCTTCATGGCATCGAAGAGGTCGTTTGAGCCGATCCCCTTGATGGCGGCTGCTTGGTCAAGTCCTTTCAGCTGCGCCATGGTGATGCCGGCTTGTCGCGCCGTCTCATCCATGGCGAGTGCTGTCTTCTTCCAACTTTCGTAGACCAGGACACCGCCCGCTGCTACCGCGGCCGCAGAGGCTCCGGCTAGCCGCATCGGCGTGATCCAGGACGTGATTTTGGCACCGATGGATCCGAATGAGCCGCGGATGCCGCCTTCGCCAGCCTGGAGGATCTGAAATAGCTGCCCGCCCTGCTGCGCCGCGATTGTGAAAGGCGATTGCCCGCTGGCGAGGCCGGTGACGACGTCGTTGATTTGGAAGCCGAGATTCTGCATCTGATAGCCGGCGAGGCCTGTTGCCGTAGCCGAGCTTTTCGCCGCCACAACTTGTTCCGCGAAGGCCTGCTTTGTCCGCGCGATCGCGACGGTGCGCTCGTTCTCGGTGAGCGCCGTCCTAGCCTCGAGCGAGTTCAGTTCCTGCAGGGTCGACAGATAGTCCCGTTGGATGGAAAACAGGGGCGAATATTTCGCGCGTAGATCATCGAGGGAAGAGCCTAGCGCGGCGATGTCCGCTGCGCGCGAAGCGCTGTTGTCGGGTAGATCGATTCCGAACGATGAGTTGATGTTTCGCTGGAACGATTGGGCCCGCAACTGGCCCTGCAGGCGCTGCGCGTTTTCTGCGGCCGCGGCCATTTTCGAATTTACCGCGTCGATCGCGGGTGCGATGCTGACGAAGCCTCGCTCAGCCAGCGCCACCGCATCCGCGGTAAGTCCAAACTTTCTGGATGCCGCATCGATCAGGACCTCGGCTCGATCGAGCCCCATCCCTCGATCGACGGCGCTGCCGATCCTCCGAACCATCGCCTCGAATTGCGCGCCGGCTCCGTAGCCCTCGAGCAAGGCCTTGCTGACGGAGGCCATGCCTCCCGGGATCTTGGCGAGGGCGGCATCTGCTTGAGCCAGCGAAGCGTTGCGAGCCTTGTCGCTCGCTATCATCTGCTGATCGGCGGCCACTTTGGCATTTGCAGCTTTGACGTAGCCGCTGCTGTCACCGTCCGTGACGACTCGCAGCGAGGACAGCGCTACTGCCATCAGCCTTCCTCCGATATTCGTCGCAGAGCGCAGGCCTGCACCTGGCTGTTGCCGGCGATCATCAAATCAAACGACAGCCGGTCACCGACCGATGGCGAATTCATTCCCGATCTCGCGATCTGCTTCGAGTGAAGGAACACGTCTGCACCACCATCGTCGCGAGTGATGAAGCCGTAGCCGCGGGCGCGATCCCACAATTTCAGCGACCCGGTGACGGTCATCGGGGCACCTCGACGTTACTGCCGGCGGCGGCCCGACTGAGAAGGACCGCCGCCGGCTCAGCGCCAGCCTCACCGGCTCGCGTGCCAGTAAACCGATGTGGAGGCTGCAGTTCAGGAAGCCGTACGTTCACGGCTTCGATGCTCCCGTCGCTTGCGCGATCGATCTCAAATTGAACGACCATACCTTTATTCGGATGACCCAGCGCCGCCACGTGAAACCAGATCGAACGGCAAAGGATATCATAGTCACGGTTCTTGCCGGCCGGAGTCAGCAGGACAATCCGATGCGCTTCAGACTCGAACGCGACGACGCCGATCATCGCGACACCTTCTGCTTGCGACGGAGGCTCGATTTCGGCCGCAACATTTCGACGCGCTTCTCTGCCTCGGCGAGCGCTTTGGCCTTTGCCCGCCGGCCCAGCTTTTCGTCGGCGTGCACACGCAAAAGGTTTCGAAGTGCTGCGGCCATGCTTCTGTTGTCGGCGGTCATCGGCGCGCCTCCGCGTCGAGGATTGCTCGATAGTGATCACCAGGCGCCGGGTTCTTTGCCCGTTCCTCGGCAAGGATCGATCGAAAGGCGGCGCTCGACCTTCCGGAAGCTGTCGGCGGCGACGTAGAGAGCGCCGTTTCAACTGAGCCGATTTGATCTACCATTCCGGCCGCCTTGGCGGCATCCGCGAGGAGGCAGTCCCCCTGGCCGAACCGCTCCGCGACTATGGATGAGCTCACATCTCGACCGCGCGCCACCGTTGCAACGAATTTCCTCGCGATGGCGTCGATGTCGGCTTGTGCTCGCTTTTTGGCCTCCGGATCCAGCGGTTGGTACGGATTGAGATCGGCCTTTCGGGGCGAAACCTTGCTCGTCAAAAATGTTGGCTTCACTCCGGCCTGCTTCATCGCTTCGCTGAAATCCATGTGCAGCGAGATGACGCCGATGCTGCCAGCTGCTCCGCTCGGAGTGATGGTGATGCTGTCGGCCTGGCTCGCGATCCAGTACGCCGCAGAAGCAACCAGTCCGTCGCAGTAAGCGACGACGGGCTTGGTCCGTTTGGCGCTCGCGATCGCTGCGGCTGTCTCCTCGCAGCCCGTAACGACACCGCCGGGGCTATCGACGAACAGCACGATCTTGTCGACTGATCTATCCACGACGGCCAGCGCGAGCGCGCTCCGTATTCTGTCGTAGCTCGCAAAGCCGAACAGGTCGCTGAGGAACGAGCCGCGCTTCATCAACGGCCCGATGATCGGGATTACCGCTACGTTTTGCGCAGGCGCCGCCGGCCGCTTTGACGTTGCGGAAGCGCTCGCCTGGTGCGCCATGCGCGCAACCATGCCGTCGAAAGCCCGCGGATCTAAGGCCCACATGTCGCCTTCGGCGCGGAGCAGGTCGTATGCCGCCCGAGTTTCAGTCATCGGTAGGCCTGCTGCTGTCATGGCGCGAGATGCCAGCCGAGCCGCTCCAGCCACGCTCCGCGTTCGTGCGCGGGTCTCCGTGTCCTTCGGCACCTTGGCCGTGGACGCTGGCGCCGCCGGTCGAGCGGTGCTTTGTGTGAAATTTGACGCGGCCGTCAAAGTGGTTATTCGCGGCCTCGATCATCTGATTGCTGTAGGGATCTCCTTTGCCCCAAGGAAGGTGCTGCGCGGCGAGATGTTCGTTCCAGCGTTCGCGCAATGCGGCGAGCTCGTCACGCGTCGGGGCGTGGTTGCCGGCGGCCTCGAATTCGTCGAAGAATGTCTTAGCGATCGCTTCGCCCATCACTCGCGAATCGTTGTTCATGGCCGTGCTCCCAGTGCGATGAAGGGAGATTCCGTCAGGGCCGAATTCCGCCGCGTCACCGGTGACGTCCAGCCTGGCTGGCCGTCAACGCGGTATCTGATTTTGAATGCCGATTCGGACTCGAGAAACCGGATCGCGATCGGCCCGATAAACTGCGGCTCTCGCTCCGCAAGCAGATACTGCGACAGATCGGCGAGGACGAGATCGCCGGCACTGCCGAGGGTCGGGTTGACGTCAGTGGGAATGACGGGCACTCCGCCGATGCGGGCAAACCATTCGCCGCCAGAAGGCCCAGCGTACATTGCTTGATTAACCGTTGCCCAGTTCACCTGAGCGAGCTCTTGCTCGTTGTCGACGTGCAGCAGCCACACCGCGGTCTTTCGAGATGCAGCTGGCAACCGCTTCAGCATGTCGCCGAAGTTGTCAGCGAGGAAAGTACCTGTGGCTTGGCCCGTCACTTTCGCGACAGTGATCAGCGCGCCGCTATTGAGGATGCCGAGGAAGCGGGCGCCGCCGATGCCATTGATGATTTGGTCTTCCATGACGGAAGCCGCTTCGTTGGCGAACATCCGCTGGAGCGCGGCGTCAAGACCTGGTGCGTCTTCGATCAGATCGTCGGTTACGTAAACCAGACCTGTCAGTTTCTTGAGTTGCATCTTCATCGAAGCAAACGACGGCTTCGATTTGGTGATCATCTGCGCCTCGTCGAGCCAGAACATCCTCACGCCGCCGAACCGCGAGCCGTCTGCGCGGCTTCGCTCGTCGATTGTTGGCACGTGGATTCCGTCACCTCGTGAGATTGGTTGACGATCGACGCGGCGAAGTATCTCGCCGGTCGCGTAAACTCGCTCCCAAATTCCGGCGGCCCAACTGTCCGGCACCAGGAAGGAGCCGTCATGATCGACCTGCTCCGAGATGCCGGTCGCGGCCGCTTGGTGGTCCATGACGAGGCGAGGATCGTACTTCCGGTGCACGCCTGCGATGACGACGGCACGGACGAAGTGCGCGAAACTCGGGAACGGCTCGGCGTAGGACATCAGAGAATTCCCATGCTGCGAACGCGCTCGCCCCAGGCGCTAGCGACCGTTGATGCAATATCCGTCCGGCAGAAACGGAATACCGAACTCAGGTCGGGCAAAAGCGCCGACGGCTGAGGCGATACCGCTGCGAATTCGTCGTGAATCCGCGCTTCCTCGACCAGTTCCTGGGAAAGCTGCTTGAGCGCATCGGCGATCTTGCGGACGGCCATCTTCTGTCTCGGCTGGAACGACGCCGCGATGCGATCTGCCTCAGCCTGGCGTTCCGCCGCGAGCCGCTCGCGATGTTCGTGGAGCGCGGGCACCGCTGCATCGATCTCTTCGTCGAGGACCTCAATCTCCTTCGCGAAAGCATCGGGTTTCGCACGGGCTCGGTCGACGTACGGCTCAGCGAGCCGGAGAGAAACGGCGCACCTGTCTTCGTCGATGCGGATGGACTTATGCTCGGCATAGGCGAACTGCTGCGCCAGCTTCATCGCCCGGAGGCGGTCGCACTTGTCGCGGAAGGCGAGTTCGGGATCAGCGGGCGGATCAGGCTTGGCGGCGAGTGCGTTCATCGTGTGACCTCGGTCCGGACCAACCAAGATCGCGATCGCAACGGCGTCGCTACTCGCTGGCCCGAATCGACGTCTGCGGCGATTCGTTTGCAAACCGTTGCAAGAAATTCAGCCAGCTAAGATATCGTGGAGTGTGCGGCGCCTCGGGAGCTCGCCGCTGAGGACCTTGGCGATCTGCCAGAGCGCGGCGCGGCGGGGATCAGCAAACGGGCAGAATAGGTCGTAGCGCGCCGAGCCGCCCCAATCTGCCCCGCCGGTGAACAAACTGAACTCGGCTGTTAGCCATGTGACCTTCGCGCTGGTGCTGGCTGTCCGCGGTCCAAAGCGGCGAACCATTTCCCGCATCAGTTCTTCACCCCGAGCGCGACGCTCGCGATCGGAGGCAACGGGAAGCTTGGCGTGGAGTCGTGCCACAAGCGCCGCTTCGCCCGGCGGCAGTGGCACGCCGTTCTCGAGATCGGCGACGATGTCGGAGATCGGCCGGGCAGACATCGCGGCAAGCGCGTCCGCCGACATGCCGTCCACGGCGCGCTGAAATCTGCCGTCCAGGCCGAGGAGCGCGTCGACCAAGAGGTCCGTCTCCTCGACTGGCAAACTCGCTGCCTCGATGGCAATGCGGAGCGCGCGGTCTGACATCATTCGGTTCCGAACAGCTTCAGGTCGCGCGCGAGCCGGCGGGAGCTTGCAGCTGCGGCCTCGCACTGGCGCATCAGCAGTAACGCGTGGCGCTGCGCTGGCTCATTGCCGAATGGATTCAGCCCGTGAGTGTCAAACGGATCGTGGCACTTTTGGGCGGCAGCCTTTGCCATTCGGCGCAACAGAGCAAGCCTCGACCGGCCGGCGACGTAGTCGCTCAACAGGTCGAGTTCTGTAGTCAAAACCGGCTTTCCGACGTCGTTTCGAGCCTGGATCAAACGTCGGAAGTCAGCCTTTTCAGTCCGCGTCATCCAGCGCGGCGGCGCCAATACAGCGGAAATCACGGGTTTCTCTGAAGATGCTTTGGCTTTCGTCACGGGAGATTTTCCATTTCAGGTCCGGATTTCCGGCAAAAACTCGAGATCGAATTGAGTCCCGCCGGTGAAAAAAATTTGCGCGTGCGTCCAATAGCGGTCGGATTTCCCTTCGGCAGCTGGGAAGCGAAGCCCCCGGGGGTCTATCGGTCAGTTTGCGGTCGACTGAAGTCCTCCTCTGTAAGATCGGAGCACATGCCCGCGATGGCGCTCTCCGCGCGACTGGGCGGCCGAGAGGCTCCGCCTGCGTGATCCAGTCCTCGGGACGCGTTGGTGGCTGTCGCCGGACGAGCCGGGTTCTTCCAGGATCCTGCGTCCAGCCAATTGCGCGGGCTCTTGATGTATTGCGGATCCTTCCCTTGCTTCTCGGCAGCGTACCGCATCGCTCCATTGAGCAGTTCGTCCGAGGAGGCTTTCTTTCGAGCTCGGCCGTAGGCTTTCTTCGCAGCATCCTCATCAATTGGATTTGGGAACTGAGCCATGAAGGCTTTGAACTCCACTTCCATCATTGCCTTTGCATGCTGGCGGGAGACTCGTTCCGCCGGCTGCGTAGCAGTCGGCGGAAGGTCCAAGGTCCAAGGTCCAAGGTCCCTGGTCCTAGATACTGATACTGATACTAGGTCCGTCGTCGCTTCCTCGCGAGGTTTCGCGACTACTCGCGAACCTTCCTCGAAACTTGGCAGTCGCGACTTGCTCGGTTTGTCAATTTTTTGGTGTTTCAGCCAGTTAGTGATTTCGAGATAGACCGCCCCGGACACTTCGTATCGCCTGATGCAGTTCTCTCGCTCGAGTTGCTCCAGCCAGCCGTCGATCAGCCCGGGGGCATCGTCGTCGTATGGGTAGAGAAGGCTCGCGAGCATTCGCGAGTATCCGCGAGTTCTCCCCTCGTCGTCGACGAGGGTGAAGAGCAGCAGGAACAGCAGCCGAGCTTCCCGGCTGACCCGGCCCATCGATTCAGACTGCGGAAATTCTGGCTTGATCGTGCGGATGCGGGGCATCGAGCCTAAGCCGCCTGGTTCGCTTCCCGCTCGAGCCGGGCAAAGTGCTCGAGGATGCTCGTCTTTCTGGCGTTCCAAGTTTTGCCCGTTTTGAAACCCGGGATCTGCTTCTTCTCCAGCATGTAAAACGCTTGGCGTTCTGTTTTGCCAATGAACCCGCCGATAGCCTTCGCACCCGTCAATAGATCGTCCGACATGTTCATCCAATTGCTCCCGTTAAGCGGATTGAGTCCATTTGACGTACGCTTATTACAAAAGGTTGACAAGTGGGTCGAGTCCACTTTACTTGGACCAACGTCTTACGATGGAGCGCGATTTGTCGACGACAGTTACGGTCCGCGAGTTGGCTGAATGCATCCGTCGCGATGACGAAAAGCTGGCGAACGCTGTCTACCGGATTCAAAACTGGACCGAAGAGGGCTTGTTGACACCGGTCGGAGACCGGAATCCCGGAACGGGAAAGCACCGCTCCTACCCGGAAGGCGCATTAGCCGACGCGCTCGTCCTGAGCATCCTTACGGAGGCTGTCGGCATGAAGGCGGTGAGCGGCCCCCTCGGCCGCATGTTCAAAGAGATCACGAAGGTTAATCTGAAGAGCAAAATCCAGAAGGCCGCTCACGCCGCCCCGGGGGAGACATTTCTGTTGTTCGGTCTCTCGCGCCCTGAAGCGGCGCTTCCCGAGGTGGGACTATGCAACGCCAAAAATCTGGCAGGATTTCTCGCGGAATCGTTTCACGAAACTCACGTCGTGATCGATCTTGGCAAGCTCAACCACGACCTCGTCTCGAAGAGGAAGTCCGATGGCTAAAGTGAGGAAGCGCACCCTCCCCTCTGGACTCGTTCGCTGGCAGGCCGGCTACGTCGACGGTGCCGGCGAGCGTCGCTTCAAATTGTTCGAGCGCAAGAGCGACGCCGAGGCTTGGTTGGTCGAGACAAGACACGACCTCGCCCGAGGTCTGCACACGCCTGGCAGCGTCTCGCCCACGATGAAGGAAGCCGCGGCTCTTTGGATTAAGCGCTGCAACGAGAAGGGCCTCGAGCCGACAACAGTGAGGGGGTACGAAGAGCACGTTGACCTTCACATTGTGCCGTTCATCGGCATGAAGAAGGCGGCAGAAATGACCGTGCCAACGATCAACGGTTTCGCCGATCAACTTCGCGACGCTGGCCGCTCGACGGTGATGATCAAGAAAGTAGTCGGGTCGGTTGGCAGCATCTTTAAGGAGTTGCGCCGACGCGGATTGGCGAACACAGCTCCAACAGCAGGAATCGATCTGGACCTTGGTGATGACGATCGCGAGGACCCGCGGCCGATCATCCCGACCAAACCTGAGTTGCAGGCGATCATCGCCGGTTGCATCGACCGCTGGCGCCCGGTTATATTGGTCGCGATCTTCTGTGGTCTGCGAGCCAGCGAGCTCCGAGGCCTCACGTGGTCAAACGTAGATCTCGACGCAAGGCAGTTGACCCTCACCCAGCGCGCGGATGCCTTCCATCGCATCGGCAAGCTCAAATCTAGAACGGCCTATCGGTCGGTCCCCTGCCCGTCCCTGGTCCTGAACGCGTTGCGCGAATGGAAGCTGAAGTGCCCCAAGGGAGACCTCAGCCTGGTGTTCCCCAACGGCATTGGAAAGGTTGAATCCCACTCCAACTTGCTCGAGCGCGGCTTGCATCCCATTCTGGTCGCTGCCGGCATCACAGAGCTAGCCCCGGTGCTGGACGAGGCTGGGAAGCCCATACTGAACAATGCGAGCGAACCGATCACGCGAGAGGTCCCGAAGTACGGGATGCACTCCCTGCGTCACGCCTGCGCTTCTTTATGGATCGAGAGCGGCTACAATCCGAAGCAGATCCAGCGCCTCATGGGGCACAGTTCGATCAAAGTCACCTTCGACATCTACGGTCACTTGTTTGCAGATGCCGAGGCCGATCAGCGCGCTGCAGAGAACGTCCAGATACGGCTTCTTGGAGCCTGACGGCAACACCATCGCAACACGGGGGAGCTAAAGCATTGATTTCTTTGAATGGCCGAAAGGTTTCTACTCTGAGGGTTGCAGGTTCGATTCCTGCCGGGATCGCCAATTTCGGTCTCATCCGTTCATCGTGAGCCCGATCTACGGCGCGCACCTGCAGAATCCGTCCTTCACGAACGCGTGGGCCGCCTCGCTCCGGCCTTTGATCCGGGCAAACGAGCCCTATCTATTCGCCGGGCGACGTGCGCCCGATAAGGACTTCGATGCCACTATCCGACTTGACGAGAATGGCGATCGCGTCGGCGGTGGCGGTTGTAGCAATATCGTTTTTGGCAGTTGACGCGGGAGTCGTGAACTCCGGTGTGGTCACAAAGCCGATCGCGACGGCCCGGGCCACCATCGCGGACGCGGCAGCGAGTCAGCACCAACTCGCCTTCGCCGTTCAAGCGTGGGCGCGTCGCGGCCACCAGAAGCCGGCCGTGGAAGAATGCCTGGCGATCGATTGAAACAGCGCAGTTTGTCGCCCCTCTCGTCTGGCGGATGTATGCGCAACGTAACAATCATGTTTGTTATAGGCCGTTATTCCCCCGGATGAAGATCGTCCAAATCCAGCCGAACAGTGCGCTCAAGGCGGCGACCGATGCGGCGATTGCCGCGGTCCGAGTCCACCAGATCTGCCGCTCGTGCCGTTCGATATCCGCCTCGGATTTTTGATTATCTTTCCAGTTCAGCCATTCCTGGGCGAACCCGATCGTCATGACGGGCGCGGTTCCGATCGCGATCGCTCCTGCGGATGCCGCGTCGGTCTGGGCAAGGCGCGCTCGGACGTTGGCTGCACCCGTCTTTTCAAGCACCGCAAGCCATTGCCGGGACTGTTCGTCTGAAACATGCCACGTGCATTCCCTGTAAGGAAACGCTTTCGGTCGCTCTGTCATGGCCTTGCACCGCACTCACCCTTCAGTGTCGCCTTGATGTCGCGCCCACCACCCGGCAATCGCCGCTGCTAGATCCTTCCACAACTCAGTCGGCAAATCCGGCACCGCCACCCGGACGCTGTACCGATCCGTCGTCGCGTCGTGAAACCACTCGGTCGCCGCGAAATCGAAACCAAAACTGCCGGCGTGGCGAATGGGGAAGCCTTTGCCGCTCAGGTCGCGGCTCATGTCCTCGGCGGCCTGCCGCGCGGTCGCCTCATCGAGGGCGCGCCTGCCGCGAAGCGTGACATAGAGGCCGTGGGTGAAATGCAGCTCGGCCGAGAGCGAAGCGAGCTCGGCGGCGAAATATCGCGCCGCGTGGCGACCGTTGCGCAGAATCGCAGCGACGCGCCTTTTCGTCAGGGCCCAATAGGCCACAGAGCCCACGAATGGCGGGAAGTGCGCCGGCAACGCCGCGCCACCGAGAAGCCGGACGGCATTGCGGGTTTCCGCCGCCAGGCTTTCGGACAGCAGCTGGCCCGCCTTGAGGTCCTTCCGGCTCCAATGCACGAACACGGCAGAGCCGAGCCGGCCGTATTCCACCCCGAGCGAATCCAGCTTGTTATGGCTTCGCACCAACACGACTGCAATGTCCCATCGCGCGGCCCATCTCAGGACGCGCCGGATGCGCCCCGATCTGCCAGCGAAACATGTCGTGTCGAAAATCAAGAGATCGAGCCCCGAACCGTCGCAACGCAGAGCCGCTTCGAACGCCCCGGCAGGGGCGCATGAATCGAGCAGGAGAAAGCGTGGCAAGGCTGCCGCAGCGAACGCTTCGCCCAGCGGGAGGCTGGCGGTGACAAGCCGCAAATGGGGAACGAGGCTCTCGATCAGCTCCAGTGTCTCGCCGTAAGTGCCCGGCAGCACCACGACGTCTGCTTTGCCGATGATCCGTGCGGACGCGAGCAGCAGCGCGGAGATCGCGGCCATGCCGGAGGCGGTATAGATCGCCTCGCCCCTGCAGCCCCGCTCGAGTTCATAGAACGAGGGACCACTCACCTTGAGGTCCGCGCGCTGATAGTCGTAGCTGAACACGAACGGACCGCTGCTGGGAGACGCCGCATGCGACCAGGCCGTCTCCGTCGCTCTCCAGTCCTGCAGCGCATGTTCCGCGCGTAGTGCGGCGGCGAGCTGAAACTTGGAGACCACAACCTCGTCGACCGATTGCGGCCGAGCCAAATGCAGCGGGCTCCTCAGGCAATCGTTCAGCAGCCCGATTTCCCTGTGCTTTCGATCGAGATAGGCCTCGGAGGTCTCCATGCGGATCTTGATAAGCGTCTTGATGCGGATCTTGGCAATTGCGACTGCCATTCAACGTTCGGCGAGCGCATTGGCTCCAACAGCCGGGCCCGCCTATCCTTGCAACGAAGACCGGTCCTCGCCGTTGACACGGCACAAGGAGAACATCATGAGCGAGATCAGAGAGCACATGAAGATCGTCGGCAAGGACGGCGCACATGTCGGCACCGTCGACCGCGTCGAGGGCAACCGTATCAAGCTGACGCGGAAGGACAACCCGGAAGGTCACAAGGACCATCATCATTACATCGACACGAAATATGTCGGTGCCGTCGAAGGCGATGTCGTCAAGCTTTCGGTCAATGCCGAGGCGGTGCCGAAGTCGGAAGCTGCCTGACACAGTGCAGCCCGTCGGGGACTTTTTGTTTGTTCACGGTCCTGCTCCGCTTCGTTCCCCGAAACGAATCGCGATCGGAAAATCGTCGTCCGAACGAGTCTTAACGGAGCGTTTCGGCGGCTCGCGTCAGGCGTCGAGTGTCACGAGCATAGGCGCCGATGGCGGCGTTCTCGCGCGAAAAAATTGAAGGGGGCGCGGAACGAACTTGCGATCGGCGCGTTCGAAATCCAGTGGTGCCGATTTGCCAGCCCCGATCGGCTCTCGAGAACCCCGTGCTTGTCCCCCCGAGCACGGGGTTTTTCTGTGAATACCAGTTCTCTCGTAACAGAGAGAGCTCAGTCCGTCCGCTCTTCGCGCCGGTCGCGGGCGAGTTGATGCCAGGCCAGGGCCAGCTCGATGAGACGTTGCCGGTCAGGACCTTCGGCCGCCACGGCGCGCTTCATCGCCGTCTCGGCTTCATGCTGTGGATCGTACTTGGTACACATGAAGCCAATTCTAGCCGGACGATCTGGACAAGCGCGTGGCAATTTCGTCCGTATGATTGCGGGGTAATGCCGTCCTCGCGGATTTGCGACGCAATCCAATTCACGCATCTGTCGAACGACCCGCCCCGATTGGGGGCTTGATGCGTACCGATCTGTGAAGTGCGTCACAGCCGGCGCACGGCGCCTCCGCTAAACAGTCCTCAGCGCTCCCAGAGAGCGAGAAGGCTTGGGAGATATTCCCGTCATGACGCAAGAAGCCGCAGCCGAAATTCCCGTCCCGACGCGAGGCGAAAGATCCGACCCGCTCGGCATCGCTTATCTTGCGACCATCGGCATCGTGATGCTGGCCTGGATCGCAGGCCTGGTCTGGGCCGCCATCGCGTTCTTCAGCTGGCTAGTGTCCTGACGCGCGGGGCGATCCCCTTGAATCAATTCCCGGCCAGCTGAGGGCCAGCGCCAAAACGAAAAGAGGCGGCTTTTCGCCGCCTCTTCGCTTCAGCCCTCGCCTGGCGTGCTCAGTAACAAGCCCGTGGATCAGCCTGCACGTACTGGCCGCTCGGATAGCGGTAGTAGCAGTTGCCTTGGGCCAGATAGTAGCCGGGGCGCGAAGCAGCCGTCGCGCCGGCGATCGCGCCGGTGGCACCGCCGATCACAGCGCCTGCGGCCGCACCCGAGGCGTTGCCCGAGATCAGGCCGCCCAGCACGCCGCCGACGATAGCGCCGCCAAGCGCGCTCGCGCCGGGATCGGCTGGTGGCGGCGGCGGCGGCGGTTCGTAGGCGACGGGCGGAGCATAGGCCACGGGGACGTCGTCGTAATAATCCTCCGAGATATAGGCCGGAGGCCCGTCCATCCGCTGCGGATAATAATACCGCGCGCCGCCCACATCCCACCACCAGCCAGAGCGGCCGTTGTGGACTTCGTGGCGCCAGCGTCCGCCATCCCAGGCGAGATGGCCGCGATAGGTGTGTCCGCCCCAGTCGCGCGCCGGTGCGGGACCCCTGGCGTAATTGCGTCCGGGCGGCGGACCGCCGGCATTGCGAGGGCCAGGACCTGGACTCGCGAGAGCAGGATTTGGACCCGGACCAGCATGACCAAGACCGCCGGCGTAGGGCTGGACGCCGGCCTGTGGCGCCGGCCGGGCAGCCTGCTGCGGCGGCGGCCCCTTTCGCATGTTCTGCGGCGGCGCGCCGGCGCCTGGCCCGGCCGATGGCTGGGCGGCGTCTCTCGGCGGTCTGGCGTCCTGAGCCTGCGCCGGGACGGCGAGCAATGACATCGCCGAAACCAAGGGAATGATGATCTTGATGCGACTGGACACACTCATGCGTGCTTGCCCCCTACTCTTTCGATTGCCGTCAACCGCCGTGATGCCTGGCGCGATAGACGATTCGGCTCGCGCTGAGCTGATGCCGGCTGACATGACTGACCTGCTTTGGTCGGCTAAGTCCCGTTACAAATGATTAAGATCACGACATTTTTTCGTCCGCGCGGGTCGCTCTGGCATGCCTCTAGTGGGCCGGCTCGATCACATTGCAGTTGCTTCGCCCGGACATCAGGCAGTCCTGCATCTTGCTCGCGGAGGTGAGATCGCGGGCGAGCCACCAGCCGACGCCGAGGATCAGGATCGCGATGATCAAGCCAGCGATGGCGCCGCGGCGGTTGTCACCGGATTGAGGTTTTGGAGTGGATTTCGGCTTCGCGCCCGGTTCGGGCTTAGCTTCGGAGCTGGCTTCGGAACTGGCTTCGGGCTTGGACATGGCTGACCGATCACGGGGGCGAGCGGGCTTTATCACCTCTGCGGCGTGGCGTCACATCCCGTCCAGCTTCTCCCGGTTAGCCTCGGGTCGGCCGGATCGCTTCCTTGCGGGAGGTTTCGGCCGCCGGGATCGCCTGCTGGACGCGCGGAGCGCAGGTCGTAAGCACAAACGCGGTCTGGGTGCATTCCCAATCCGTGCCCAGGACGGCACTTTCGATTGGTTGCGGACGGGCGAGCAGCAGCGCGGCAGTGGCCAAGGCTGCCACCACAACGGCGATTGCGAGCGCCTTCAGGCTCAGTCGTGAGATCGTCATACCCGTGCTCCGCGTCTCATACCCGGGCGGACGCTAGGCACCGCCCTGGTGCCCCCTTATGAGGGACATCACAATTCGGCAGTTTTTCGGGGCTACGAGAGATCGTCGGGGGCGGCGATTTTCGTCTACCTGATCGGCTGCGATTATAGGTGGCATCACGGCGCGCGCCGATGTACACGCATCTGCGTCGCGCGGCGCCCGCTATGCCCAGCCGACGTACCAACAGGCAGTGATGTAGGATCGAAAGCGAGGATGACAAGGTTCGCCGATGAGTGGATTTAGGGAACCAGGCTTCTCCGACCGGCAAAAGGCGGCACAGGAAGCACGCAAGAACCTTTTGAACAAATTCAAGTCGCAGCCGGGGCCGGATGATCCCGCGGTTGTGGCGAAGCGTGCGGAGCGCGAGGCCCTTGCGGCCAAGCGCGCCGAAGCAAAGGCTGCGCGCGACACGGAAAAGGCCGAGCAGAAGCGCCTTCAAGAAGAAGCTGCCGCGCTCGAGGCCGCGCGGATCGCCCGCGAGGCCGAAGAAGCCGTCGCGAAGGCGGCCGAAGCCGAGGCCGAGCAAAAAGCCAAGCGGGACGCCCGCTACGCCGCCCGCAAGGCGAAGCGCAAGTAACGTTTGCAAGTCTAACGCGCGCAAGTCACGTTCAATTGAATTTGGACTGAAACAAATGCTCTGGGGGCGGTCTACGTGACCGCCCCCGGATTTTTGGCGCGCGTCAGCCTGTCGCAAGCGCCTCTCGACGTTGGAAGATCAGTGCTTCTTCATCATCCCGTCGTCTTTCTTCATCCCGTCCTTCGACATCGTGTCCTTCTTCATGCCGTCGTCCTTGGACATGGTGTCCTTCTTCATGCCGTCCTTGGACATCGTGTCCTTTTTCATCATGCCGTCATTCTTGCCCATCTTGTCCTGGGCAAAGGCGGCCGGCGACAGCGCGAGGCCGAGCGAGAGAACGGCCGCCGAAACGCCGAGCGCGATGCGGGTACGAATGGTCATGACTGGTCTTCCCTTCGAGATGGATGTTGGTCAGCGACGGACGTCGCTATCTGATCTCGACGGATTGCCACGGGGCGTTGTTACGCGGCCGCTGATAAATTTCCGCGAGCCCGCCGCCATCCTTGGTTCTGCGGATGTAGGAGATCGGGAGTGTGCAATGCAGCATCACCGACGCTTGCCGCGGCATTCGGTCTCGAACTATCAGACTAGAGAACATTGTCTGAAAGACCGGCTAGGATGGGCCTCAGCGCGGTCTCCAAGACCGGCCCAAAATCACGGCAAAGCAAACAAGAACCTTCCAAGAACCGTCCAAGGGAATCACGCCATGTTCACGCGCCGCCACCTGATCGCGACCGCCGTCGCCGCACCCGCCATTCTCCGTTTCAGCACCGGCACCGCGCATGCCGCGACCACGCTGAAGATCTCGCATCAATTCCCGGGCGGCACCGTCGACAAGGGCGATTTCCGCGACCGGCTCTGTCGCGTGTTCGCCGCCGAAGTCAGCAAGCGCAGCAACGGCGACATCGCCGCCGAGATCTATCCGAACTCCTCGCTGATCAAGACCAACGCGCAGTTCTCCGCGATGCGCAAGGGCGCGCTCGACATCAGCCTCTATCCGATGCCCTATGCCGGCGGCGAATTGCCGGAAACCAATATCGGCCTGATGCCGGGCCTCGTCACCACCTACGACCAGGGCATGCGCTGGAAGAAGGAGCCGGTCGGCAAGGCCTTGACCGACTTCCTCGCCGACAAGGGCATCATCCTGCTCAGCTGGGTGTGGCAGGCCGGCGGCGTCGCCAGCCGCTCCAAGCCGATCGTGGCCCCCGAAGATGCCAAGGGTCTCAAGGTGCGCGGCGGCTCGCGCGAGATGGACATGGTGCTGCAGACTGCCGGCGCATCCGTGCTGTCGGTGCCCTCGAACGAAATCTACGCAGCGATGCAGACGGGGGCGTGTGATGCCGGCATCACCTCCTCGACCAGCCTGATCTCGTTCCGGCTTGAGGAGGTCGCGAAATCGCTGACCTCGGGCGCAGGCGCGTCCTATTGGTTCATGCTCGAGCCGCTGATGATGTCGAAGGCGATCTTCGACAAGCTGCCGAAGAACCAGCAGGACGTCCTGCTCGCGGTCGGCACCGAGCTCGAAGCCTTCGGCCGCAAGGGCGCGCAGGACGACGATGTCGAGGTCGCCAAGGTCTACGAGAAGGCCGGCGCCAAGGTCTCGGCGCTCGATGCCGCGACCGTCGGCAAGTGGCGTGACATCGCCCGCGACACCGCATGGAAGGACTACGGCGCCAAGACCGCGACATCTGCCAACCTGCTCAAGCTCGCGACCGACGTCGCCGCATGAGCCACGGTCCGCTTCCGGATCGTGACGGCCAGGTAAACGCTGCCGCAAGGACCGGCCTTGCGGCAGCGATCGATCGCGGTCTCGCCATCCTCAACAACATCATCGTCGTGTTCGCCGCGATTGCGCTGATCGCCGCCTGCGCCATCCTGAGCTACAGCGTGCTCAGCCGCGCCTTGTTCAAGGCTGCCAATTACTGGCAGGACGAGGCCGCGGTGTTCCTGCTGGTCGGCGCGACCTTCATGACGGCCGCCTACGTGCAGCAGAACCGCGGTCACATCGGCATCGAGGCCTTCGTCGGCCTGCTCTCACCACTGGCGAACCGGATCAGGCTCTGGCTGGTCGATGCCGTGACGCTTCTGTTCTGCGCTTTCTTCGCCTGGAAGTCCTGGACACTGGCGCATGAAGCCTATGTCGATGGCCAGGTCTCGAACTCGATGTGGTCGCCGCCGCTGGCCATCCCCTATTCGCTAATGGCGTTCGGCATGAGTCTGCTCTGCGTCCAGATCCTCGTGCAGCTTGCGCTGCCTTTCGCTGGAGCCAGGCGTTCATGAGCGTTTTCGGTATCGGCCTCGCCTACGGGATCGCGACGCTTGTCGTGATGTTTTCGGGCATGCCGATCGCGTTCGCGCTCGGCGCGGTCGCAGTCGTGTTCATGGGCATCTACATGCCCGCCGCCTCTCTCGACACGGTGACGCAGAATGTCTACGAGGAAATGGCCTCGATCACGCTGCTGTCGATCCCGCTCTTCATCCTGAAGGGCGCCGCGATCGGCAAGTCGCGCGCCGGCCAGGATCTCTACTCGGCCCTGCACGCTTGGCTGCACCGCGTCCCCGGCGGGCTCGGCGTCGCCAATGTGTTCGCCTGCGCGCTGTTTGCGGCGATGGCGGGCTCCTCGCCCGCGACCTGCTCGGCAATCGGCTCGGCCGGCATCCCCGAGATGCGCAAGCGCGGCTATTCCGGCGGCTTTGCCGCGGGGATCATCGCCGCCGGCGGCACGCTCGGCATTCTGTTGCCGCCGTCGATCACCATGATCCTGTTTGCGGTCGCCGCCGAAAAATCGCTAGGACGGCTGTTCCTCGCCGGTATCGGGCCCGGCCTGCTGCTGGTCTCGCTGTTCGGCGTTTACGCCGTGATTCGCTTCCGCCAGGAATACGCCGCGGCCGAAGCGATCTACAAGAACGGCGGCCCGGAAGCTGCGATCCTCGCCCGCGACGAGTACACGCTCGCGGAACGCTTCAGCGTACTGCCGCGCGTGATCCCGTTCGTGCTGCTGCTCACCGGCGTCATGATCGCCCTCTATGGCGGTTACGCCACGCCATCAGAGACTGCCGGCCTCGGCGGCCTCTTGGCGCTGGCATTGATCGCGGCGATCTACAGCGTGTGGCGGCCGAGCGACCTTGCCCCGATCCTGAAATCGACGATCCGGGAATCGACCATGCTGATGATGATCATCGGCATGTCGCTGCTCTATTCCTACGTGATGAGCTATCTGCACATCTCGCAATCGGCCGCCGAATCCGTCGTCGCGATGCATTTGCCCCGCTGGGGCCTCTTGTTCGCGATCCTCGTCATGGTCGTCGTGCTCGGTTTCTTCCTGCCGCCGGTCTCGATTATTCTCATGACCGCGCCAATCATCCTGCCGCCGCTCCGCGCCGCCAATTTCGACATCATCTGGTTCGGCGTCGTCATGACCATCGTGATGGAGATGGGACTGATCCATCCACCCGTCGGCCTCAACATCTTCGTCATCCGCAACGTCGCGCCGGATATTCCCCTGCGCGAGGTGATCTGGGGCACGCTGCCGTTCGTGCTTTTGATGATGCTCGCGGTGCTGCTGCTCTGCTTCGTGCCGGGCATCTCGACCGCACTGCCGGACCTGGTGATGGGGCCGGACGGGAGCAGGTAGCTGCGTCCACCATCATTGCTTCGCTGCGCTCGCAATAACGGAGAACTAGGAGCTGGCGCGCTTCCTCTTCGCGTTCAGTGCGGAGGCCACGCGGCTCACCGGCGGCTTGCCCAGCACGCCGCTCATCTCGTTGGTTGCCGCCAGCAACCGGTCCATATCGACACCCGTCCTAATCCCCATGCCACCGAGCATATAGACGACGTCCTCGGTCGCGACGTTGCCGGTCGCGCCCGGCGCGTAGGGGCAGCCGCCGAGGCCGCCGGCGGCGGCGTCGATGACGCGGACGCCTTCCTCCAGCCCCGCATAGAGATTGGCGAGCGCCTGGCCGTAGGTGTCGTGAAAATGCATCGCGAGATTGGCGGGAGGGATGTTGGCGCTGACCGCCCGCAGCATCTCTTTGGCTTTGGCAGGCGTACCGACACCGATCGTGTCGCCGAGCGAGATCTCGTAGCAGCCGAGCTCCCACAGCGTGGTGGCGAGATCGGCGACCGCTTTCGGCTGGATCTCACCGTCGAACGGACAGCCCAGCACGCAGGAGATATAGCCGCGGACCTTGACACCATCGTCCCTGGCGCGCGCCAGCACCGGCTTAAACCGTTCGATGGACTCCGCGACCGTGCAATTGATGTTGGCCCGCGAAAAGCCCTCGGAGGCCGCGGCGAACACCGAGACGATCTTTGCGCCGGCCGCGCACGCGGCGTCATAGCCCTTCTCGTTCGGCACTAGCACGTGGAATTCGGCACTGGTCAAATGGCTAACGCCGCGCAGCACGGCGTCCGAGCTCGCCATCTGCGGGATCGCCTTGGGCGAGACGAAGGCGCCGACCTCGACTGTATTGAGGCCGGCCGCGACCAGCGCCTCGATGAAGGCGATCCGGGCCTCGACACTGACCGCCGTTTTCTCGTTCTGGAGGCCGTCACGCGGCCCCATTTCGATGATGCGGACCTTATCGCTCATCTCATTCTCCGGAAGGCTCGACCACGGCGAGCTCGACGCCCTCCTGGACGATGTCGCCGACCTTGCATTTGATGGATTTCAGCACGCCGGCATAGGGCGCACGCAGCGTCTGCTCCATCTTCATCACTTCCAGGGTGAGGATCGGCGCGCCCTTCTCGAGCTTGGCGCCCTCCTCCGCCAGCACGGCGACGACGGTGCCCGGCAAGGGCGCTGCGATCTTGTCCGCGCCGGCCTGCTCCTCCATCTCGCCGCCGAACGGATCGACCCAATGCAGGTCGAATCGCCCGTTGCGCGTGCGCAAATACAGCTCATGGCCGTCGATCACGGCCGCGACGAACGATTTGACGCCGTCAAGCGTCACGTCGAAGCCGCCGTCCCGGGGCGCGATCGCAAATGCCAGCTCGCGTTCGCCGATCACCAGCGTCGCTGGTCCGCTGCCATAGTTCAGCGTGATCTTCTGCTCGGACCCATGACCAACACCATGACCCGCGCGAAACGCAAAATTGCGCTGGCGGCGGCCGACCGGCATCCAGCCAAAGGTCTGCCAGGGCGAATTCGCGTCCGCCTGTGCAGCCTGCCGCTCGTGGTTGATCACAGCGGCCACCGCGGCGCAGAGCTCGAGCTCGCCCGGCGCCGCCGGGGCCTGCGTCAGAACCGTCAGTTCGCGCTCGATGAAGCCGGTGTCGATCGCGTTCGCCCTCACCTTCGGATGCGTCATCAGCGCCGACAGGAACGGGATGTTGGTCACGATGCCGCGGACGTCGGACTCTTCCAGCCCGCGGTTCAGCCGCTCGATCGCGACATCCCGCGTCGGCGCCCAGGCGATCATTTTTGCCAGCATCGCATCGTAGTACGGCGAAACCGTATCGCCTTCCCGATAGCCGGAGTCGATGCGCAGCCCCCCCGTTTCAGCGGGCAGACGCCAGGTTGATATCTTGCCCACCGACGGCATGAAGTTCTTGGTCGGATTCTCCGCGTAGACCCGCGCCTCCACGGCGTGGCCGTGAAGCTTGATCTCGTCTTGCTTCAGCGGCAACGCCTCGCCGAAAGCGACGCGCAACTGCCACTCGACCAAGTCGATCCCCGTGATCAGCTCGGTCACGGGATGCTCGACCTGGAGACGAGTGTTCATCTCGATGAAGAACACGTCCTCGCCGTCGGACACGAACTCGATGGTGCCGGCGCCGACATAGTTGACGGCGCCCGCGGCCTTTCGCGCGGCGGCACAGACCGTCTCGCGCTGGGCGGGATTGAGCGTCGGCGACGGCGCCTCCTCGATCACCTTCTGGTGGCGGCGCTGCAGGGTGCATTCGCGTTCGAACAGCGAGAGCAGATTGCCGTGGCTGTCGCCGATCACCTGCACCTCGATATGCCGGGGGTTATCGACATATTTTTCGATCAGCATGCGGTCGTCGCCGAACGCGGCCTTGGCCTCGCGCTTCGCGCTGACGATCGCAGGCGCAAGTTCATCCGCGGAGCGAACGATGCGCATACCACGGCCGCCGCCGCCGGCGGACGCCTTCACCAGAATCGGGAAACCGACCTTCTCGGCCGCCTTCGCCAACGTCGCATCGTCCTGCGCCTCGCCGTGATAGCCGGGCACCAGCGGGACGCCGGCCTTCTCCATCAGCGCCTTGGAGCCGGACTTCGAGCCCATGGCAGTCATCATTGCCGCTGTCGGGCCGACGAAGACCAGGCCGGCGTCGAAACACGCCTGGGCGAATTCGGCATTCTCCGACAGGAAGCCATAGCCGGGATGGATCGCCTCCGCGCCGGTCTTGCGCGCGGCCTCGATCAGCCGTTCGGGATTGAGATAGCTGTCGCGGGCACGCGCAGGCCCAAGCAGCACGGCCTCGTCGGCGAGCGCGACATGCATTGCGTCGCGATCCGCCTCGGAATAGACCGCGACCGTGCGCAGGCCCATGGCGCGCGCGGTGCGGATCACGCGGCAGGCGATCTCGCCGCGGTTGGCGATCAGGAGGGTGCGAAAACGGCGGTAGAGCTTTGAGCGGTCCATCGCATCACATCCTGAACAGGCCGAATTTCGTCGGCTCGATCGGCGCATTCGACGCCACCGAGAGGCCGAGGCCGAGCACCAGCCTTGTATCGGCCG
>NZ_JADPJF010000124.1:116497-152887 GCF_023073295.1 Bradyrhizobium sp. 23 | reverse complement strand
TCATATTGCGCGCGGATCGGCTCGCGGAATTTATCTTCGTCTTCTTTCGACCAGCTGTCGCCCTTGGCCTCGATATTGTCGCGGCGGACCTGGCTCAGCACCATCGAGGCCTGCTCGCCGCCCATCACCGAGATGCGCGCGTTAGGCCACATCCACAGGAAGCGCGGGGAGTAGGCGCGGCCGCACATGCCGTAATTGCCGGCGCCGTAGGACCCGCCGATCACCACGGTGAATTTCGGCACCGACGCGGTCGCGACCGCCGTCACCAGCTTGGCGCCGTCACGCGCAATGCCGCCGGCTTCGTATTTCTTGCCGACCATGAAGCCGGTGATGTTCTGCAGGAACACCAGCGGAATGCCGCGCTGGCAGCACAGCTCGATGAAATGCGCCCCCTTCAGCGAGCTCTCGCTGAACAGGATGCCGTTGTTGGCAATGATGCCGACCGGAAAACCCCAGATGTGGGCGAAGCCGCACACCAGCGTCGTGCCGTACAGCTTCTTGAACTCGTCGAACTCGGAACCATCAACCACGCGCGCAATGATGTCGCGCACGTCGAACGGCTTGCGCCCGTCGACGGGCACCACGCCATAGATCTCCTCGGCCGCAAACAAGGGATCACGCGGCGGATGCATGTTGAGGTTTGGCCGTACCGATGGCTTCAGCGTGCCGACGATGCGGCGGGCGATGCCGATCGCGTGTGCGTCGTTCTGGGCGTAATGATCGGTCACGCCTGATTGTCGCGAATGCACGTCGGCGCCACCGAGCTCCTCGGCGGTCACCACCTCGCCCGTCGCCGCCTTCACCAGCGGCGGCCCGCCCAGGAAGATGGTGCCTTGATTGCGCACGATGATGCTCTCGTCCGACATCGCGGGGACATAGGCGCCGCCGGCCGTGCAGGAGCCCATCACGATGGCGATCTGCGGGATGCCTTGCGACGACATCTGCGCCTGGTTGTAGAAGATGCGGCCGAAATGCCGCTCGTCCGGAAAGATCTCGTCCTGCAGCGGCAAAAAGGCGCCGCCGGAATCGACCATGTAGACGCAGGGAAGATTGTTCTGCCGCGCCACGTCCTGCGCGCGCAGATGCTTCTTCACGGTCATGGGATAATAGGTGCCGCCCTTGATGGTGGCGTCGTTGGCGACGATCACGCATTCGCGGCCCGCGATGCGCCCGACCCCGGTGACGACGCTCGCCGAATGGACGTCGCCGCCGTAAAGGCCATAGGCCGCGAGCGGCGACAGCTCCATGAACGCGGTGCCGGGATCGACCAGCAGGTCGACGCGCTCGCGCGCCAGCATCTTGCCACGCGAGGTGTGGCGGTTGCGCGAGACCTCGCCGCCGCCGCCCGCAACCTGGCTCAGCTTTTCGCGCAGATCCGCGACGAGGGTGCGCATGGCCTCGGAATTGCGCGCAAAGTCCGAAGAAGACGTATCGATGCTGGAATGGAGCGGCATGTTGGTTCCAATTGCGTGAAGGTTTTAAGCCGTCTCAGCCATCAATTCGCGACCGATCAGCATGCGCCGGACCTCCGAGGTGCCGGCGCCGATCTCGTAGAGCTTTGCATCGCGCCACAGGCGTCCGACCGGAAATTCGGAGGTGTAGCCGACCCCGCCAAGCGCCTGGATCGCCTCACCCGCCATCCACGTCGCTTTCTCGGCGGAATAGAGGATCGCAGCGGCGGCGTCCTTGCGCAAGCTGCGCGCGTGATCGGCGCGGTCGCAGGCACGCCCCACCGCATAGACATAGGCGCGCGTGGCCTGCCAGGTCGCGTACATGTCGGCGAGCTTGCCCTGCATGAGCTGGAAGTCGCCGATCGGCTGCCCGAACTGCTTGCGCTCGTGCATATAGGGCACCACCGCGTCCATGCAGGCCGCCATGATCCCGAGTGGTCCACCCGAGAGGACCGTACGCTCATAGTCGAGGCCGGACATCAGCACCTTGACGCCCTCCCCGACCTTCCCAAGCACGTTCTCCTCCGGCACCTCGCATTCGTCGAAGAACAGCGGATACGTGTTGGAGCCGCGCATGCCGAGCTTGTCGAGATGCTGGCCGTGGCTGAAGCCCTTCGTCCCCTTCTCGACCAGGAAGGCGGTCATGCCGCGCGGGCCCGCTTCCGGATCGGTCTTGGCATAGACCACCAGCACGTCGGCATCGCCGCCATTGGTGATCCACATCTTCGAGCCGTTGAGCACGTAGCGGTCGCCGCGTTTGTCGGCGCGCAGTTTCATCGAGACGACGTCTGAGCCGGCGCCGGGCTCGGACATCGCGAGCGCGCCGACATACTCGCCGGAGATCAACTTTGGCAGATAGCGCTCGCGCTGCGCATCATTGCCGTTGCGGCGGATCTGGTTGACGCAGAGATTTGAGTGGGCGCCATAGGAGAGCCCGACCGCGGCCGAGCCGCGCGAAATCTCCTCCATCGCGACGATATGGGCGAGATAGCCCATGTTGGAGCCGCCATATTGCTCCGGCGCGGTCATGCCGAGCAGGCCGAGGTCGCCAAGGCGCTTCCAGAGGTCCGCCGGGAATAGATTGGCCTTCTCGATATCGGCGGCACGCGGGGCGATCTCCGCCTCCACGAAGGCGCGCAGCGTGTCGCGCAGCATGCTGATGTCTTCGCCCAGATCGAAATCGATGCTCGGGATATTCAAGGCGATTCCTCCCTATTTTGGGGACCGAACCTAGCGGCATCGGGGCCCTTCTGCGGTCGAAAAGGTTGCATTTTCCGCCAAACTTGGCGAGGATTTTCCCAGAGGATTTTCCGATGCCTTTTCAAGTCGCAACCGCGATCCCGCGCCGTGCCGTGACCCCTGCCGCCTTCGTCCGCGGCGTCGTTGCCGCTTACGACCGCTACGGCCGCGATCCGACCGAGGCGCTGAGCCGGGGTCAGGTAACGCCGGACCTTGTCAATTCTCCGGATGGGCGGGTCACGGCCGGCCAGTTCGAGGCGCTGGCGGGCCATGCCATGCGCGAACTCGATGACGAGGCGCTCGGCTGGTTCTCGCGGCGGCTGCCCTTTGGCACCTACGGCATGCTGTGCCGCGCCTCGATCACCGCCCCGACGCTGGAGGTCGCGCTCAAGCGCTGGTGCCGGCACCATCGTCTGCTCACCGAGGACGTGCTGCTCGATCTCGCCGTCGGCGAGGAGACCGCGGTCGTGTCCATCCGCGAACTGGCCGACCTCGGACCTCTACGCGAATTCTGCCTGGTCACCCTGCTCCGCTATGTTCTCGGCTTCTCCTGCTGGGCGGTGGATTCGCAAATCGCGCTCCGCGCCGCGGAATTTCCGTACCCCGAGCCCGGCCACGTCTCGGTCTATCCGACCATCTTTTGCCGAAACATCCGCTTCGGTGCGGACCGCGCTTCCATCACCTTCGACAAGCATTACCTGTTGCTGCCGCTCACCCGGAGCGCGGCGGACCTCGACAACATGCTCAAGGGCGCGCTGCGGCTGACCGTACTGCCCTATCGGCGCGACCGGCTGCTGGTCGAGCGCGTTCGCCGCGTACTCCGCAATGCGCGCGGACGCAGTCTCGGCGCCGAGGATGTCGCAAGCGAGCTGGCACTCTCCACCCGCACCATGCATCGGCGCCTGCGCGATGAAGCGACCTCACTGCGGGATCTCAAGGAAGAGGCCAAATTCGAGCTCGCCAAGCAGGAGTTGATGCGCGGTCGCAGCCCGATCAAGCGGATCGCGGAGATCGCCGGCTTCCGCAACGAGAAGAGCTTTTCTCGCGCCTTCCGCACCTGGGCCGGCGCCTCCCCGCGCGAGTTTCGCGGCAGGTATCGCTGAAGCGCGGGTTGTCATGCTGTTGCGGCCTCCGAGATCCAACTCGGAGGCCGCAACATTTCCAAACGGTCTCGCTCAGTTCGAGTTGGTCTGCCCGCCCGGGCGCAGCTTGGTGCGCGAGTGCGTCTGCTTCGGCTGGAAGGCCAGCGCGTCGGCCGACGTCTTCGCGCCGCCGCTCTGTGAGCACGAGCCGCCGATGCCGCCGGCCGCGGCCCGGCAGGCCTCCATCGTCGGATAGCCGCAGCCATGCGCGGCCTGGGCACCATTGGTGATGCAGTAGTCTTCTGCCTGGGCAGCCGGCGCGGTCATCATGAGAAACGCAGATGCAAACAGCGTCGCAGCGGATACGACGAACGTCTTCGAGATCGAGGTCATGTTGTCTTTTCCTGCTTCAGGGTCCCACAAAAGAGGCCTCGGCATGCGACGCAGGCTGAGGTTCACACCTCGCATGTAGGCCAGCACCAGGAACCGGCAATCACGCTTCGGCGCATTGCAGAACTTCGCAAATCACATGTCACAGTTAGGTGAGTTACTTATGTTTATATCCGCCTTATCCGAACCTGTATCCCGGTAAGGGAGTCACTCCCGCGCCTTCGGATGTTTGGATGTCGTTACGCGAGCTACGTTTTGGGACCCGTCGCCGCCGAACTATCCTACCGCCGCGATCTCCTGCAATGGCAGCGGCACGTCCTTCGCCACGCCCAGCACCGGAAAGCTGCGGACGTTCTTCACGTTCCGCATCGCGGCGAAATGCAGGAGCTGCTGGCGCATGCTCTCGACGCTCGGCGCCACGCATTTGAGAAGATAGTCGGTGTCTCCCGAAATCCGCCAGCACTGCTGGATGCGCGGGATCGCGGCGATCGAGCTCTCGAATGCCGCCAGCACCGGCTGGGCTTGGCTGCCGAGCTGGATCGAGACGAACGACACCACCTCGTAGCCGAGCAGCCGCTCGTCGATAACGGCGCGCACCGCCCGGATCACGCCGCGGCTGAACAGCGATTTCAGCCGCCTCACGCAGTTGGGCCCGGACACCCCGACGCGCAGCGCCAGCTCGTTATTGCGAACCCGCCCGTCCTGCTGCAACTCGGAGAGTATTTTCAGATCGACGCCGTCGAGCTGGTCACGCCCCGCCATAGCCCACCTCGTCATGGTCGCATCATGCGAGACAGCGAAGCACGGGGCGGAATGGCTGCCAAGGGCAGGACGATGGGAAGAACCGGCGTGGTTGGCCGAGCATGTCCCGGCCAACCGCGGGCTTTTTACGTGGACGCTAAAACGTGGATGCCCGGGACAAGCCCGGGCATGACGAGAGTTTCGTTGCCCGCCCTCAATGCGTCCACGGCTCGCCGCGGCGGAACGAGAAATTGTCCGCATAGGCGACCGGACGGCGCACCGATTCCTTTGGCTCGATCACCTGGTAGGCGATGCCCTTGCGCTCGCAATAGGCGACCGCCTCTTCCTTGCTGTGGAAGTGCAGCGTGATCTGCTGCTTCATGTCGCCGGACGAGGTCCAGCCCATCAGCGGCTCGACCGCGCGCGGCTGCTCGGGCTCGTAGTCGAGCTGCCATTCCTTGGTCTTCGACCGGCCGGATTGCATCGCGTTCTTGGCGGGCTTGAAAATGCGTGCGGTCATGGACGGTCCGGGCCTCTTGTTCGTCTTTTCGTTCGATTTCGATGCGTCACGGTAGCAGTTGGTGGAAACCGCGGGCATAGTATAGAGACACCTTTAGGGAACTGATCGGTGATTCCGGCCCCCCGGGATGGCTCGCCGACGGGTATAATCATTATGCTGCATCGTGACAATTGCATACCCGCCTTCCGCGCCGGGGTCTCGCCCGGTGGCCCTGCTTCGTTGACATCTACCTGTCCGTCCCCTCCGAAAGCTCCCGTCGCATGTCCTTCCTGAACATCAACGCCACGCTCCCCGAGAAGGGCCGTGACCTCAGGCTCGACCTGTTTCGCGGCATTGCGAACTGGGCGATCTTCCTCGACCATATCCCCGACAACGTGGTGAACTGGATCACCACCCGCAACTACGGCTTTTCCGACGCCGCGGATTTGTTCGTCTTCATCTCCGGCTACACCGCCTCCTTCGTCTATGCGCGGATGATGCTCGAGCGCGGCTTCCTCGTCGGTGCTACGAGGCTGACCAAGCGGGTCTGGCAGCTCTACGTCGCCCACATCATCCTGTTCGTGATCTACATCGCCTCGATCAGCTATCTGGCGCTGCGCTTCGGCGATTCCGAGATGATCAACGAGTTCAACGTCGCCGGCCTGGTGGACAACGCCACCGAGACGCTGCGCCAGGGCCTGTTCCTGCGCTTCAAGCCGCTCAATCTCGACGTGCTGCCGCTCTACATCGTGCTGATGGGGCTGTTTCCGCCCGTGCTCTGGTTCATGCTGCGCAAGCCGGACCTGACGATGGCATTGTCCATCGTGCTGTGGCTGACCGCGCGCCATTTCGGCCTGAACCTGAACGCCTATCCGGCCGGACAGTGGTACTTCAACCCGTATTGCTGGCAGGTGCTGTTCGTGTTCGGCGCCTGGTGCGCCATGGGCGGCGCGCGGCGCTCGATGACGCTGATCAACGCACCGGTCACGCTGTGGCTCTGTCTTGGTTACATGCTGTTTGCGCTGGTCATGACCATGGCCGGCCGCTTCCCGACCCTCGGCGGCATGTTCCCGGAATGGCTGTTCTCGGCGTTCAACCCGAACGACAAGACCAACCTCGCGCCCTACCGCTTTATCCACTTCGTCGTGATCGTGATCCTGGTGATCCGCTTCGTGCCCAAGGACTGGCCGGGCCTGGAATGGAAAGGGTTCGACCCCATCATCGTGTGCGGCCAGCAGTCGCTCGCCGTGTTCTGCGTCGGCGTGTTCCTGTCCTTCGTCGGTCATTTCGAGCTGTCGATGAGCTCGGGCTCGCTGTTCGCGCAGATCTTCGTCAGCGTCGCCGGGATCGCGATCATGACGACGGTGGCCTATTATATCTCCTGGTCGAAGAAGCAGGACAAGCCGCTGAAGCCGCCGCCGCCCAAGACTGCGGCCGCAAAGGCCGCTTGAACGGGCAGCTCCGATCCCGCCGGACGACAGCGCCCCCGCTTCAGGCCGCCGCTTCGCTGTCGTACTCGGTAAACTTCTTGTAGATCCAGTCACGGCCGTCGTGGCGGCGCCAGACCTTGCCGTAAACGAGCTGCCCGTTGATCGAGCGGCGCGGCACGAACACGGTCCAGAGGTGCCAGATCTCGGTCCAGCTCGCCTGCGGACCGACGGTTCGGACGTTGCGATCGAGAGACATGATACAGAACTCACAGGATACGAGCGCTGCGACGAACTGTGATGTCGTGTGAGCACGAATTTCAGGCAGACCGTCGCAAGCCGAACCGATCTGATAACAGTCGCGAAGGCGCCCGCAACAACCGCTCGCTCTTAACCTAACCGATCAACCTTACCTCCTGTGAGCGCGTGGCGAGACCGGTTGAAAGCGGCCGCCGATTTTCCTAGACTGTGTGCGATTTGAGAATGAGCGCGTCGTTTTGAGGACGCGCGTTGATTTCCAGGCTGACGCGAATTTTTGAAAACGATTGATGGGCGGGGGCCACCACGATGAATTTGCAATGTGCATGTCTGCGCTTGGCGCTGCATTCGACGCCGCCTGCTCTGCCCGCGAAGACGCCGGAGCAGGAGCCGCGGAAGGTCGCCAACGACAATCAGCTGGCCTGGCCATTCCTGCCGTTTCCGTTCGGCTGGTACGCGACGAACTGATGGTTGGAAAAGCGTAACGCGCGCAAGCGGAATATCATCGCTTGGCGGCGTCCGTTAGGCATTGGGCGCTGAAATCCCCAACACCAATATGTCTAGGACGACGCCTAAAGGTTCGACAAAGTTTTACGCATTCCGCGCCGCCCGACCCGCCCCAATGCCTTGAAAAGTCGCGGAAAGTCGCGTTGCGCAGGGAATGAGCGCCGAGGGTTAGGAAGGCTTTGGCGGCTGCGGGCATCGGCATCGAACGCGCGCCATGCACGGCTGGAGCTGCGCTCGCCTGGCGCCTCGCCGATTGGCTATTGTTCTGAGGCGCGGGTCTGGCCCACCTCGGACTGGTCGGGGCAGCTGGATTCGAACCAACGACCTGCAGTACCCAAAACTGCCGCGCTACCAGGCTGCGCTATACCCCGAATGTCCGGCGAGCCCCGTCGATACACGCTTCCCAAAGCGCCAGCAAGCCTTCCAAAGGCGCGAGCAAGCTTCCCAAAAGACCGCCAGGCGGGGGCAATGGCTCCCTTCCCGGCTACTTGCTGCCGAACAGCGGGTGGCCGACGCGGTCGCCGGCGCGGATGCCATATTTCTGCGCCGTCCCTGCCACCACCTCCAGAACAGCCCGCGCGGGCCACCTGGATGAGATGATCTTTGTCGACATCGGCTCGGTATTTTCGGCGATGCGCAGAATTCGGCCGTCGGCGCGAATGAAGATCATGTCGAGCGAGACGTAGGTGTTCTTCATCCACATCGACACCTCCTGCTCGGGATTAAAGTCAAACAGCATGCCTTTGCCGTCCGCCAGTTCCTTACGGTACATCAGGCCAGTCTGCTTTTCTTCCTCCGTCGTCGCGACCTCGACCGAGAACACCTGCACGCCGTTCCTGGTGACGATCTCGAGGGGCTGGAAGCTGGCGGCGCGCACGGGTGCGCTCGCGACGGCACAGCCGGCGATGACAAGGATGGCGGCAAGCCAGCCCTTCGCAAGGGCGAAGACGGCCTTTCGATCGAAATTCATGGATGGCTCTCGAGGCGTGGGACTGGACCAGTCCTTACGTGGCGGTCACCGGAAAAGCCAGAGGCGCGCCGGCCAGCCAGCGCGCCTCTGCTCACGATCGCGGGAATGGAATTAGTGGGACGAAACCGGCGATCCCGTCTCGGGATGGATCTCGGCCGCCATCATGCCCTTGGAGCCGGGCCCGAACCGGACCAGGACATACTGGCCGGGCCGCAACTCGGTCATGCCGAAGCGGCGCAGCGTCTCCATGTGCACGAAGATGTCGGGGGTGCCCTCGCCGCAGGTCAGGAAGCCGAAACCGCGCAGCCGGTTGAACCATTTGACCTGAGCCCGCTCCAGCCCGCTGGTCGCCGTCACCGTGACATGGGTGCGCGGCGGCAGCATCTGCGCCGGATGGATCGCGGTCGACTCGTCCATCGAGACCACGCGGAACGCCTGGTAGCCCTTGGCGCGCTGGATGCACTCGACGACGATGCGGGCACCCTCGTAGGCGGTCTGGAAGCCGTCGCGCCTAAGCACGGTGACGTGCAGGAGCACGTCGGGCCAGCCATTGTCGGGAACGATGAAGCCGTAGCCTTTTGAGGCGTCGAACCATTTGATGACGCCGTGAACCTCGACGAGGTTGGCGCTGCTCTCACCAAGTCCGGTGAACGGACTGAGTGCACTGTCGCGACCGCCACCGCCGTGTTCGCCCACCGCGGGAACTCCGACCTTCTTGGACTCAAATCCGTCCGACGACCCCATAACCCCGGACCCCACACATGCCATGCAACCCGCCTGAATGGCGGCGCCGAATCACGCGTCTTTAGAGAATCTTCTCAACTCGACGCGACGCGAATCTTTCGACTCAAAAGATAACACTCCCGGTTGCGACGCATAGACAAAAAAGAGATTCGGCGGAACCTATGAACAGCTTGCACAGCCGCGAATCAAATTGCTGCCTCAATTACCGACAAAGGGCCCCAGCGTTTCGCCGATGTCGTGGCGGATCACGAGGTCGGCGATGTCGTCCTGCTCCGTCGGCTCGCGATTGACGATCACTAGGCGTGCACCCGATTCCTTCGCCATCATCGGAAAGCCCGCGGCCGGCCATACCACCAGCGAGGAACCGATCGCGATGAAGAGATCGCAGGCTTGCGACAGCGCCGTCGCGCGCTGCATCTCGTCCTCGGGCATTGTCTGGCCGAAGGAGATCGTGGCGGTCTTCACCGGCTCGTCGCACACGGTACAGTTGGGCGCGGCGCCCTCCTCGTCGAAGCGGCGCTTCACCCAATCAAGCGGATAGGCCTGCCCGCATCCAATGCAGCGCGCATACGTGGTGTTGCCGTGAAGTTCGATCACGTGATCGCTTGCGACGCCGGAGGCCTGATGCAGATTGTCGATGTTCTGGGTGATGATCGCGGGAACCTTGCCGGCGCGGTAGAGTGAGGCGAGCGCGCGATGGCCGCGGCCGGGCTTAGCCGCCGCAAAGACCTCCTCCATCGCGAAGCGCCGGCGCCAGGATTCGTCGCGCGCCTCCTGGCTGGCGACGAACTCGTCGAACGGGATCGGGCGGTTGCGCGTCCAAATTCCGCCCGGCGAGCGAAAGTCGGGGATGCCGCATTCGGTCGAGATGCCGGCGCCGGTGAACGGCACGATCCGTTTGGCTTCGGCGATCATGTCGCCAAGACGCTCGACGCCGCTGCGAAGATCCGATGCAATCAACGCCGCCTCCCGTTTTGCTGTTTTACTGATTTGTTTTTGCGCTAGCTGCAACATGCGCAAGCGACAAGATTATTGACGCTGTTCTCCACCGCCACGCAAGACATGGTCGGCAATTTTTTCCGACCCTCGCTTATCACAATCCTGCAATGCCTCCTCCCCATTGACGCCCCAATCAGAAGCGCCAATGCATGTGTTGACGCGACTCAACGTGATTGCGGCGGCAGTGCTTGGGTTCAGTAGGACACATACTCACGTGCAGAGGGGATTTAACATGACCGAGGACGAACAACGCAAAATCCGCGAACGCGAAGAGATCGCCGCCCGTGTCGCCGCCTTCCGTGCCACCCAGGAAAAATTCAAGCGCGAACGTGAAGAGTATTTCGTGTCGACGCTCGACAACGCGCGCAAGGCGGAACGGCCCTCGCTCTGGCCGTAACGACACCGGATCACCGAGCATGAAAAAAGCCCGGAGCATTGCTCCGGGCTTTTCGTTTGTTCAGCCGTTACCAGTGACGGTAATAATGGTGGCGGCGGTAGTATGGTCCATCACCGTAATAAGCGTAGGGACCAGGGCCGTAGGCATAAGCGGGGCCGCCGTAGTAGCCATACCGCGGGCCGTAGCCATAGCCGTAAGGATGCGACGCGGCGACGGCGCCCGCGGTGATGGCGCCGGCGGCAAGACCGAACGCGAGGCCCGGACCGATGCCGCGGCCGCGCGCCTCGGCAGGCGAAGGCGCCGCGACCGCGGTCACGCCAACGGCCGCGACGGTAGCCAGAACTGCTAGTGTCTTCCTCATCATGAATCTCCTCCTTCGTATCTCGCACAGACAACGCCGGCGCGTTGCTATGGTTGCGCGCAAGCCTGTGGAACCGAGTTCGGAATAAATCCGGCCACGCATGGAACGGGCACGCGTTCCGCGAATTGTTTGCTCAAGTGCGGAAGCCTCCGCCGTCCGGTTGAGGCAACAGCACGAAGACCCCGTCAGCATCACCGATGCTGGCGGGGTTTTCAGTTGCACGCACAGCATTGGCAATGCGCCACAATTGCTGCCAGCGGGGAGCCGAGGAGGATAAAGTGCCGATATCCAAATTGCTGGCCCGTATCCGCAGGCTCGTTCCCAGATCCGGAGATCAGCATTACGACGAGATCGTCCGCAGTTTCGGTGTCGGTACGCTGCGCCCGCCGCCGACCCCGATGAGCGACGGCGAACTGGCGCGGGCGATTGCCGAGTTCCTTAAGGAACAGCCGTCGAGCGAGTCCGTAGGCGCCCTCGGCCGGCGGCTCGACCCCACCACCCCACTTTGAGGCGCCGGTCCGCCTTTGTCCGGGAACATGCGCTTCGCGCGCACGTTGGCGTAGCCTTCAAGGAGAAAGGAGGCCGACATGCCCGTTTGGCTCGAAATCCTGCTCAACCTGTCCGGCTATGCCGGCTTCGTGGCGCTCGCCTCACACGGCACCGCGTGCCCAAGCAATTGCGCCGACCATCAGACCTCCACCGACGACCGTTAATTCGTGTGCGGTAGCTGGCCCGCCGTACGCATCAGCCTGTCGGCTTTGACCGCGACACGCGTGTCCTCGAGCTGTGGCCGCAGCGAGACGCTGATCACCACGAAAGCCAGACAAAAGAGCGTGCCGACGATGGCGATGCGCCGGTAGGTGTGGCGGTCGCCCTGATAAAAGGACGGTTCTGAAAAAGGTGTCATGAATTCGTTCTTGGCAAAATTGCTTGTTGGCCAAAGTCGCTTGTTGGCCAAAGTCGGATCGCGTCTTCGCCAGACACCTATCGCAAGTGGCGGCAAGTGCAACGCGATTGCGCTTTTAACCTAACCGAATAGGGTTATCGGCTTCGCGGCAAGCTTCCGTTAGGAGTTCGCCAAGCCTCTTCAGAACAAGCGTCTTCAGAACACGCGTCTTCAGAACTCGGCGAGCCGCTTCAGGCTCGCACGAAAACCGAGGCTGCGATGGCCTGCGACCAGCACGGTGCCGAACACCTCGGCCGTGTCGTCGCTGAACGTCCCGGAGAAGCCGCTCGTTGCCTCCACTCCGCCGAACAGCGGCCGGGCGAAGCCATCCGCAAACGGCGTGTGCTGGTTGGTGACAAGCTCGCCCTTCCAGGTCCCGTGTTTCGAAGGGCCGTTGTTCGAATTGCCGTTCCGTGTAGACGCCGCGCGACCAGAAATACGGCCCGCCGCCGAGCAGAACGCCGTCACGCAGGATCAGCACGCCGCTGTCGCGCCCCTTCAGGCCGTCGAGCATGTGGAGGTGGATGGAATAAAGCCCGTTCTTCATGTTGCGTCCGCCGCTGGAGCAACGATAGCGCCGGCGACGGAGAGCGTCGAGACGGTGAAGCGAAGCTTGTGGTGATCCGTCGTCCGGCTTTGTTCCAGCTTCGCCTGCCTTTCGTTCTCGGAGAGCGAATCGGAATCGCAGAAATCGGCACGAAGCAAGCCTTAATATATCGTTCGCACGCAAACGACCGCAGTCGCCAACGATCGCGCGCTCACATCCCGTCTTCGGATTCGACCGCGGTGGCACCGGCGGCACCGAGGGCCTGTCGTTGCGCAAGCGCGGGTGCGGTCGTACCAAAACACTTTTGCGATCTCGGCGAACATCTCGAGCAACAGCACGCATCCATGTCGCGTCTCCCTCGCCTCACTCGTAGCGAGGACAGGCGAACGGGACTATGCGAAGCATCACGCCGGCTTGGTCAGGAAAGGCGTGTCCCGCATCGACACAGAAGCCACGACTTGTTCTGCATCCGACTCCATTTCGTTCGCAAGGAACGAATCGGAGTCGAGAAATCCAGCGCAAAACGATCCCTAACGATCGGTGAAGGCGCGCGCGATTGCCTGTTGTCATCGAGCTAGTGCGATGCTCATCACGCCGCTCGCTTCGCCGTGTCCTTCGATAGATCCTTCTCCGAAAAGCATTCGAGGATCTGGATGCGGAGTTCTTCCGCGGCCGGACCATCAAGCTTCCTGAGCTGATTCCAGAGCCTGATTATTTCCCGCTGTTTCTCGACAGTCATGGGCACCTCCAAAACAATGTCGCTGCCAAAAGAGATGCGTCACTAGAACAAAATAGGAACAACAAGTCCAGCCCCTCCCGTGAAATTCGCCGGGCACATCGCCTTGAGCCTTCCGCGCGCCGACGGTTGCTTTTTAGGTTTTCAACCTTAAGTTCGAGCCACGGCGCGGCGGCTAGGCGCTGAAATCCCTTCCCCGCCAGCCAAGAAGGCCCCGTGCGAAAGCGCGGGGTTTTTCTTTTGGGGAACGCGCCACCGCCCTCCCCGTTAGTCATTCCGGAGCTAGGGATCGTGACCAGAAAATACTACGCCGTCGAAGTGGTGCGTCAGATCGAAGAGACCGTGGAGATCATGGTCGAAGCGCCGGATCAGACCGCCGCACATGATGCAGCGCTCGCGCACCTGAAGGCGCGCGGCTCCGAACATCAGTGGCTCAATCCCAAATGCGATCTCATCGTCTGGCGCGAGCGCCAGGTCGATACGCCGGTGACGTGTCCGTATCGCCGGACTAGCGGCCGGAACGAGTTTTCCCGCCCCGCGTTGTCAGGTCGAATTCGGTGGTGCTGGCGGCATGTCGCAACGCGGCCGACCTGCTTGAAGAGCCCCGGTCCCCAAGACCGGGGTTTTTCTTTGAGGCGGCCGCACGGAGGCGACTCGATTCGAACGAGGGCCCGAACAGCAAAGCAGCCACCCGGGCGTTACGCCGAATGGCTGCTTTGAGAACTGTCGACGCTCGCCCCTGTCCGCCTGTTGAACCAGCAAAGTCAGACCGACAAATTGTCGGTCATGCCGGGTGGGACTTCGCCTTGCTTGGTCCGCTCGGCGAGAAGCTCCTTTTCGGCCTCATACCAGAAGGTGTCCATCGTGCCTGCGGGCTCGCCAGCCTCCTTCCAGAGGTGATAGGCCCGATTTCGAATCTCTTCTTCGCTGAGACCAGTCATGTGATTTCTCCCTTTCGGAAGCAAAGCCTGACGACGCCCTAGAGTTCCTTAAGAGAGTTCCTTATTGGTTCAGCACAAGCAAGCAATCATTGCAGCGCTCCGCGAAAAGAAGCCTCCGCAACGAAAACGCGAGCCCTTAGACGGAGTCTTTGGCCACCTTCAGCGGCGAGGCCTTCACCGACTTGCTCGCCGGCTTCGCGGCGAACTGCATCGGCTCCTTGGTGAAGGGATTGACGCCCATGCGGGCTTCGGTCGCCGGCTTGTTCACCACCGACATCTTCACGAAGCCGGGAATGACGAACTCGCCGGACTCGTTGAGCTCCTTGTAGCCGACCGTCGCCATGTACTCGATGACCGACTTCACGTCGTTCTTCGACAGCTGCGTGCCCTCGGCAATTGCATCGATCAACTGAGTCTTCGTCATCTTCGCCATGTCTGAATTTCCTTCTGTGCGCGCGAGCAGGCTTTGCTCAGGACGCGGTCCGACCGCGCAACGCGCTTCTGTTTCATGCCAACTTTCATGAAGTGACGGGGCTTAGAACCCATCGACGCCCAAAACGCAAGCAGGGGTTCTGCGGAGGGCCGGACGCCCCGGCAAAGATGCCGCAGCTTCCGCCGTTTTCGCGTTGAACCATTTTCTCCCCGAGGCGTCTAACTCTTTGAAGTCCCCAAGCTTCACCCCCCATCAGAGAGCCCCGCTTCCCCCAGGCGGGGCTTTCGTCTTTGCCTGGACCCGGCCCCGCACTGCCGATCAGGCTGGCCTCCGAGGTCTGCGCCCGGCCACCCCGGTGACCGTCACAAGGCAGGTTCTCTTTTCCGGCCATCTCCTGCATAATGCGGCATGGCAAAAACAAAAGTGACCTTCAAAACCGTCCGCATTGCAGACAACGACTGGAAAATCCTGGCGGATTACCCGGACAGCGAACAGCGCGAAATCAAGGGCTTCACCAGCAAGGCAGACGCCGACGACTGGATCAATGGCGACCGCAAGATCGCGTGGCTCCGCTCCCAGGGATACGCCAAGTAAACCGCGCATGAGTCACGCGCGTATCGCGTGACGCCCGTATGGGTATGAGGCGCGCTTCGTCCCTCCCGCTCCATAGGTTCTTTCCGTGCCGGCGCCTTGCCGAGCAAGCGGCAACGCCCGCGCGTCCTATCGGCTGGACGGGAGCGCCTGGTCGATAAACCTTTGGCTGGGCATGCGCCGTTGAGACTTCGGTAACCTAACGCCTCCAAGCTCCCCTTAGTATCGTTGCGTTGGAGTACCCCACAGTGCTGGATTTTAACGAGCTGCGTGAACTCGCGGCCGATGTTCGCGTGTTCGTCGACATTGCCGAAGACAAGGCCGAAGCGCTTCGCGCCGTCATCACAGCCTATGACGTGGTGCTCGCGATCTTCCCGTCGGGAGAGGGCATGGGTCTCCACGTCATCAAGGGCGGCGAGATCCTGGACAGGATTGCAAACTCACGAACCAATACGAGCTACAGCCACACGGCCATTGCGGTTCCCGACCTGGAGCACGCGGAAGTGCTCAAGCACCTGACGGGCCCGGCCGATCAGCGGCTTGCGGCTTAGAGCGTTTTCAAGTTCGCGCGACGAAAACGCGTCACAACAATCTGGAGCGGTTCTGATTCAAGCAGAACCGACAACGCCTCGTTGCAGACGAGAATTTTTGCACTCCGGAACGCCTTGTTTTAGGAACACGGTTTCTGCGCTCCCGTTGGCCCACACAACCAACCAGGAGTTTGAGATGAAGAAGCTCGTCATTGCGACCGCCGCCCTCGGCCTCATGTGCGGCTCTGCCTTGGCCCAGACCCAGACCGGCCCCGCCGCGCAGTCCGACAACATGCAGAAGCCCGGCATGACCAACACGGACAAGGGCACGATGAGCAGCGGCACGACCGGCGTGAGCCATGACGGCATGAGCAAGGGCGGAATGGTGAGGCCCGACGCCTCCGGCCAGGGCGGCTCCGGCCCGGGCAGCGACCAGGGCGGTACCAAGACCCGCAGCAACAAGAAGTAAGCCGGTTTCCTGTACGGCTCGCTTCCCGGCCGCGTCGCTTCCACAAGCGGCGCGGCCATTTCATGACAAGGGTCTTTGGAACCTGTCGAATGCACTCCTCACAATCGTGCGCGCACCGGAACGGTCAGGTCTTGCCGCGAGTTGCCCCATCTCCAGCAAGGAGATCGTCATGAGCGTTGAAGGTAAAGTGAAGGAAGGCGCCGGATTCATCAAAGAAGAGATGAACGAACACGGCAAGTCCCCCGAGAGCCAGAAGAAGGCCCAGGAAGGTCGTGACTTGCGCAACGAAGGCCGGATCGAAGACGGCAAGCCGCCGAAGACGACGAAGCCGGGCACCGGCCACTAGATCGCGTTCGAAACCCCGTTTGGTGAAAGCCGCCCCTGGTCATGTCAGGGGCGGTTTTTCACGTTCATGACCAGCCGATACGTGCCCATGCGATCTTCCGAAGCTGTGATCCTCCGAAGGTGCCGTCCTACAAAAATAGCCGGAGGCTCGAAGCATGCAGGGCGATGGCTGGTAGAACGCTCCGGCTGTTGTATGGTCGAACGTTTCTTGTGAGGGGCTGATGAAGATTGCCATTGTTGTCGCCGGCTTGATCGTTGTTGTTGCCGCCGTTCTCGTGGCGGTACAGCCCGGCTTTCTAAAGCCTGCGTCACTGGCACTCGTGAAGAAGCCCGACATCCTCGGCTTTTCGCCAGGGATGACATTCGACGAAACCAACAAGCTCGTCACGCAACGTCGCTACCGCTGCCGTCAGATTCGCGATTCCTACGTCCTGGAGTGCGCAGTCGACGGCGCCAAGGTCACGATCTTTGCCGACGACGTTGACCCTGGGAATCCCGATCCCAAACATCCCATCTGGCGCGTCATTGCGGAGTTGAACAATCCGGTCCCCAAGACGCTGCAGTCAAATCGATCTCCGACCAGTTCAACGCCCAGCCAACCCGCGACGCTCGGGAAGGATGGATATGGACCGTCGGCCGTGGCCTGAAGCTCAGCTATGACGGCGCCGCCTTGAAGCTCGTGGACGAAGCCGAGGAAATCAGGCGTGGCAAGCAGGAAGCAAAGCGCTAGGGAGCGCGACGCCGGGTGCCCTTCAGTGACGAAACCGGTTGACGGCCAACAGCGGCAGCCATGATCCCAGCACCATGCAGATCGCAATGGCTGCGACTAGGACGTATTTCAGGGGATGTTGCGAGGACGCGAGCGAACCTTCGAGGTGAAGGTATGGCAGCATCGCCTCCACGGCCATCCCGATCAGGGCAACCGCAACCAGCCCGCCAACCGCCGAAGCGAACAGGTTGACGATCCATCCGATCGCGCCGCGCTCGTTCGACCAAGCCTCGTAGATCGCGACAGCCAGCATCACGAGCACAAAGACCAGCATGAAGCTCATCGAGCCGCCGACGCTCGCCTTCGACCCGAAGATTTCCACCAGCAGCATGGCCGCCACCGCGAGCAGTGTGATCGCCTTCACGACTTTCCTCTTTGGTGTCTCAGCACATAGGCCGCGAAGCCAATTCCGATGCCGAGCAGGCTTTGCAGCATGGCGGTTGGTCGCGCCGGGCTTCGCCGGGGTTCAACAAATTGCACTCGGAGAACTGCAGGACCGCCGCGCAGTGACGACCGAAGGCCGGGGACCGATCTATGCAGCTTGCCTATTGGAAAGCCGCTCGAACGCCGTGATGGCCCGGTTGGCCAGCATGAGGCGTCTGTGCTCGCCCTTGCGGACCATCTCTTCGACGGCGGCCGAGAGAAAGCGGCTGGTGAACGGCGCGTCGCTGATTTGTGCGGTGCGCTCCAGATAATCCCAGGCGATCTGCACGGAATGTTCGATGAGATGGGACAGGTTCTCGCTCATGCAGAACCTACGCTTGGCGGGAGCGCTTGTTCCGCGCTGGCCAGTAGGTCGGTTCTTCATGGCAGATCTCGAGACGTTCAATTTCCGCACGTTTTCGACTGACGAACAAATGAGGAACGACAAGCGCGCGCCGACGTTAGGTGGAAAAGGAGAGATCGCGATGGCTGACAAGACAGCTGACAACACCGGGGACAACACACAAAAGGATCCGAAGGATTGGGTTTCCGGCGACGACCCGATGACCGGCGCCCAGGAATCCTACCTCAAGACCCTCGCCGAGCAGGCGCACAAGCCCCTCCCCAAGAAGGATCTGACCAAGGCAGAGGCGTCAGAGCTGATCGACACGATGCGGCAAAAGGCCGGGCTCGAGAAGTAGACAGCGGGCATGTACGCCCCGCCCCTGCGAGACGGAAGAACATGACTCACCGATGATCAGAAGTGTCGCGGGAAGGTTGCAGGCGTTCGGCCAACGCTGCATTCACAAACGTTGAGCGCGCTGCATTTCGTCGGGCACAGACAGCGTCGATTGAGCGCACGATCCCGCAATGTCGATTCCACAACTTCAATGCCGGGATCGGGGCCTGTCGCTTTGCGAGCCGGGCACTCATCCTGCTTTGCCTTGCTTCACGTCATGTACGATGTCACCGATGGTGCTTCCCACGACAATCGCGGCAACAACAGGCCAACCGGCGGCTACCATAAGGATGGCCCCGTAGCGCATGTCTTCGCCGGGCCGTTTGTAACTGTCTCGGCCCGAGAACAGGAGCACCGCGATCAGGCAGCCAACTGCGTATCGTCTAAACCATTTCACGACGAGAGACCTTCGTTTACGGGCATTCGTCGCCTCCAACTCCGTCGTGGTTCATGATGTCGGCCGTCCGGCCGCTCGCCGGCAGGCGAAATTTCAGACGATCATGCAAGGCGCGTCAGGCGCCTTGCATGACCTGCTGCCGCTCATTTTCTTGAGCGCGCTGAGCATCGGCTCCGCGCCGAGCTCAGTTCTGTCACTTCGGCAGATCGCGGATTGCCAGCTTGATGACTGTAAGGACAACGAAAGCGGGCGCCCCGTAAACGATGGCGTTCACGGCCCAAGTGATGGCGACGCCCAAGAAAACGGAACTGCCGACAGCTCCCCAGAAAAGGTAAGCTGCGGATATACCCGGCATCTCCCATGCCATCACAGGGGTGGAGTAGTCGGTTAGCTGCTCCATGACGAGCAGCACCGTCGAGACGAGGGCCCCGATTGCCAGTGCGACGGTGAGAACGGATTTCATTGTCTTCAAAGGCCCAACAGCGCCATCACGATCGGAATCATAAAAAAGGCTGCCAGGCCGAGGAGGCCTCCTACGGCAATCTTCACCCAACGCCGTTGGATTTTCGGCTCGAGCCATGTCGCCAGTTTGACCCAGAGCGCATACGCCCATCCGGCAACAATCGAGCGGATAAGTGCAAACAGAAGCTCGCCTAGAATATTGGCCATAGCGGTTAGTCGCGTCAGCTCCGCGGGGAGTTCATCTGCCAACGGCTAAACAACCCCGTGTCCCCCGTGAATGAGGTGGCCAAGTTCTGCGGTTTGCGTCACCGTTCTGAGGACCCGGTTAGCGCTGTGGAGCTTCGTGAAGGGCTCGTTTTCTAGCGCTTGAGCACTGCCATCGCCATTCACGGCGCGCTCGGCGCGGCATCGTGACTGCTGACATCAGGGTGGCAGCAGCGATGTGCGACGAGCGCCGCGATGCCGCTCAATCTGGGGTCAACAAAGGACATGTCATGAAGTACGCCTCCACTCGCCTGATCGCCACTGACATCAAAATCATGGTTTCGTTCTACGAAATGGTGACCGGAGTTTCCGCCGAATGGCTCGCGCCGGTGTTCGCCAAGATCGTGACGCCGGGCGCCAACCTGGCAATCGGCGCAGCCGAGACGGTCGCGCTCTGGAAAGAAAACAGTGCCGAGCCCGGCGCCGACCGCACCGCCGTGATCGAGTTTCAGGTTGAAGACATCGATGCGGATTATCAGCGCCTGAAAGACAAGGTTACGCTGGTGCACAAGTTGAAAACGATGCCATGGGGCAACAGGACGTTCCAGTTTCGCGACCCCGAAGGCACCGCGGTATCGCTCTTCATGCCGCCGATCGAGCAGGCCGGAAACCGCCTCGCGGCGCAATAGGTCGCGGCAGCAGACTGGCCCGCACACACAGCCAATGACGCGTGTGCGGCACTGGATTTGCGGTGAAAGTGCATTGAAATTTCGCCGGCTGATTTACTTCATCAGCCGGCTTCACCCTCATGCACATGTGCACCCGCCCCCTGCCCCTGCTGGGATTTTCCTGCTATCTCCTACTCCCTTCGGCTCGGCCGAACCAAAAACCCTCCATCCACCCAGGGAGCAACAACCATGCGATACCTCCACACCATGCTGCGCGTGCGCAATCTCGATGTCGCGCTGAAGTTTTACCAGGATGCGCTGGGGCTGAAGGAGGTTCGGCGGATCGAGAACGACAAGGGGCGTTTCACGCTGGTGTTCCTGTGCTCGTCGGACGATCTCGAGGCGCTCAAGAAGCAGCCGCAGACGCGCGGCGCGCCGCTGGTCGAGCTCACCTGGAATTGGGACGAGGAAAAATACGGCGAGGATCGCTTCTTCGGCCATCTCGCCTATGAAGTCGACGACATCTACGCGACCTGCGAGAAGCTGATGAAGGCCGGCGTCACCATCAACCGTCCGCCGCGCGACGGCAACATGGCCTTCGTCCGCTCGCCGGATTTGCACTCGATCGAGCTGTTGCAGAAGGGCGATCCGAAGCCGCCGCAGGAGCCGTGGTCGTCGATGCCCAACATCGGCCATTGGTAGGCCTTTTTGCCGGAACCAGCCCCTCTCCTATGCGTTCTCTCTTCGACAATGCAATTGGAGGAGGACGCGATGGGACGCGGAATTTTGTTGTGGATGCTGGGTGTGCCGATCCCGGTGATCATCTTGCTGTGGCTGTTCTTCGGCCGCTGATCGCCTGACCAGGCTTTGCCTTGCAATGAAAGCTCCGCCTCGGGCGGAGCTTTTTGCATGCGGACCTTTTGCATGAGAGGATCGGCGCAATCGCCCGTCGCTCGCCGCAGTGGATTCCGCTATTACCCGCGCCGAAAGAAGCGCCGCGGGAGGATGACGTGCCGGACCAAAAGCTGACGATCTGGGGCCGCGCCAATTCGGTCAACGTGCAGAAGGTGCTGTGGTGCCTCGCCGAGCTCGGCCTGGCTTACGAGCGCATCGACGCCGGCATGGCGTTCGGCAAGACCCGCGAGGCCGACTATCTCGCGATGAACCCCAATGCGCGGATCCCGACGCTGGTCGAGGGCGACTTCACGCTGTGGGAATCCAATTCGATCATGCGCTATCTCTGCCTCGCGCACGGGCGCGGCACGCAAATCTATCCCGAGGCGCCGAAGCTGCGCGCCAGCGTCGACCGCTGGCTCGACTGGACGCTGTCGATGGTGCAGCCGGTCGACCGCCCGGTGTTCTGGGGCATCGTGCGCACGCCGCCCGCCGAGCGAGACATGATCCAGGTGCAAAAGGATGCCGATGCCGCCGCCGAGGTCTGGGCCATCGCGGACCGCCTGCTCTCCACGCGTCCGTTCATGGACGGCGATGCGTTCACGCTCGCCGACATTGCGATCGGCGCCTATGCGCGGCGCTGGCTCGGCGTCGAGGGCATCACCCGGCCCGCGCAGCCGCATCTGACGCGCTGGCTCGCCGAGCTCGGCAAACGGCCCGGTTTTGCGCAATTTGTGGCACCGCCGATGTCGTGAGCGGTGACGCGGCTTAAAGTCCGTTACGAGCACGATGAATCGGCATTTTGCCGCGCGCCGCCGGGAGGGGGGCGGCTACTGTGCATGGGGTTGTTTTCGCGTTTTTTTGTTTAGGCCAGCCGCGCTCGAACAGCAGCACGCAGAAAATCAGCACGAGCGTGACCGCCGCGGTGGCGAGCCGCGCAGTCCAGCTCAGGCCGCGGCCGACCCACCACAGCAGCGCGCAATACATCACGAACGGGACGATGATCTCGGGCCGCATGATGTCCGGCGGCATGGGGGCTCAGCGCCTGACCGTGGTCTCGACGCTGATCGAGCCGCCGATCTTGACGCAGGTGCCGGTGCTCTCGACCAGATGGAAGCCGCGGCCATAGGCGGCGCAGGAGCCCGCTTTCGCGCTCCCGCCGGCACCCTTAAGCGGCAAGGCCTTGCCGGCCTGTGGGCGCTCCGGAGGCGGCAGACGCAAGGCTTCCGCCGCGGCCGCGGACGTCGTCAGCAACGAGATCAGGATGAGGAGCGGCGCACGCATGCAGGCCGTTCTAGCCCGGACCGGCGTCGCGCGCCATCGGGGTCGCTTTGCCCGGGGATCAGATGAACTTGATGCCGGCCGATTTGCCGCGGCGCCATACCACCTGGCAGCTCCGCCCGGTCCGCGCATCGCGCGCGAACGCCATCCGGATCACGCCCGGGAGCTGGCTCGCATCCTCGTCCAGCGTGATCTTGGCGCCCGTGGCGGAGATGTCCTGGACCAGGCATTGCCGCGCTGCGAATCCGCCGTCGAGCGTGATCCAGGCATGCTGCGACAGCGACTTGCGGGCTGCGCGCTTCTTGGGCGGTGGCATCGGCTTAAATTCTCCCAGTCCAGCGCTAGCTCAGGGAACCTAAGAAACCGTTGAATTCGGCCGACCGATCCTTGGGTGGGATGCTATCCACCGGTGCCAAAAGACCGTTCCCGAACGGCTTGCCCAGGGCGCCAAAGGCCATTATAGGTTCGCCCGCTGCAGCCGCCGGGCATGACTCGGGCGGCCAGCGGCCGTGCCGCGAAAAGCGGCGGGGCCCTGGGTTTGCTCCCTTCGTCTATCGGTTAGGACGCCACCCTTTCACGGTGGAGAGAGCGGTTCGATTCCGCTAGGGAGCGCCATCATCCGCCGTTGGATGACAGGGCGAAATCTGCCGCCCCGCATGAACCTCCCCGCCCCTCGCCTCCGACCAATGTCCAGATGGAACTGGATGCAGGCCGATGGCGCAGCACAAATCTCCCTCGGACGACCAGGCCGGGATTGCCTCGCCGACGCCTCCGCCATGGATCCACCGCACGGCAGCCTACGTGCCGGAGCGGCGCGCCAGAATGCTGGAGCACATGGCGCGCGCCAGATCGCTGCCTCGGGCAACGACTGCGTCGGAGCCGTCGCATACGGCAGGCACGACCATTCTCGCTGACGCGTACGGCTACGCCGTCCTGTTCGGCATCATCGCGCTGCTGTTTCAGTCGCGCGTTCCTCTCTACCTCGGCGCCTTCCTCTTCTTCACCGATGGCGAGCGCATCGAACTCGCGCTTGGAAAGATCGGCATCCGTCTCGAGCCCGACACGATCGGACCCGACATCATCAAGGGCTTCGTCTCCCTGTTCGGATGGTTCGCGCTGCTGGCCTCGCTGAAAGCGTCCGTTCCCGCGTGGCTCGCGACATGGATGCTTCCGGACGCATCATGGTCCTTCGTCGCCGGAATCGCTCTTTTGTTCGCCATCGTCGAAGCATTCGCAACGCGCGCGATGCAGCATGCATTGCCGTGGTTCGGATTTGAGAGGCGACCGAGCGGCCTGGCCTGCGCGACGATCAAGCTCGCTATGGCCCTTGGCGTGCTGGCTCTGCTGGTGCTGCTCGGATGACGATTTACCGGAAATTTACCCCTGCTCGTGAGCGCCGGTATCATTTGCTTAGAATTTGATTGCTACCGTGGAATTACGGAAAACCTCCGAAACACGATTGGCGCCCATGTCCGTCGCAGAGTTCCTCAGACAGCGTGCCGTGCATGTCACCGTGAGTGGCAGCTACTCGCTGCCGCGTTGGTACGATTGCGAGGGCAAGCTCCGTACCTTCGCCTGCCGCACCAGCCGCGTTTCACCGTTCCGCATGATGGTCGACGTTCCCGTAGTCGGAAAGGTCGGCGAGCGCGTGACCTCCTACTTCCAGGATTTTGGCGAATTCCAATGTACCATCAGCGCGACGCTGAAATCGGGCTTCCTGATGGAGCTCGACATGACGCGGGCCCGGCGCGCCTGGATGTCGGAAAAGCTGACCTGGCTCGAGAAGAAGCAAAAGGACGCCAGCGTCCAGGAACTGCGGAATGACGCGCGCTTCGTTCCGCAGGTCGCGCACACCTTCCTGACGCTCGCCGACGGCAGCACGCATGCCTGCTTCATCATCGACGTCTCCACGGCCGGTGTCGCGATATCCTGCGAATACGATCCGCCAGTGGGAACCCCGCTTGCGGTCGGCGCTTGCGTCGGGCGGGTGATCCGCAGATTCGAAAACGGCTTTGCTGTCAAATTCGCCGAAAAGCAGTCGCGGGACGACGTCGTCCGGCTGATCGTCCGCACGGCCATGCTGCAATCGGCCTGATCCTCCGGCCGCGCTGCCCTATCGCAGCCCTATTTCGAGATAAGCTTTTGAAGGTCCGCGCCTCGTTCCGGACGTCATTTGCAGACTTGCGATCGGGGGACCGAATGGCAGTCGAGAAAATTACAGTCGATAAGGTCAGAGTCGACAAGATCACCTGGGACAGGGTCGGCCGGGTCACCGAGCCCGGACGCTACATGTACACGTTCGGCTGGCTCACCATCACCGCCGACGATCTCGATATCTGGAAGCAATACCCGCAGGCCGCGTTCACGCTGATGGCGCAGCATTCCGAGCCGGACGCGTCCACCGGCGAGGAGTTCCATCTCGGCGCCTTCGACGTCGCGCCCGACGCGCCGCCGCCGTTCACCACGCATTGAGACAGTCAAAGCGGGCTACGATCGGCAGCCAGCAAGCCGCGGCAGGGCGCGTGGCGGGAACGCGTGGCACGCCCGTTGCTTTATCATTGCCATGACTCACATCCCCGCCTTCGATCAGGCCTTTCTGCTGTTGCTCATCGTGCTCTGCCTTGGTACGTGCCTTATCCGCGCCTTCTGGGAGGTGGAGCAACTCCGGGGCCGCCGCACCGCGTCCCCATCCCGCGCGATCAAGCGTGACTAGACCGGCTCGGCCGGCCGTGCGTAGCCCGGACGGGGCAATCCCGGCTCTGGACTTGCCGCGGCGACACGTGCATCGTCAATCGAAGAAACCTGCACATTGCCTTGATCTGACTTACCAATCGCGATCCGATGACGGGCGCGCGACCGTTGTCATGGGATGACGAGGTGGTTCTGTCATGCAATTGATTGCGCTCGTTATTCTGCACCTCGGCGACTGTCCTGATGAACGCAGGCTGTCACGCTTGTTAAGAGACGCGACAGCAAGCGCATGACACAAGGTCGCATCAGGGAATGTAGATAAGCGGATCAAGGGAACCTATTTTCGGCGCCGATGTACCTGATTGAAGCGTTACCCACCGTCATCGGAACGGCCGCCATTGCCCCGGCGCTGCTGATGTTGTGGCTCGTCATTGCCGCCGAGGAACGCCCCGGACCGCCGGCCCAGGTCTGGACCGCGTTTCTGCTCGGCGCGGCCAGCATTTCGCTGCTGGGCCTGGCCCGCGCCCCTTTTGCCAAAATGGTTGCGGCCCCGGACAACCCCTGGGCGGCACTGGCCATGCATTCGATCTTCGGCGTCGCGCTGCCGGAGGAAGCGGTCAAGGTGATCGCCATCGTGCTGGTCGCCTCGACCAAGCGGCGGACCTTCGCCAATCCGATGGACACTGTGGTCTATGGCGCTGCCGTCGGCCTGGGCTTCGCCGCCTACGAGAACCTTGCCTATCTCGTCCAGCACGCCGAAATGTGGCGCTCGCTGGCCGCCTTGCGCAGCGTGCTGACCGTGCCGTTCCACGGCGCGCTCGGTATTATCGCCGGCGCCTATCTGACCATCGCGCGCGCCGGCACGGCGCTGGGTGCCAACCGCCATCATCGCGACTGGGCCCGTCTCTCCAGCCGCCTGCTGATCTTTGCAGGCCCGCTCGCCCTGCATTCGGCCTTCGACTTCCCCCTGCTGACACTCCAGCGCATGCCGGATCTCGATCCGGCGCTGCGGATGTGGTTGGGCGGCGCGAGCCTGCTGATCGGCTTCAGCTCGATCGCCTTCGCTATCCGCCTGGTACGGCGCGTCGCGCGCCATCACGCGCCCCGAACCGACGTCGCGCGCGAGCGCCTCAGCCAGCTCCGCCGGATGTGGGCGCTGCTGCTTGCCGGTGGCGGCGTCGGCTTTCTCGGGCTCGCCTTCGTGCTGACCTCGATCCATCACTGGCTCATCAATCCCGAGCGCAATCTGACGCTGGCCCTGATCCCGATCGGCCTGGTCTCGATCCTGCTCGGCCTCGCACTTCTGATCGTCACGACCGCGATCTATGTTCTCGGCCGCAACCGCATCCGCACCAGCGGCGAAGGTTTTTCGTCGGCGCACGGCGGCGGCTGAGCCGCGGGATGGCAAGCGCGGTGTGCACGTACTAGACTAGATTGAGGACACACCTCTCGATCCGGAGCCTGCCCATGACATCGCCTGAGGATTTTTCCCGGCTGCAATCCGCCATGAGCGGGACGGTCAAGGCACATTGGAAGGCCTTTCTGTTCGAAGGCATCCTGCTTGCGGTGCTTGGCGTCGCCGCGCTGGTCCTGCCGCCGCTCGCAAGCCTTGCGATTGCGATCTTCCTCGGCTGGATGTTCCTGATCAGCGGCATCGGCGGATTGATCGCCACCTATTGGGCGCGCAGCACGCCGGGCTTCTGGTGGTCGCTGATCTCGGCCGCGCTGGCCGTGCTTGCAGGCATGCTGCTGCTGGCGCGGCCGATCCAGGCCGTGCTGACGCTGACCATCGTGCTCGGCGCCTATTTCCTCGCCGAGGGCGTCGCCACCATCATGTACGCGCTGGAGCATCGCCGCGAGCCGGGCGGCCGCTGGTCGTGGCTCCTGATCTCGGGCCTCGTCGACATCGCGATCTCGTTCATGGTGATCACGGGACTGCCGAGCTCGGCGGAATGGGCGATCGGTATCCTCGTCGGCATCAACCTGCTGTTCGGCGGCGCCACCCTGATCGGCATGGCGCTGGCGGCACGCAAAAGCAACAGTTGAGGCGCCGCGTGGCCGTCACGTCTATTGGGGGGTGACAAGCCGCCGATCGCACGCTATATGACGGGCCATGATCACCCTCGTCACCAGCTATTTTTGGTACTTTAGCTACGACAGCTCGCTGGCGGCAGGAGGATCGCGCTCAATCTGAAACATTGCAGCAAACGTCCGAACAAGCCGCCAGACCTGGCGGCTTTTTTATTGGCCGGCAGGGTCTCAAAATGACAGGAGCCCGCCGTGCTGAGCACGACCGACGATCTTCGTATCCGCGAACTGAAAGAGCTGAGCACGCCCGAAGAGGTGATGCGGGAAGTCCCGCGCACGCTCACCGCGACGCGCGTGGTGATGGCCGCACGCAACGCCATCCATGCGATTCTCAATGGCCAGGACGACCGGCTTCTGGTCGTGGTCGGCCCCTGCTCGGTGCATGATCCCAGGGCCGCGCTCGAATACGCCGAGCGCCTCGCGAGCTTGCGCGAAGAGCTTGCCGACCAACTCGAGATCGTGATGCGGGTCTATTTCGAGAAGCCGCGCACCACGGTCGGCTGGAAGGGCCTGATCAACGATCCTGATCTGGACGGCAGCTTCGACATCAACAAGGGCCTGCGGCTGGCGCGCAACGTGCTCTCGGCGGTGAATAATCTCGGCCTGCCCGCCGGCACCGAATTCCTCGACATGACGACGCCGCAATACATTGCGGACCTCGTGTCCTGGGCCGCGATCGGCGCGCGCACGACCGAAAGCCAGATCCATCGCGAGCTGGCCTCGGGGCTGTCCTGCCCGGTCGGCTTCAAGAACGGCACCGACGGCAATGTGCGGATTGCGGCGGACGCGGTGAAGTCGGCCTCAAATCCCCATCATTTCATGGCGGTGACTAAGCTCGGCCGCTCGGCGATCGCCTCAACCGCGGGCAACGAGGATTGTCACATCATCCTGCGCGGCGGCAGCACGCCGAACTACGATGCGGCAAGCGTCGCAGCGGCCTGCAACGATCTGGCGAAAGCAAGCGTCGCACCACTCGTGATGGTCGATGCGAGCCACGCTAATTCGAGCAAGAAGCCGGAAAACCAGCCGCTCGTGACAGCCGACATCGCCGGGCAGATTTCTGGCGGCGAGAACCGCATCATGGGGGTGATGGTCGAGAGCAATCTCGTCGCCGGACGCCAGGACGTGGTGCCGGGCAAGCCGCTCACCTATGGCCAGAGCATCACTGACGGCTGCATCGACTGGGCGACCACGGCAACCGTGCTCAAGCAACTCGCTGACGCGGTCGAGATCCGGCGCAACAGCAAGCGCGCAGGGCTGCACGAGCGCTCCGCCTGACCGAACGATCGCGGGCGGGGTGAGGCTGTCGCACCCTGCCCGCTTTCCCGGCGCCTAGCAGCCGCGGCAGATGCTCTTGATCTTCTTGTCGAGCGCCTGATTTTCCTTGCTGAGGGGATCGTTCGGGTCGCTCAGGTTCTTTTCGCTGGGCACATCGGCGACACGCGGCTGGCGATGGCCCACGGGTGCCAACGGCGTCGATCCTGAGGTCGCGCCCCCGGCTGTCGATCCCTTAGGGTTGCCGGTCTGCGCAACCGCCGCGCCGCCGAGCAAGACCACGAGCGATACTGCCACCATGATCTTCTTCATGTCTCTCCCTCCATTCCTCAAGCCAACATCTCCATCACGACCATTCAAGTCTCGGGCGGATAGAGGTGAACGTCGCCGCAATAATCCACGATACGATAGCGCGTTTCTTGATCTGCATCACGCGCATCAGGTGCGGTATTTTGCATCGGCAACACGTAATTCGGTCCCACCGGCGACTTGCCGGCGCCGCCGGGAATGTCGATGACATAGTCGGGCTGACACAGTCCGGACACCCTTCCGCGCAGCTGCCGCATCAAATCCTGCCCATCGGCGAGTGTCGTTCGCAGATGCGCCGTGCCCGGCGCGAGATCACCGTGATGCAGATAATAGGGCTTGATCCGGCATTCGACGAAAGCTCGCATCAAATCCGACAGAGCGGTCAAATTGTCATTGACGCCGCGCAAAAGCACGGACTGGCTTACCATGGGAATTCCGGCATCGACCAGCCGCGCGCAGGCGGCACGCGCCGGCCCCGTCAGTTCGCGCGCATGGTTGGCATGCAGCGCCACCCAGGTGGTCGCGCCCACGACCTTGAGCGCCGCCACCATCTCGTCGCTGATGCGCGCGGGATCGGCCGCCGGCACGCGGGTGTGAAGGCGGATGATCTTGACGTGATCGATTCCGGCCAGATCGGCCATGATCTCGCCCATCCGCCGCGGCGACAACATCAGGGGATCGCCCCCGGTCAGGATCACCTCCCAGATCTCGCTGTGCGCGCGGATGTAGTCGATCGCCGCGCGATAGGCGGCGTCCGAGAGCGCGTTCTCCTTGCCGGGTCCGACCATCTCGCGGCGGAAGCAGAAGCGGCAATAGACCGCGCAGACGTGAACGAGCTTGAACAGCACGCGGTCGGGATAACGATGCACGATCCCGGGAACCGGCGAGTGCGCATGATCGCCGATCGGATCTGCATTCTCGCCCGGCTGCATCTCCAGCTCTGCGGCAGTCGGAACGAATTGGCGCGCAATGGGATCGTCGGGATCGGACCTGTCGATCAGATCGACCAGCGCCGGCGTGATCGCAACCGCATAGCGTGCGGCAATGCGATCGAGCACCGGCAGCGCTGTGGCTGACACCAGCTGCTCGGCCACAAGTTCGGCCGGCTCGCGCAATGTGCGCGCAAGATTGCTCTTCATCATGTCTCGCTCAACGTTTCATTTGCAGGCGGCGTCCACACCACCTGATCAATTCGCGATGCGCCGCTCGCCAGCATTACCAGGCGGTCGAATCCGAGCGCGACGCCGCTCGCCTCCGGCATCGCCGCGACCGCGGCCAGAAAGTCCTCGTCCAGCGGATAGGCTTCGCAGTAGCGGCGTTGCTTCTCTGCCATGGATTGCGTGAAGCGCTTGCGCTGCTCCTCGGCGTCGGTCAGTTCGCCAAAACCGTTGGCGAGCTCGACACCGCAGGCATAGACCTCGAACCGCTCGGCGACTCGGGGATCGCCCGCCTTCACGCGCGCCAGTGCCGCCTCTGGAGATGGGTATTCGAACAGAATGGTCAAACGGCCCTGCCCCAGATGCGGCTCGACATGCTCGACCAGAACCTTGCTGAAGATGTCGGACCAGGTGTCATCCTCGGCCAGGCGGACCTTGCCGGCAACTGACCGCGCGAGCGCGGCGCGGTCGCCCTCGCCGCCGGAAATGGTCGCAAGCAGGTCGATTCCCGCAAACTGCTCGAAGGCGCTGGCAACCGTCACAAGCTCCGGCTCGGCGAAAGGATCTGCGGTCCGGCCGCGGAAGGTGAAGGCGCCGATACCGGTCGCCTGGGCCGCGCGGGCGATGAGGACGACGCAGTCGGCCATGATGGCGTCATAGGGCGCGCCTGCCCGGTACCATTCCAGCATGGTGAATTCGGGCAAATGCAGGTCGCCGCGCTCACGGTCCCGGAACACCCGGGCGAACTCGAAAATCCGGGTCTCCCCGGCCGCCAGCAGCTTCTTGCAGGCGAATTCCGGCGAGGTCCGCAAATATCGGCTCACACGGCTGCCGTCGGGCCGCATGATCTCGGTCCGGGGGGCGTGCAGGTGGGTCTCGTTGCCCGGGGAGACCTGGAGAACGGAGGTTTCGACCTCGACGAAGCCCTGCTCGACGAAAAATCCCCGTAGAGCCCCGGTGATGGCTCCCCTGGCCTGCAAGAAGGGCCGGCGGTCGAGATGCCGCGAGGGGGACCAGAACGGCGACATCGGCTTGTCCCCAGCCATTAACCGGCTGTCCCGCAAGCCAGCAAAATGCTGGCATCCAACGGCAAAACCAGTATGTTGCGGCCCGAAACGGGTGCCGCGGTCTGATTTGGGGCCCCAGGTCCCCCATCAATTTGACCACGTCCTGGCCCGAGCCGGGCCAAGCAAGCAGGAAATACAGCTTTGAGAGTCATCGCCAGTTCTATTCGCAAGGGCAACGTGATCGAGCAAGACGGCAAGCTATATGTCGTCGTGACCGCCGAGAACATCCATCCCGGCAAGGGCACCCCGGTCAGCCAGATCGAAATGCGCCGAATCTCGGACGGGGTAAAGATCTCCGAGCGCTACAAGACCACCGATCAGGTCGAGAAGGCCACAATCGAAGAGCGCAACTACACCTTCCTGTATGAAGATGGTGACGGCTATCACTTCATGAACCCGGAGACCTATGACCAGGTCCAGGTGTCCAAGGATGTGATCGGCGATGCGGCGGCCTATCTTCAGGAGAGCATGACGGTCAAGCTATCGCTGCACGGTTCCAACCCGGTATCGATCGCCCTGCCGCAGCGCGTGACGCTGGAAGTGATCGAGACCGAGCCCGTGACCAAGGGGCAGACCGCCTCCTCGTCCTACAAGCCCGCCGTGCTCTCGAATGGCGTTCGCACCACGGTGCCGCCGCACATCGCCGTCGGCACCCGAATCGTCGTGATGACCGAAGACGGCTCCTACTCCGAGCGTGCCAAGGACTGACGGGACCAAAGCGAGCGCAACAGGTGCCGCCGGGGGGCGAGACAGTGGTTGGGAAAAGTTTCCGCTTCGTCTCGCAACTTCTGGCGTCGCTTTCGCTCCTCATTGCCTCTCCACTTGCTGCGGATGAGTTCCGCAGCCCCTCACTCACGGCGCTGCGCGTCGATTGGCGCGCGGCGCTTGACCAGCTCCGCACCGAAATCAACGTCCATCCCCGGGCCGCGGAAGACTTCATCTTCGCACCCCGTCGTTCGGTGCCGCGCTACGATCCGCGCGCGATGCCGGCGCTGGTGCAGCTCAACGCGATCTCCTCGCAATTCTTCACCGGCATCGCCCGCAGCTCCGTGCCCGTGCTGCTGCCATTCGACGCTGCCGCGTATCTCGAAGCTCGGCGCAATGGCGCGCCGGCGACCGTCGCGCTGTCGCGCTACCAGGCTGACTTCAATTCCGTCGACCTGTTCGATGCCGGTCCCGCCGGCTACAGCGCGACCTTTTCGTTCGAGCCTGGTACCGGAGACGGCATGCCGAGCCGGGTCTTCGCAAGGCCGGTCGAGGTGCAGATCACGGGCTCGGCGCTGGTCTATGACATTGCCGATCCCTCGGGCGGCAAGGGCGAGCCGGTCAAACCGCTCGCGGCGCTCTACCCGGACCTGCGCAAGTTCATCCGGGAAGGCTATATGCGCTACGCTTTCACCCGTTTCGGCGTCGCCTATGTGGTGTCGATCCAATGCCTCGACAGCGTTGCCAAGCCGCGGCGGCTTGCCTGCAAGGAGGCCTATCCGATCGCCGAGCGCTTCCTGAAGGCGCTGCGCGTGGCGGGCGGCCAGCGCATGCGGCCGCTCACGGACATCGCTTCCAACATTCTCGATCGTCCCACGGTACGCTCCCCGGACTTCACCTACAGGCCGAGCGGCGACATCATCCCGAACACCGGCTATCGCAAGCAGGGCGGCCATCCCGACGTGATGGCCTACGCACAGATCCGCTTTCCTCTCGAGAAGGCGCCCGCGTTCGTACACTCGCAATCCTATGCCAAGCGCGACAAGATGGAGAGCACGACCGCTTACCCCTGGCGCGACAATTTCTGCGAATCCCGCAGTTTCGAGGTCTGGCAATGCGGCGGCGGTTATGGCCATCAGGGCGAGGACATCCGCGCGGCCGGGTGCCCGCCGCTCGGTGAAGGTCGCCAAGCCTGCGATCCCAAGCAGCGCGCTGTCGTCGCCGTGCGCGATGCGAGGGTCATACGCGCTGCCAAGGATCAGGCCGTGACGCTGCAAATCAACAGCCGGACCGAGCACATCCGTTTCCGCTACATGCATATGAACCCGCAGGCGCTGAACGCCGACGGCCTGCTCAACGGCCGCATCGTATCGGAGGGCGAGAAGATCGGCGTGGTCTCGAATTATCTCGACCATCCCGCCGGCACCTCGATGCACCTGCATTTCGACGTGCAGGTGTTCACCCGCGACGGCTGGATCTGGGTCAGTCCTTACGTCACGCTGGTCTCGGCCTATGAGCGCCTGATCCGCGCCCGCGGCCGCGAGGTCGGCCCGGAGATCGCCGGCACGCCACAGCCCGTGGCGCATGCGCTGCCGGAGGACGTGCTCAAGCCGGACCTGCGCGAGGGATCGGGCGGCGACGAGAACTGACGGCTTGCTCTTTCCAATGCCAGGCAGCGCAAAGCGTGTTGCCGCACACACGGCCCACTGAAGGCAGAAGGAACTGGGTTGATGAGTGCCGGACTGATTGGTCTCCTCGATGATATCGCCGCGATTGCAAAGGTGGCGGCAGCCTCGCTCGACGATGTCGCGGGCCAGACGGCCAAGGCGGGAGCAAAGGCGGCTGGCGTGGTCATCGATGATGCAGCCGTCACTCCGAATTACGTGATCGGCTTTGCCTCGAAACGCGAACTGCCGATCGTAGGCAAGATTGCGGTTGGGTCGCTGCGCAATAAATTGCTGATCCTGCTGCCCATTGCCCTGTTGCTTGGTTATTTCCTTCCCGCCGCGGTCACGCCGCTGCTCATGCTGGGCGGCGCCTTTCTGTGCTATGAGGGCACCGAGAAGGTGCTCGAAGCCGTGATGCCGCATGATGCGCGCCACCACGAAGCCCAGCCCCAGCCAATTGCATTGAACGCGCGGTCGGTCGAGGACGAGAAAGTCGCAAGCGCCATCAAAACGGATTTCATCCTGTCGGCGGAGATCATGGCGATCACGCTGGCGGCCGTCCCGGCGGGCAGCATCTGGACCCAGGCGCTCGTGCTCGCACTCGTCGCCATTTTCATCACTGTTGGAGTCTACGGCGTGGTCGCCCTGATCGTGAAGGCGGACGATGTCGGCCTGGCCCTTGCGCGGTATGACGGCGCCTCGCTTATTGGCGGCGCAATCCGATTGCTTGGACGTGCGCTGGTCCGCGGCATGCCTGTCTTCCTGGCGGTGCTGAGCACCATCGGCACCGCCGCGATGATCTGGGTCGGTGGCGGCATCATCCTGCACGGCATCGAACAATACGGCCCACCGATGGTCGGCCATACGGTTCATGCCGCGACCGAGGCTGCCGCGAACCTCCTTCCCTCCATTGCCGGCACCGTCGGATGGGCGGTCGAGGCGGCCATTTCAGGCGTTATTGGGGTCCTTGTCGGCGTAGTTGCGATACCGGCCGTCACATACGGTCTTTCACCGCTATGGAAACGTCTGAAGCGATCGCAGCCGACCTGAACAAAAGCGGCTGCAGATTGCGGGTGCCGGCTACTCCAGCAACGTCGTGAGTTGCGCGCCCTCGTCCGCCACGAACACGGCAATCAATTCCGCCGGCTCCGTGGTGCTGGCATTGGCCGAAACCAGATGCGTCGAGCCGGGCGGCTCGAAGAAGGACTGGCCGACGCCGAACGTCTCGACCGGGCCGCCGCCGAGCTGGGAGCGGATCTTGCCCTTGGTTATGTAGGCGGTGACGGATCCTGCGTGACGATGCGGCCGCGAGAACCCGCCAGGGCCGTAGAACACGCGCACGATGGTGACGCGCTTGCCCGGCACGTTCGGCAGCGCGTAGGAGTCGATCGGCTCGACCTTGTCCAGCGGCGAGCTTTCGGCGGCGGTGGCGCAGAGCGGCGCGAGTGCGCCGGAAATGGTGTCCATCGTCACCGGCAACGCCTTGCCGATCGCAAGCGCGCACGCAAGCCCGCCGACGACGGCGATCGCCATCGAACGCGATGGCGCCAATGTGGTGGGCAAACTTACTACCGTCATCACGATCTCCCTTCGTTGCAATCAGGATGCCGCCGCATTCGCTCCGACCGGTCGCTTCGCCGGTGTCCAGCGAAACGCCGCACCGAAACGATTCCAGACGTTGATCGAGGCAACCGCAGAGGTCAGGTACGTCAGCTCGGTCTCGGAGAATTCACGGCTCGCCTCGGCATACACGCCCTCGCCGACTCCGTCGGGCAGGCAGGTCAGCGCCTCGGTCCAGGCCAGCGCGGCACGTTCGCGCGCGGAAAAGATCGGCGCCTCGCGCCAGACCACGACCAAATTGAGCTTGTCGACGGGCACGCCGATCCGCTCCGAAAGCAGGATGTGATGCTGCACGCAGAAGGCGCAGCCGTTGATCTGCGATGCCCGGAGCTTGACCAGTTCGAGAAGCTGCTTGTCGAGACCGGCCTTGGCCGCCACCTGGCCGAGCGCCAGCACCAGCTCATACGCATCCGGCGCGATCTTCTTGAAATCCTCGTATTCGCTGCGGGCGTGTGACATTGCCGTTCACCTCGTGGTATTGTAAGACCGCTTACATCTTATAAGAGCACTTACATGTTGCGCAAGTCGCCCAGTATCACGAGATCGAAATCCCGGCGCAAGACTGCCAAGCCTGACGCCGTGCGCGTGCCAGCCCCAGGGGAAGGCAAGCGCGGCGAGCAAGGCTATCTCGGCTATCTCTTGCGCCAGGCCCACGCCGCAGTCCGTCTGACGATGGAGCGGTCGCTCGCCGATCTCGGTGTCACCTCACCGCAATTCGCGGTGCTGACCATGCTCAACGCCTATCCGGGCCTCTCGGGCGCCGACGTTGCCCGCCTCACCTTTCTGACGCCCCAGACCGTCGGCGTCATCATCCGCAATCTCGAGCGTGACGGCGCGATTGTGATGACGCCGCATCCCGTCCACGGCCGCATCCAGCAATGGACGCTGACGCCGCGCGGCACGGCGCTTTTGAAAGCGTGCCGGGAAAGGGTGATTGCGTTGGAGAAGCGGCTGGCCGCCGGGCTCGATGTCAAGGCCGAGGCAAGCATTCGCCGCTGGCTCGCCGGCATCGCGGCCGATTTGCAGGAGGACTAGGCGAAGCGCGCTTGCCGCTGGCGGGACCTAGTCACCGCAGCCGCCGCCGTCCGAATCCGAGAAGTCACTGACCGCGCCGTCGCCTTGAATACCGCGCCCAAAGTTCTCTGCGAGGATCATCAGGATGACGACGAACAACCCGGCGCCGAACGGCCAGGGATTGGCGCGGATGATGTCGAACAGCTCCTGCATTCACGCATTGTGCGCAGACGGAAGCAAACCGACCGTAAAAGTGACAGGCTCAAAACTGGGGATATCCGACCCGTTGCAGGCGCGCCCTACCCGCCCTTCAATACTTTCTTAACCTCGCCATCGGGCCAGGTCTCGCCCGCTGCG
>NZ_JADPJF010000124.1:107177-116418 GCF_023073295.1 Bradyrhizobium sp. 23 | reverse complement strand
CCCGCACGCGGCTTTGATCGGCGTCGTTCACCAGCTCATGCGAACTCACCCGCTCGCCGCTTCGCTCCAGGTGCAGATCGGTTTCGGGCTTCCAGCTCAGTGTGGTGGCGAGATCGCCAGGGAAAATCTGCCATTGTGATCCGTCGTCGAGCTCGACGACGTGGCTCTCTGCATGCGCGCGTATCTTCATTCGATCCCGGATTCTCGACGGAAGGCGGGCCCCGACCATCGGCCGGGGCCCCGCTCCGTTAGTCGTTGTGGTGATGAATCACGGTCTTTTCGCGGTTACCGAATTCATCTTCCTTCTTGATGACGGTGGTGCGGTCGGCAGGCTCGCGCTCCTTGATCACGGTGGTGCGATCACGATCGCGGTCACGCTCTCGATATTCCGGGGACTGTCCGACGGTCACGCCGGCGCCGACCGGACCAACATGAACACCGACTTCGTCGGCGAATGCGGGGGCTGCGATAGCGGTGACCATGGCGGCCGCAAACAGATACTTCCTCATCTCGTCCTCCTCGATTGCATGCGGAGGGAATGCGTGAGTGCGACAATTTGTTCCGGAAGGAACAGGACGGACGTCCCGTTCCCAACCCTCCAGGAACCGACTCACAGGAGCCGCATTTCCCGCTACAATAAGTCGATGAAACACGCTGATTCCTCGATCCATCATACCCGCCGCGCCTTCACGATCGGCGCCGCCACCCTGCTCGCTTTCCCGACGCATGTCTTCGCCGCACCTCCAGGCTTCGACGAATGGCGTGAGGGTTTTCGCGCTCGTGCCATGGCCAAGGGCATCTCGGCTGCGACATGGCAGCGTGCGATGGCGCGGGTCGAGCCCGACATGAGCGTGTTCAAGCAGATGCGTACCCAGCCCGAATTTCATGAGCAGGTCTGGCAATACATCAACCGTCGCGTCTCCGACTGGCGCATCATCAACGGCAAGATCGCGCTGAAGAACAACGAGGCGCTGCTCGCGCGCATCGAGCGCGATTTCGGCGTCGAGCGCGGTACGCTGCTGGCGCTGTGGGGCGTCGAGTCCGCCTATGGCGATCCGCTGGTACAGCAGAACCACATGACGCCGGTGTTTCCCTCGCTCGCCGCCCTTGCCTGGAACGAGCCGCGTCGCAAGGCCTATTGGGAGACCGAGTTGATCAACGCGCTACGCATCGTCGACAAGGGCTGGAGCACGCCGGAGCAGATGCAGGGCTCCTGGGCCGGCGCGATGGGGCATTCGCAATGGATGCCGGAGGTCTGGCTCAATGTCGGCATCGACTATGATGGCGACGGCAAGGTGTCGCCGTTCGGCAAGCCCGACGACGCGCTGGGCTCGACGGCAAAATATCTCGTCAATCGCGGCAAGTGGCACCGCGGCGAGCATTGGGGCTACGAGGTGCGCACGCCCGGTGAGATGAGCGGCAGCCGGACCTATGCGGCTTGGCAGGCGGCCGGCGTCACCCGCGCCGACGGCCAGCCATTCCCGCAAGCCTCCGCATCCGCGCAGATGTGGACGCCGGTTGCGGGCGGGCCGACGTTTCTGCTGGGACCGAATTTCAACGCGGTGAAGAGCTACAATCCCTCGATGAACTATGCCCTGGCGATCTGCCATCTCGGCGACCGCTGCCTCGGCGCCCCGCCTTTCATCCAGCCGTTCCCCGGCTCCGAGCGCGCGCTGACACTCGCCGAGGTGCAGGAGATGCAGACGCGCCTGACCAAGGCGGGCTTCGACACCGGCGGCACCGACGGCCGCGTCGGCAACGACACGATGAAGGCAATCAAGGATTTTCAGCAGAGGGCCGGTATCGTGCCTGCGGACGGCTATGGCGGGCTGAAGGTGCTGGCGAAGCTACGCCAAGGGTCGTAGGCGGCCTCAGTGCCTGTAGTGCGGCTCCTCCGCATCGAGCTGGCGACGGATCGCCGCAAGATGCAGCCGTGCAGATTCGGAATCGCCCTCGCGCATCTGCCTGTAGGTCTCGGCTGCAATCGCGGGATCGACCGGCAGCACCTGTCGCCCGGTCGACATCGCCAGCACCTGCACCTCGGCGGCGCGTTCGAGATAGTAGAGATCGTCCCAGGCCTCCGCGATGGTCGGTGCCAGCACCATCACGCCGTGATGCTTCATGAAGATGATATCGGCATCCCCAACGGCGGATGCGATGCGCGCGCCTTCGCGGTTGTCGAGCGCAAGGCCGTTGTAGTCGCGGTCCACGGCCGTGCGACCATAGAACTTCAGCGCGGTCTGGCCGGCCCAGATCAGCGGATCGCCTTCGGTCATCGACAGCGCCGTGGCGTAGGGCATGTGGGTGTGGAAGGCGACCTTGGCGCGCGGCAGGCGCTTGTGCATCTCGGCATGGATGTAGAACGCGGTCGCCTCGGGCACGCCCTCGCCGTCGAGCACGTTGCCGTGGAAGTCGCAGATCAGCAGTTTTGACGCGGTCAGTTCGCGGAAGGCGTAGCCGTACGGGTTGACCAGGAAGAGATCGTCATGGCCCGGCACCACGGCCGAGAAGTGGTTGCAGATGCCCTCCTCAAAGCCGTTGCGCGCAGCCATCCGAAAGCAGGCGGCAAGATCCTCGCGCGCGCTGCGGATCGCGTCGCTCACGAGGTCCGGACGGTTCGAGCGGAACGTTGCTGGCGTGGAGGACGAAGAGTGAAGGCTGTGCGCCATGGCGGAAGGACACCTCTGTCGATCGGAAGACGCCCGCGTTGTACAGGTCCGACGCCTGCGCGTCAGCCCCCGCGGGCGCCACCCTGCCCTTCGCAGCCCGCGCGACGGCCTATTGCCGCCGCGGCACGCCGCCGGCATTCATGCCGCCGTCGATGACGAGTTCGCTGCCGGTGACGTAGCACGAGGCATCGGAGGCCAGATACAGCACGCCGGAGGCAATCTCAGAAGCATGGCCGGCGCGGCCGAGCGGCGTGACGAGGCGCGCACGCTCCTCGGGATCGATCGGTGCATTGCCCTGGTTGCCGGTCGCGCCGGTCGGGATCTTGCCCCAGATCGGGGTGTCGATGATGCCGGGATGGACGGAGTTGACGCGGATGCCGTCGCCGGCGGCCGCGCACTCCATCGCGATCGACTTCGCGAACAGCCGCACGCCGCCCTTGGTCGCCGAATAGGCCGACAGCCCAGGCGCGCCGCGCAGGCCCGCGAGCGAGGACATCATGACGATCGAGCCGCCGCCGGTCTTGCGCATCAAGGGCAGGCAATGCTTGACCGAGAGGAAGACGCCGTCGAGGTTGATCGCGTTCTGCTTGCGCCAGTCGCTGAGCGTCATGTCGACGATCGAGGGCACGGCGATGCCGATGCCGGCGTTGGAAACGAGAATATCAAGCCGGCCAAAGCGCTTCGCGATCTCGGCTGTGATCTCGATCCAGCGCTCTTCGCTGGTGACGTCCTGCTCCAGGAAAATCGCCTTGCCGTCGGCCTTGGTGATGCGATTGGCGAGCTCGGGGCCGCGCAGCTCGTCGATGTCCGTGGCAATGACGGTGGCGCCCTCGCGCGCGAATAGCTCGACGACGGCTTCGCCGATGCCGGAGGCGCCGCCCGTCACCAGCGCCACTTTACCCTCAACCTGCCCTGCCATGTTCACTCCCAGTTTTGCTGTTAGCTTTTTTGTTGTTTGCCGGGCCTATCTAATCATGGATGGTCCCTGATCGGGTAGCGCGACGTCGATGACGCGGAATTGCACACGCTCGGCGCCCTGATAGCGATCGACCGACAATGATCCCGCGACATGCAATTGCTGGCCGCGATTGGCAACGAGCGCGTTGCCGAGCTTCTGTCCGATCGAACGGAACGCGATGCCGTTGACGATGGCGCCGTCGCCCGACTTGAAGCGTAGCCTCAAATGTGCCTGTCCCACCTCGTCGGCATAGACGAGCTGGTGCGCCGGCAGCGCCAACACGACTTCCGGATTGCCGCTGCCGAAGGGACCCGCGCGGTTGAGCGTCGCTGCAAGCTCGGTCGTCACCGCGCGCGCGGAGACCGCGCCGTCGATGTAGAGCTCGTTGACGTGGCGCGCCTCGGCAACGTCGCGCCCCAACGCATTCTCGAGGTAGGCGCGAAACTCGGCGAGTTTTTCCTTCCGCAGCGTGACCCCCGCAGCCATCGCGTGGCCGCCCCCCTTCAGCAGAATGCCATCGGCGACCGCCTGCCGCACGGCCTTGCCGATATCGACGCCGGCAATCGAACGGCCGGAGCCGGTGCCGATGCCCCCGGGCTCCAGCGCGATCGCAAAGGCGGGCCGCGAGAACTTCTCCTTCAACCGGGACGCAACGAGACCGACCACGCCGGGATGCCAGCCTTCGGAGGCCGTGACGATCACGCCGATCTTGTCCTCGAGCCCGATCGAGGCGAGCGCCTCGGCTTCGGCCTGCGCTTCGGCCGCCTGCTCGATGACCCGGCGCTCGCTGTTGAGGCGGTCGAGTTCGGCGGCGATCCGCGCGGCCTCGACGCTGTCACCCTCCAAAAGCAGGCGCACGCCGAGATCGGCGCGGCCGATGCGACCGCCGGCATTGATGCGCGGCCCCAGCATGAAGCCGAGATGCCAGGCCTCCGGCGGGCCGTTGAGCCGCGCCACGTCCATCAGCGCTGTGTGGCCGACATGGTCGCGCCGCCGCATCGCGATCAGGCCCTTGGCGACGAACGCGCGGTTGAGACCGATCAGCGGCGCGACATCAGCAACCGTGCCGAGCGCGACGTGATGCAGCATGCCGAGCAGATCCGGCTCGGGCATCTCCGCATTCCAGAAGCCGCGCTGGCGTAATTCACGATTGACCGCGACCAGCGTCACCAGCACGAGGCCGACGGCGGCGAGATGGCCGAGGCCGGAGAGATCGTCGAGCCGGTTCGGATTGACCAGCGCGTCGACCTCCGGCAGCTCCGTGCCGGCCTGATGATGGTCGATCACGACGACGGACATGCCGATACGTTTTGCTTCGGCGAGCGGCTCGATGCTGGTGGTGCCGCAATCGACGGTGACGAGCAGCGTGGCGCCCTTTTCGGCCAGCGCGCGCACGGCTTCCGTGTTGGGCCCGTAGCCCTCGAAGATGCGGTCGGGAATGTGGATCAGCGGATCGAGCCCGCAATGCCGCAGATGCCAGGTCAGCAGCGCCGCCGAGGTCGCGCCGTCGACATCGTAGTCTCCGAAGATCGCGACCTTCTCGCCGTTCGCTGCGGCATCCGCGATCCGCTTCGCGGCGGCCTCCATCTCCGTCACCGTGAACGGGTCCGGCAGAAGCTTGCGGATGGTGGGATCGAGGAAATCTGCGACGGCGTCGCTGTCGACGCCGCGGCCTGCCAGCACCCGCGCCAGGAGCTCGGGCAGTTGGTGGCGCTGCACGATGGCAAGCGCTTTCGCCGCCCCGCGGGCATCCAGCCGGTCGCGCCAAAGCTTGTCGGTGAGCGAGCGCGCCACTCCCAGGAACGCCTGGGGCGCTTCGACGGGCAAGGCGGTAGCGGGCGGCGTCATGAACAGCTGTCGGTTTGAGGAACCTGGAAGCCGGAGGGATTGCATCGTCCGGCCGACGGACGATTGGCCCGCAATCCCTCGGGATTTGCAACGTCTGCGCGGCACAAAGCGGTGGATTGCCGCTTTGCTACGCGGACTGACTATCATTTGAGCATTCCGCAAAACAGCAAATTAAGCAGGCGTTAGGCGGAATCTTCGAAAAAGAATCGTATTCGATCTGTCAGTGATTGTTCCGGGTTCGTTGCAGATCAGACCTCATTGCCAAGGGAAGCCCCCGATGTCTGCTGCGCTGGGTCTCAAAGCCAAGCCGATCGCAAATGAACCCGCTGATGATGATTCCGATATCTCCGCGCTGATCAACCGCCTCACGGCGGAGGTCAACCAGATCGCGGTCGACAAGACCAAGGCGATCCAGCAGATCACCAACCAGATGAAGATGCTGGCGCTGAACGCGTTGATCGAAAGCTCGCGCGCCGGCGCGCAGGGCGCGGGCTTCGCGGTGGTGGCGCAGGAGGTCCGCGGCGTCGGCCAGCAGGTCGAGACTATCGCCCGCGAACTCGAAAGCCAGCTGACCAAGCGCACCGGCGACCTCGTCGCCTCGATCGACCGCATGAGCCAGCGCTCGCGCGGCGAGCGCATGGTCGACCTCTCGCTCAACGCCATCGAGCTGATCGACCGCAACCTCTATGAACGGACCTGCGACGTGCGCTGGTGGGCGACCGATTCCGCGCTGGTCGATTGCGCGGCCTCGCCCGACGCCGCGGCCGTGTCCCATGCCTCGCAGCGTCTCGGTGTGATCCTAGGAGCCTACACCGTCTATCTCGACCTCTGGCTCTGCGATCTCGACGGCAACGTCATCGCCAACGGCCGCGCCGACCGCTTTCGCGCTGTCGGCCAGAACGTCGCCCACACCAAATGGTTTCGCGAGGCCAAGACCCTGCGCTCCGGCGACGACTATGTCGCCGGCGACGTCGAGAACCAGCCGCTGCTCGGCAATGCCCAGGTCGCGACCTATTGCGCCAGCGTCCGCGCCGGCGGCCAGGCCAACGGCGCGCCGATCGGGGTGCTCGCCATCCATTTCGACTGGGAGGCGCAGGCCCGCGCCATCGTGCAAGGCGTGCGCGTTGGCGACAGCGACAAGGCGCGCGTGCTGCTGGTCGACTCCAATCTTCGCGTGATCGCCGCTTCCGACGGACAAGGCATTCTCAGCGAACGCATCTCGCTGTCGCTCAACGGCCAGCGTTCCGGCTTCTACCAGGACGGCTCGGGCACGCTGGTCGCGTTCCATGCGACGCCCGGCTACGAGACCTATCGCGGCCTGGGCTGGTACGGCGTGATCGTCTGCGGGGCCTGAAGCTGGAGGCGGCTCGCCTATCCAACTCAAAACCGTGAAAACAACCCCATACACGGTAGCCATCCGGTTGTTTTCATGACAGTTTTTTCGCCGTTTGACGCCTGCAAAACACTGGCATGCATGCCATCATGGCGTCGTTCGCGGTCCAGGCTCAAAGCGCGAGGCTCTGGCGATCTCGTCTTCGGCGGCCTGCACCGCCGCGATTCCGAGCGTTTGCGACGGACGCTCTCCGAACATTGCCAGGTAGTATTGCGAGAACCGGCCGAGTTCGTAAAAGCCCTGCTGCATGGCGACCGCTGTCACGGTGGTCGAGCCGGGTGCGCTCTGGTGCAGGATCGAATGAACAGCGCAAAGACGCTTGTGCCTGAGGAAGCTGACCGGGCCGAGACCGAATACCTCCTGAAACGCGCGGTGTAGGGTGCGCCGCGATACGCCGAGCGCCGCGCAAATTTCCGACACGTGCATCGGACGGGTGCCGGCGTCGTCGAGAAACTCCTCGACCTTGCGGATCAGCCGTCGCGCGGAAGGGAGCCAGCCATTGCCGTCGGGTGGCAGCGACGACGCGACGTTGGCAGCCATGCATTCGGCGATCGATCGTTTCCAGAAATCGGCTGTTGATGGCGTCAGTCCGTATTTGTTGTCGCGCAGGTGCGACATGATCCGGACCAGGCGGCGCGAGGCGATCGCGCCGCTCTCGATGTCCGCGCGGAAATGACCGCGGCTGCGCCAGGTGTCAGGATCACTCAGCCGTGCTTTTCCGGCGAACAGCGTCGCGACCTCGTTGAGGTCGAACCGCATGGCGGCGTAAGCGGAGCCGCCGTGAAAAACACCGTCATGTTCGAGCAGCGGCGGAATGACGAGCACATCGTTGAGCTGCATGTCGAACGACCAGTGGGCGACGCGCTCTTCGGCCGCGAGCAGCATCCCGATGATCAGCTTGTCGTCGCTGGAAACCCGCTGCGTGCGCATGCCGACGTTGAACGCACCAATGCTGAGCGAGAAGTCGCCGATGCCGACATGGGACAACGTTCCGCGCAACCGACCGCGGCCGAGTTGCATCACATCGACATGCGAGCCGTGGACGGCCTGCTGAAGTCCTTCGAAACCGTCCAGCTTGCGCGAATCAACCAGGAGGACTTGCCCCATGGCTGTACCGTGTTACTGAAGCGCGACAATTCTGCGGCACGCGAGGCCTCACCAACTCCCCCGCAGACTGGCACAAACTGCACATCACAGCCGTCCAATCTTCGGGTACCGTTTGCAACCTTAGCGATATTGAGCGGACGCGCTTTGGGGATGGCAGAGCGCACGCGGCATGGATTTGCCGCGTGGTCGAAAACGTGCGTGCAAAAGAAAGAGATGTTGACGCAGCGTCCTCCTCTCCCCGAGTGCCAAAAAAATGGGGCTAGACAATGCGTCTAATGGGCCGGGCAGAGAGCTATCGTCGAAGTCTGCCAGGTTGGCGCAGTAGCATCAGGTGGACTACGAGCATCGGAGCTTCCACCATGTTGCGAGCAGATCTGCGAGATGGTCTTCATTCCCGGCGGAACCTTTCGCATGGGATCCGACCATCATTATCCCGAGGAAGCGCCGAGCCATCGCGTTGCTGTCGACGGCTTCTGGATAGACCGCACGCCCGTGCGCCGGTCTTCAAATCATCCGGCAACCACTCGCAGTGATCCAGACCGGCAGTTCAAGCAGTTCGTCGACGCAACCGGCCATGTCACCGAGGCGCAGATCGTTCCCGATCCGAAGGACTATCCGGGCGCGCTGGCAGAGATGCTCTACGCGGGATCGCGGGTGTTCTCACCGCTGCCGCGCATCACCGATCTCACCGACTGGAGCCAGTGGTGGACATTCCTGCGCGGCGCCAACTGGCGTCATCCCTATGGTCCTGGCAGCAACATCGAGGATCTCGACGATCATCCCGTCGTCCACGTCTCCTTTAGCGATGCGGCAGCCTATGCCCACTGGGCCGGCAAGGGCCTGCCGACGGAGGCGGAATGGGAATTTGCGGCGCGTGGCGGCCTCGAGGCGGAGGAATACGCCTGGGGCGATGCGCTGATGCCGGGCGGCAAACACATGGCCAATATCTGGCAGGGCAACTTCCCCGTCCAGAATCTCGGCGAGGATGGGTACGAGCGTACCTCGCCGGTCATGGCCTTCCCGCCGAACGGCTACGGCCTCTACGACATGATCGGCAATGTCTGGGAGTGGACCTCCGACTGGTGGTCGTCAAAACACGCCGCCGACGCCGCAAAACCCTGCTGCATCCCCAAAAATCCCCGCGGCGGCGGTGAGCACACAAGCTACGACCCTCGCCTCCCCGACATCCAGATTCCGCTCAAGGTCCTCAAGGGCGGCTCGCACCTCTGCGCGCCGAACTATTGCCGCCGATACCGCCCGGCCGCG
>NZ_JADPJF010000124.1:98975-107086 GCF_023073295.1 Bradyrhizobium sp. 23 | reverse complement strand
CGAGCCGGTCGATACCTCGACCAGCCATGTCGGGTTCCGCTGCGTAGTGCGATTGCCGTCTGTAACCGAACGCCGACACGAAGGACGTGCTGCAATCTAGCGCGCGCCGCTGGTGGTGGCTGGCGCCAGCGGTGCGCTCCGCGCGTCGGGCTATTTCGATATGCAACTTATCTATCGGCGATCGATAAACATCTTCATCATTTTTGGACAAGGCGGGCCGGTTACAGGCAAGAGCCTGCCCCATTTCCCCGGTAAGAGTCGCCTCATCGCATCGCGACGCGCGCGCCGTCGACCCTGAAACGCTCGCGCCCGCAACGTGCCGAGGAGATAGGCCATGAAGATCGTCGTGATCGGCGGGACCGGATTGATCGGATCCAAGCTGGTGGCGAAGCTCAAGCAGCAAGGCCACGACGCGGTCGCGGCTTCGCCGAAGTCGGGCGTGAACGCGGTGACCGGGGAAGGTCTCGCAGCAGTGCTGGCGGGCACCGATGTCGTCGTCGACGTTGCCAACGCGCCGTCCTGGGAGCCCGCGGCCGTGCTGGAATTCTTCGAGCGTTCGAGCAAAAACCTCGCTGCGACTGAGGCCGCAGCGGCCGTGAAGCATCATGTGGCGCTCTCGATCGTCGGAACCGAGCGCTCGCCCGATAACTCCTATTTTCGCGCCAAGCTGGCGCAGGAGACTATCATCAAGTCTTCGCCGGTCCCCTACTCGATCGTCCGCGCCACCCAGTTCTTCGAATTCCTCAGCGCCATTGCCGAGATGGGTGCGGCCGAGGGTGGGATCGTTGTTCCCTCGGCATTGTTTCAGCCCATCGCGGCCGAGGACGTGGCCGATCGCCTCGCAGAAGTCGCGATTAGCCCGCCGCTTAACGGCACGATCGATATCGCAGGACCTGAGAAGGCGCCCTTTAATGAATTCATCGCACGCCGCCTGAAGGCGTCCGGCGACCCCCGACCGGTGGTGGGAGACCCAAAGGCGCCGTACTACGGCGCTCCCATCGACGACACATCGCTGAACCCTCTTGGCGAGGCGCGGCTTGGCACGACGCCGCTCGCAACATGGCTCGCGAGACTTTGAGGAGACCCCCATGCGCAGATTGCTGATCGCAACCCTGTTTATGCCGCATCATTCCTGACAGCCCATGCCGCCGAGACGGCGACGCCCACGGCCAAGGTGACGGTCGTGTTCGACCAGGCGCTGCCCAATGTCCCGGGCAAGAGCATGAAGGGCGTGCTGGTCGAGTATGGTCCCGGAGGCTCCTCGCCGGCCCACATCCACGCGCCCTCGGCTTTCATCTACGCCACCGTCCTGGAAGGAGCGATCCGCAGTCAGGTCAATGACGGCCCGGTCAAGGTCTTTCACAAGGGCGAGAACTTCTCCGAAAAGCCCGGCGACCGCCATGCCGTCAGCGCCAATGCCAGCGAGACCGAACCCGCAAAATTGCTGGCCGTCTTCGTGGTGGATACGGCCGACAAGGAGCTGACTATGCCGATCCCGAAATAGCGCACAATCGGCGAGCGGCATTGCCACCTCGAGGCGTTGATTTCATCCGGGGCTGCCTACGAATGCCACCGGCGTGCCTTTCGAGACACGCCCGGCGACGCGCTCGGCATCCCAATTGGTCAGACGCACGCAGCCGTGAGATTCCGCCTTGGAAATCTTCTCCGGCGAGGGCGTGCCGTGAATGCCGTAGCCCTCGGCAGACAGGTTGATCCAGACCGTGCCGACCGGATTGTTCGGGCCGGGCTTGATGGTGAAGGGCTTGCGGGAATGGACGCCCTTGAAGCGATAAGCGGGATTGTAGCGATAGTACGGATTTCGGCTGACTTCCGTGACCTTGAGCGTGCCTGAGGGCGACGGCTTCTCCTCGCTGCCGACCGTCGCGGGATAAAATCCGATCAGCGCATTCGTTTTGTCGAACAGTTTTACGGTCTGCCTGACCTTGTCGACCTCGATCCTCTCGGCCTTGGTGGGGATGCCCTCGCCTGCGCCTGATGTGTCCACCACGACGATGGTGTCGCCGGCGCGATCGAAATGGCGCCCGGAGTTGAGCGCGGCCAGGAGCTGCTCGCTCATGTGAAATTTCTCGGCCAGGGCCTCGCGCGCACTGGTGAAGCCGAGCTTTGTAAGCTCCTTCATGTCCTCCATCTTCGACGGCAGCTTTTTCAGGAAAGGACCCGCCACGTCCTGCTCGGTGATGGCATAGGTCATCGTCACCGGCCGGTCGTCCGCCCGTAACGCGGTCCAGACATCGTCCGTCACGGCGTCCGAAACCGGCAGCTGCCGTGCTTCGGCATAGGCCCGCAACGCTTTTTTGGCGTTCTCGCCGAATCTGCCGTCGATCGCGCCGGGCGAGAAGTGCGCGCGGTCCAGCAGGACCTGCAACCGGACCCCGGCCGCGGTCGGCTTATCGTTCGACAGGGTTTTCTTCGACGGCTCGGCGACGTTGATGGCAGCGGCGTTGATCTCCGCGGCGAACGCCGGCGGCGCAGCCAGAGCGAAGACCAGAAAGATGCAAATCTGCCCCGCTTTTCCGAGCGACATCGCCGGGTCCTTTCACGTTTCCGACGGTTCAGTGATCAACTCCCGAGCCGCGGCGCTAGCGAGCTTGCGGTATTGGTGTTCGTACTGCCTCGCCATTCGGCTCGCAGAGAAGCGCTCCTCGAAGCGGGCGCGCACCTTCCTTCGATCCAGTTTTCCCAGTTCGCCGATCGCCTTGACGGCCTGCTCCTCGTTCTCGACGATGAAGCCGGTCAATCCATGCTCGACGACTTCGGGGACGGAGCCGGAGCGATAGGCGATCACGGGCGTTCCGCATGCCATCGCTTCGATCATGACCAGCCCAAACGGCTCCGGCCAATCGATCGGAAACAGCAGAGCAGCGGCTTCGGCAAGGAAGGGCTGTTTCTTTGCGTCATCGACTTCACCAACAAGCCGGATATCCTTGCCGTCGACGTTCGGCTCGATGTGGTTCCTGAAGTAGGCCGTCTCGGCGCGCGGGACCTTCGCGGCGATATGGAGGGGCATCTGGACTGCGCGCGCGATACGGATCGCGTCCTGCGGACCCTTGTCTGCGGTGAGCCGCCCGAGAAACGCCAAATAGGACCCCTGTTCGTAGGACGGCCGAAACAGATCGGGCGGCAGCCCGTGCTGGATGGTTCCGATCCATTTCGCATCCGGAAGCGGCAGCCGCTGATGATCGGAAATCGACACGAAACATGCTTCAGGGAAGTGCCTGACGACGTCGGGTAGTCCGGGCAAGTCGAGGCGGCCGTGCATGGTCGTGAGGAACGGCACGCCGAGACGACTGAGCAACGGCAGGGACAGCCAGTCGACATGCGCGTGGATTACGTCGAATTCTTTCGCACGCCTTGCGATTGCCTCCATCAGCATCGCGCTTGCGGCGGTCGGGTCCGCCCCCTTTTGTCCGAGCCGCAGCGCGCGGGGCCAGACAGGATGAAGCGCACCATTCGTCCTGGAATCGCCGCTCGCAAACAGCGTGACTTCGTGGCCGAGCTCGACCAGCCCATCCACCAGCCAGGCCACCACCCGCTCGGTGCCCCCGTAGAGCTTCGGAGGGACGCTTTCGGCCAGGGGAGCAAGCTGAGCGATGCGCATGGCAGGCTACCCGTCAAGCCGCCGCACGCACGATCAGCACGATCGCGGCGGACAGAAGGTTCGAAATCGCGAGCAGCGTCCAATTCGGCCTGGCACTTGCGGCCGCGACCCGGCAGACGAGCCCTTCCACGAGCCTTAACATTCGTCCTCGGGAAGCCGATCGAGGTAGGCAATCCCGAATCCCGTGAGTTCTTCGGCATCGCTCCCGCGCGCTTCCCATCTCCCTTGCAGATGACGCTCGAGCAGGCAGCGACGGCAATCTGCGGCATCGACGTGGCGATGCCGGGCGCGGTAAACGGACCAAGCAATATCCACCGCCGTTCGCAGCGGGTCGTCGTCTACCATGTTCCAACTCCGAGATGGAGACGTTCATGGGACAGCAACTCGTTACGACGGCGGAAGTTTCCACTTTTTCCCGGAGGCCCGAAGCTGCGCACGGCCACCGCGGGCACAAGCAGGCGCCCTCGGAGAAATCAGGCGACGCGACGAGCCGCCATCTCTCCGGCTAGCAGCAGCGCGGCGCGGCTGGCCCCGATTGATGCAATGCCCTGCCCGGCAATGTCGTACGCGGTGCCGTGCGCGGGCGTGCAGATCGGGAACGGGAAGCCGCCAAGCAAAGTCACGCCACGATCAAAACCCATCAGCTTCATCGCGATCTGGCCCTGGTCGTGATACATCGTCAGCACCGCATCGAAGGCGCCGCCCTTGGCGCGCAGGAATACGGTGTCAGCGGGAAACGGCCCTTCCGCGGCAATACCATCGCGCCGGCCGGCGGCGACCACGGGCGCAATGATGTCGATCTCCTCGCGGCCGAAATTGCCGCCGTCACCGGCGTGCGGATTGAGCCCGGCCACCGCGATGCGCGGCCGCGCAAAGCCGGCGTTGCGCATGCAGGCATCGGTCAGCTTCAGCGCGCGATGGATGCGTTCGCCGGACAGTCGCGCGGCGACGTCCTTGAGCGGGATGTGGGACGTCACGCGGGCGTTCCACAGCCGGTCCAGCACATTGAACTCGCTTGCGGGGGTTTTGAGTCCGACCACTTCGGCGGAGAATGCGATCTCGTCGTCATACTCTGCGCGGGCCAGCCGCATCGCCTGCTTGTTGAACGGCGTAAAGCAGACGGCATCGACCCGGCCGTCGCGGCCGAGCTCGAGCGCATGCTTGTAGTTGGCAAGCGCGAACCTGCCGCCGGCAAGGCTCGCGATCCCCTGCTGGATGTCGCCGGGATCGGGATGGCCGAGATCGACGAACAGAGTCTCGCCCTCCGCCGCGCGCAGATCGGCTCCCTGCTCCACTGTTGTCAGCTCCGGCTCGACGCCGGCAACGCGCGCGCCCGCGTCGAAGATGCGGCGGTCGCCGATCACGACAATCTGGCTGCTGGCGCGGATATCGTCCTGCACCACGAGCTTTGCGGTCAATTCCGGGCTGATGCCGGCGGGATCTCCCATTGCCAATGCAATGAGCGGCTTTGCGGTCATATGATCACTTTCTCCCGAGCGGTCTCTTGAGCTCTCTCTTGCGTTCTCTCTTGGGCTGTCGTCTCGTCGGTGGACGGCGCAGGCTTGCGCAGCAGGCGCGCAAGCTGCAGCACGAGCGGAAGCAGCAAAAGTGCGATGCCGGCCACGATCAGGCATGTCACCAGCTTGTTGGCGAAGAAGATCCCGAGCGATCCCTTGGACATCAGCATCGACTGCCGGAACGCGTCCTCGGCCTTATCCCCGATGACGATCGCGAGCACGAGCGGCGCCAGCGGATAGAACAGCTTCTTGAAGAGATAGCCGACGATGCCGAAGCCGAGCATCATGACGACATCGAGATAGGAGTTCGATACCGAATAGGCGCCGACGACGCAGATGATCACGATCAGCGGCGCGATGATCACGAAGGGAATCCGCATCAGGGCCGCGAAGACCGGAACGGTCAGCAGCACGAGTGCGACGGCGACGATGTTGCCGACATACATCGAGGCAATCAGGCCCCAGACAAAGTCCTTCTGGTCGACGAACAGCATCGGCCCGGGATTGAGGCCCCAGATCATCAGCCCGCCCATCATGACGGCCGCAGTGGCCGAGCCGGGAATGCCGAGCGAGAGCATGGGCAGAAGCGCGCTAGTGCCAGCCGCATGATCGGCCGTCTCCGGCGAGATGATGCCTTCAAGCTCCCCGGTGCCGAAATATCGGCCACGGCGCGAGAAGCGCCGGGCGATGCCGTAGCTCATGAACGACGCCGCAGTCGGGCCACCGGGCGTGATCCCCATCCAGCATCCGATCGCCGCGCTGCGCAACAGCGCAACGCTATGCCGCGGCAGGCGACCGATCGCGCGAAACACCTCGCGCCACTCTATCTTCGACGAGACCGCGCGGGCATGAAACTCCTCTTCGACGGCCACGAGCAGCTCGCCTATGCCGAACAGGCCCATCACCGCGACGACGAAGTTGACGCCCTTGACCAGCTCGTCGACGCCCATGGTGAGGCGCACGCTGCCGGAGACGGTGTCGATGCCGATGGCGGCGATGGCAAAGCCGATCGCCAGCGCGACGACAGTCTTGATCGGAGCAGCCCCGCCCATGCCGACGAAGCTGGCGAAGGCAAGAAAATAGACCGCAAAATATTCCGCCGGCCCGAAGGCGAGTGCGACTTGCGCCACCCATGATGCGAGGAAGGTGATCAGGATGACGCCGATCAGCGCGCCGAATGCCGCCGAGCCGAAGGCGGTGGCGAGCGCCGTCGTCGGCCGTCCATCGCGCGCCATCGGGTAGCCGTCGAAGGTGGTGGCGACAGACGACGGCTCGCCCGGGATGTTGAACAGGATCGAGGTCACGGATCCCCCGAACAACGCGCCCCAATACATGCTGGAGAGCAGGATGATGGCAGAGACCGGCTGCATGCCGAAGGTCAGCGGCAGCAGCAGCGACACCCCGTTCGGAGCACCCAGCCCAGGCAGCACGCCGACGAGAATGCCGAGCAGCACGCCGATCACCATCAGCGCCAGATGCGGCAGCGTGATCGCGATGCTGAAGCCGTGAAGGAGTTCTCCGAGATTGTCCATCGGCCTCTCCCTCAGAAGCCGAACGCCGCGGCGAGCGCGCCGTGCGGCAAGCTCACCTGGAACATGCGCTCGAACACGACGTAGAGCGCAAGCGCTGTCGCCGCCGCCATGCCAAGCGCGCGCGGCACGGATTGTTGTCGGGGGATCGCCAGCACCGCGAAGATGTACAGGGCCGAGGCGACGTACATCCCGGCCAACGGGATCGCAGCCACGAAAATCGCGGCCGGCACGAACAGGCCGGCAAGCCGGCGCAGCTCGATCGATGTGATGGCAATTGGGACGCTGGCGAGCGTCGCGGCCGGCATGACACCTCGAAACAGGTTGTAGAGGCTCCCGAGCACGATGATGATCCCGGTCAGGAACGGAAACGTCCCGGCGTCCACGCCCGCGCTCGACCAGCCGATGCCGTTATCGAGGCTGGAAATGACGACCGCCACACCGAAGCTTCCGGTGAGAACGGCTGTCGCAAGTTCGAGAGCGCGGCGCGATATCATCGAGGGCTCCGGTCAGGCCACGTACAGTGTCCGATTATGGCGCACGTGTTTTCCCAGCGTTCGCTGTCGTTCCGGCGGAGGGGTTTGAGGCGTGCGCCGCCTCACTTGACCAACCAACCCTGCTCGCTCGCAACCAGCCTGACGCGCTCGAGATCCTCCTTGATGAACTTGTCGAACTCGGCACCGGTCAGGAACGTGTCGACCTGGGAGGTTTTCTCGATGTAGTCCTTCCAGTCCGGCGTCGCCTGCACCTTCTTCATCAGGTCAACATAGAACGCGGCCTGGTCCGGCGTGACCTTGCCGGGGAGCCACACTGTGCGCGGCTGCTCATACTGCTTGATGTCGAGGCCCTGCTCGACGCAGGTCGGAACATCACCCCAGCCTTCGGTCGCGGTGACCTTGGCGCCCTGCGGCAGCCGCTTCGGGCTGAAGACGCAAAGCGGTCGCTGGGTGGCGCCACGCCATTGCCCGAGACTCTCGCTGGGATTGTTGACGTGAGAGTCCAGGTGTCCGCCGGCGAGTTGCACGGCCGTCTCGGCGCCGCTCTTGAAGGGAATATAGGTCAGCTTGATGTGGCCGGCCTTCTCGATCATGCGGGTCAGCACCTCGTCGGTATCCTTTGACTGCGCGCCGCCCATCTTGAACTCGCCTGATGCGGCCGCCTTCAGATAATCGCCCGCCGTCTTGTAGGGCGCGTCCTGCTTGACCCAGAGCAGGAACTCGTCCTGCGCCATCGCCGCGATCGGGGTGAGATCGGTGTAGTTGAAAGCGACCTTGGAGACGAGCGGCTGCTGCCAGGCATTCGACGTGCCGAAGATCACCTTGTAGGGATCGCCGGCGGACGCCTTGCCGTAGACATAGCCTTCCGCGCCGCTGCCGCCGCCCTTGTTGACGACGACGATCGGCTGCTCCACCAGCTTGTGCTTGGTGATGATGTTCTGCACGGCGC
>NZ_JADPJF010000124.1:97211-98902 GCF_023073295.1 Bradyrhizobium sp. 23 | reverse complement strand
GCGCGAGATTGTCCGTGCCGCCGCCGGGCCCGGCGGTCGCCACGAACTCGATCGGCTTTTGCGGCTGCCAGGCCGAGAGCGCCGGCGTCGTGCCGGCGAGCACAATTACGGCTGCGGAGAGCAGAAGTTTTGATGTCTGACCCATGATGTCCTCCAGCTTATTTTTGTCTCTTGTTCTTGTTGTTTTCGACGTCCGGTCAGGCGACCCGTTCCTCGCCTCTTCCCGATGCCAACACGATTGCGCCTTCTTGTTCGAGCGCGTCGATCTGCTTCCGGTCGAACCCATGCTCGGCCAGCACCTCGCTTGTATGCTCACCGTAGACCGGCGCGCCCGTGCGCACTTTGCCTGGGGTCTCCGAAAACTTGACCGGCAAGCCGATCGTCTTCACGGGCCCGAGCGTGGAATGCTCGACCTCGACAACCATCTCGCGCGCCAGCGTCTGCGGATCGCTGAGCGCCTCCAGCATGTCGTGCACGGGGCCGCACGGCACGCCCTTCTCGTCCAGTGCCGCCAGCCAGTGCGCGCGCGTGCGGGTGCGGAAGCGCTCGCTCAGAACAGCTTCGAGTTCCTTCAAATTGGCCATGCGGTCGGCGCCGGTGACGAAGCGTGGATCGGCTGCGAGCTCGCTTGCGCCGAGCGCCTCCAGCATCAACAGCCAATGCTTCTTGTTGGCGCCGCCGACCACCAACCAGCCGTCCGAGGCCTCGAACGCCTGATATGGCGCGTTGAGCGGATGCGCCGAACCCATGGCCCGCGGCGCGGTGCCCGCGGCCAGCGCGATGGTCGACTGCCAGTAGGTCTGCACCAGCGCGGCCTCATAGAGCGAGGTCTCGACCCACTGCCCTTCGCCGGTCTTGAGACGGTGCGTGTAGGCCGCGAGGATGCCCATGCTCGCCAGCAGGCCGGCGGTGATGTCGGACAGCGGCGGGCCGCATTTCACGGGCGGACCATCGGGACGTTCGCCGGTAAAGCTCATGATTCCGCTCATGGCCTGGGCGACCAGATCGAAGCCGCGGCGATGCTTGTAGGGTCCGGTGCGGCCGAAGCCAGACAGCGAGCAATAGATCAGCGTTGGATGCTGCTTGTGCAGGTCGTCATAGCCGAAGCCGAGGCGCTCCATGGCGCCCGGCGCAAAATTCTCGACCAGCACGTCGGCGCCCGCGATCAGCCGCCGCAACACCTGCTTGCCGCCATCGGTCTTCAGATCCAGCACGATGCCGCGCTTGTTGCGGTTCATCATCAGGAAGGAGGCCGCCTCGTCGCCGATCTTCGGCGGCACCGAATGGCGGGTGTCGTCACCGTTCGGCGATTTCTCGATCTTGATGACGTCGGCGCCCATATCGGCCAGCATCAAGGTGCAGGTCGGCCCTGCCATGACATGGGTGAGATCGATGACCTTGAGGCCGGCAAGCGGCCCCGAACGGCCGGAGGTTGATTGCGAGCGATCGCTTTGCATCGGGGCGTCCTATTGGCCGCGCCATTGCGGCGCGCGCTTGGTGAGGAAAGCATCGAGCCCTTCGCGAAAATCCTGGCTCGTGTAGCACATCAGGATGAGGTCTTCGCCCTCGTCGGGCGTCAGGCGCCTTTGCAGGCGCGCCACGGCCTGCTTGGTCGCATTCAGCGTCAGCGGCGCGTGGCTGGCGAGCAATTTGGCAACCTCGTCCGCGCGCCTTTCGAGCGCGGCGATATC
>NZ_JADPJF010000124.1:47205-97137 GCF_023073295.1 Bradyrhizobium sp. 23 | reverse complement strand
CTCGCCGAGCAGCCCGACACTGGCAGCCTCGGTCGCGTCGACGAGCCGCGCCGTGAAGATCAGATCCTTGACGCGGGCGGCGCCGATCAGCGCGGTGAGACGACTGACATTGGACATCGACAGGCAGTTGCCGAGCGTGCGGGCAATGGGAAAGCCGATTTTCGCGCTTTGGGTGCCGATGCGGAGGTCACATGCCGCGGCAATGCCCGCGCCGCCGCCGGTGCAGAACCCGTTGATCGCTGCGATGGTCGGCACGCGGCACTGCTCGAGCGTGGTCAGCACCCGATCGATGCGGTTCTCATAGTCGATCGCGTCCTGCGGCGACTTGAAATCGCGGAACTGATTGATGTCGGTGCCCGCGGCAAACGCCTTGTCGCCGGCCCCGCGCAGCACCAGTACCTTGATCGCGTGATCGTCGTTGATCTCCTCGCAGATCGCGGCGAGCCGCTCATACATCGCGAAAGTGAAGGCGTTGCGCGCCTGCGGGCGGTTGAAGGTGATCCGCCCGATCCCGTCCTGGCGCTCGAAAACGAGGTCTTCCGCCTTCACCTGCTGGTCCATTTCCTCATTGTCCTTCTACTTTTCTCCATTTGTGAATGCAAAATTGTCGATTTACAAGCTGGAACTTGCCTCAATCGGAATGTAGCTTCATTTTTGCATTCAAATGGACTTCAGACCCATGCTTCATGAGGAAGTCGTCGGCCGCATCCGGGCCATCCTGCTCGACGGCGAAATCCCGCCGGGCGCGCGGATTCGCGAGCGTGAGCTGTGCGAGCGGCTCCAGATATCGCGCACCCCGCTACGCGAGGCGCTCAAGGTGCTCGCCGCCGAAGGTCTCGTGCAGCTCCTGCCCCACCGCGGCTCGCGTGCGGCAAAACTGACCGACAAGGACATGCGCGACCTGTTCGAGGTTTGCCAAGGCCTCGAAGCGCTCGCCGGCGAACTCGCCTGCGAACGCATCACCGATGCCGAGATCGCCGCGATCGCCGCCGCGCACGCTGACATGGTGCGACATTATCGCGAACGCGATCTGATCCAGTACTATCGCGGCAACCGCGCCATTCACGAAGGCATCGTCGCTGCGGCCGGAAACCCGGTGCTCGCGGGGTTGTATGCGTCCGTGACCGCGCGCATCCGGCGCGCGCGTTATGTCACGCCGATGACGGCCGAGCGCTGGGCGGTCGCCTTGCAGGAGCATGACGCCATCCTGAATGCCCTGCAGAGGCGCGACGGCGTCGGCCTCGCCCATATCCTGCGCGCGCATCTGCGCCACAAGCGCGAAGAGGTTTTGCAGGCGGGCTTTGCCGAAACGGAAGGGAGCGAGCCCACGCCGAGAATTGCGTGAGCCATAGGTTCGCGACGTACAAAGAATCTTGCGGTCACGCCAGATCGGGCGGCCAGCAGACACAATCACGACACAATCATTGACTGGCACGGATCGTGCTGACGAGGCTCGTCGGCAACGGACGTCTTTTGTCGCGCGCCGGAATTGCGCATCCAACTTCGACAAACCGAGATCATCGCCAAATCAATTCCACTTGCTCGCCTGCCTGAACCGGCGCAGCATTCGACCATCGGCGCGGGCCGAATGTAACGCGCAAGCAATTGCGCAAAACAAAAGACAAAAGCGGAGGAAACGCATGACAATCGATGTCTCACGTCGGTCCTTGTTGACCCTCGGGGCTGGCCTTGGTGCCAGCGCAATGCTCGGCGGCAGCGCCTTGGCGCGCGCTCCCAAGCTCGGCACCCAGACGCCCTACTGGCACCGCTTCGTTCTCGGCGACGCCGAAGTCACCGTCGTGTCCGACGGACCGCTTCCCCTGGGCGATCCCTCGGGCACCTTCACCGGTGTTTCCAAGGAAGAGGTGAAGAAGATGCTCGTCGAGAATTTCCTGTCGCCGGACAATGTCGTGCTCGAGCAGAACTCGCCGATCGTCAACACCGGCGACAAGCTCATCCTGTTCGATACCGGCATGGGCTCATCCAAGATGTTCGGCGCCACCACCGGTCGGCAGCAGAAGAGCATGACCGAGGCCGGCATCAAGCCCGGCGACATCGACGCCGTGGTTTGCTCGCATGCCCATATCGACCACATCGGCGGCATCGTGGACGACAGCGGCAAGCCGCTGTTTCCCAACGCGCAGATCTACATCTCGCAGACCGATTTCGACTTCTGGACCGACGAAGGCAAGCTCGGTAGCGCGGCCAAGGATTTCGTCGTTCACGCCCGCAAGAACCTGCTGCCGGTCCGCGACCGCATCGTGTTCTTCAAGGACGGCCAGGAATTTCTGCCTGGCGTGCAGGCAATCGCAGCGCCCGGTCATACCGTCGGCCACACCATCTTCATGGTCTCGTCGGCCGGCAAGTCCTTCGCCTTCCTTGGTGACCTGTCGCATCATCCCGTCCTGCTGCTCGAGCGGCCGCGGATGGAATTCTCCTACGACACCGACCCGAAGCAGGCGGCCGAGTCACGCGTAAAACTGCTGACCATGCTTGCTGCGAACAAGACGCCCGTGATGTCCTATCACTTCGCCTGGCCGGGCTATGGCCATGTCGCCAAGGCGGGTGAAGGATTCCACTATTATCCCGAACCGATGCAGATGACTTTGTAATCGCCGGATCTGGTCCGGGCGACGCACGCGCCGCCCGGACCATCCGAACGATCACCGCCGTCCGACTGGCCGGTAAAGAACTTCAAATTCGTGATGCCTCCGGCGGCGTTGGCAAACATTACTTCCTGTTGCAAGTTAAGTTCATTTCGCTCAATTGCGTTTGGGAGCGTCAATGTCCCGCGAGAACGATGGTTTTGTCTTCCATCGCGACCTTCTCCAATGGGTCCCGGATGTTATCTATCGGGCCGTCAACTTCTTTGTCACATGGGACAAACTGCCGACCCTGCTCGGAGCCGCCAATCTCTCGGCGTTCCGCGACCGTCTGCGGGAGCGCAATCTGCACCATACCGGCTACGGCACGACATCGCCTCGCTGGAACACGGGCAATGACCGGTGGCGTTCCGCCGACGGCTCGTTCAACAGCCTCGACCATCCGCGCATGGGCATGGCTGGCGCCCGGTTCGGACGCAATTTCGCGCTGTCAGAATGCGTACCGGACAGCCTGGACGACCTGCTCGAACCCAGTCCGCGCGTGATCTCGGAGGAATTGCTGGCGCGCCACGAATTTATTCCGGCGACCAGCCTCAATCTGCTGGCCGCCGCCTGGATCCAGTTCGAAACGCATAATTGGTTCAGCCATGGGGCCCCTAAGTCGGGAAACGAGTTCAAAATTCCGCTGACGCCAAACGACGAATGGCCTGCGGATGAGCGGATCGACGACTGCATGAAGATCCGTCGGACCGTTTGCGACGAGACGCCACGTGAACCATGGCTCGGCGCGACCCCCACGTTCCGCAACCTCAACTCGCACTGGTGGGACGCCGGACAAATCTACGGCAGCGACCGCGCAAGGCAGATGCAGATCCGTTCCGGGGCAGATGGGAAGATCGCGGTCGGCGATGATGGGATGCTTCCAGCCGATCCGGTGCATCCCGGCGCCGATCTCACCGGCTTCAACGACAATTGGTGGGTGGGGCTCAGCCTGCTGCACAATCTCTTTGCACGCGAGCACAATGTCATCTGCGACGGCTTGAAGGCGCGGTATCCGACCTGGAAGGACGAGGAGCTATTCCAGCATGCGCGCCTGATCAACGCGGCCCTGATCGCCAAGATCCACACCGTCGAATGGACGCCAGGCATCCTCGGCCATCCCGCACTGGACTTCAGCATGCACGCCAACTGGTCGGGGATCCCGTGCCGGGTGCTGCGCGCCGTGCTCGGCAAGAACAGCGAAGCCGCCTTTGGCATCATCGGCTCTCCGACGGATCAGCACAGCGCGCCCTACGCGATGACCGAGGAATTCACCGCCGTGTACCGCCTGCACCCGTTGATCCCGGAAAACCTTGATGTACGGCGGCTCGATAGCACAGAGATTACCGCTAGCGACTTGGTCAAAATGCAGGGCCCCGCCTCCCGCAAGTTCATGCAGACTCACGGCTTCGCCAACCTGCTGTACTCGTTCGGCACCGCTCATCCCGGCGCCATTCGCCTCCACAATTTTCCCAACTTCCTGCGCCGGTTCACGAAAGACGGCCAGCCGCTGCTCGACGTGGCCGCGATCGACATCATGCGTGATCGCGAGCGCGGCGTGCCGCGCTACAACCGGTTTCGCGAGCTGGTCGGCAAGAAGCGGGTCAACACATTCGAAGAAATCACCAGCATCCCCGGTGCCGCCAGGAAGATGCGCGCGATCTACAAGGGCAACGTCGATCGCGTTGATCTGATGGTCGGATTATTGGCCGAGGACCTGCCGGAGGGTTTCGGCTTCAGCGATACCGCCTTCCGCATTTTCATCCTGATGGCATCGCGGCGTCTGAAGAGCGACCGGTTCTTCACCGATGACTACCGCGCGGAAGTCTACACCAACTTCGGTCTGGACTGGATCCACAACAACGGAATGAAATCGGTGCTGCTGCGGCATATGCCGCAACTCGGACCGGCGCTCGAGGGCGTCAACAATGCCTTCGCCCCGTGGAACGTCCTGCGAGGCTGAGCCTTGGCCCATATGTTCAGCATTCCGGGCCTCGTCCGCCTCGGATGAGCGTCAGCCGCCCTAGCACCCGAGCTTGTCGGCGATCCCACCAAAATCCTTGGCGACGATGTCCCAATTGCCGTTGGCCTCGAAATCGACCTTCTGAAGCGGACCGTATTCGGTCGGCCGCGCCACGAAGGCCGTCTTCAGCCCGTTCTTCTGCGCGGCGGCGAGATCGCCGTTGTGGGCCGCGACCATCATCACCTGCTCCGGCTTGAGGCCGAGCAGGCGCGCGGCGCCGAGATAGGTTTCGGGATCGGGCTTGTAGTGCTCGAACAGCTCGGCCGACATGATGAGGTCCCAGGGAAGCCCTGCGAACTTCGCCATGTTGGTGAGCAGCGCGACATTGCCGTTCGACAGCGGCGAGATCACGAATTTCGTCTTCAGTCGGGTCAGGCCGGCGACGCTGTCGGGCCACGGGTGCAAGCGGTGCCACCCCTTGGTGAGGTGATCGAGATCGGCCTCGGTCAGGCCTGGAATCGAAAATTGCGCGACCAGTTTTTCGAGCGAGCGGCGATGCAGATCATCGAGCATGACGTAGCCGCGCTCGGGATGTTTGCGCACGTCATCCATCGAAGCCATGTACATGCCGCGCCAGCCGTCGACCAAGGCGGTCCAGTCGGCGCTGATGCCGCGGCCGTTCGTCCACCACATGAAGTCGGTGATCAGGCTGGTGCGCCAGTCGACGACGGTGCCGAACACGTCGAAGACCAGGGCTTTGACGGCGGACAGATCGGACATGGGCGCTTTCCCGTATGTTACTTATTCTTGGTCATTCCGGGATGCACCGCGAGGCGCTGGCCCGGAATGACGGCAGCGTGTCGTGACCTAGTCCAGGTGGAATTTCGCCAGCTCGCGGTGCTCGGCCTTGATGTAGCGCACGGTGCCGGTGACGGAGCGCATCACCACCGTCTCGGTCTCGATCACGCCGTCCTTGCGGAATTTGACGCCTGACAGCAGCGAGCCCGTGGTGACGCCGGTGGCGGCGAACAGGCAGTCGCCGCGCGCCATGTCCTCGATGCCATAGATCATCTTGGGATCGCTGACGCCCATCTTGGCGGCGCGCTCGCGCTTCTCGTCGGAGTCGAGGATGAGACGGCACTGCATCTGGCCGCCGATGCAGCGCAGCGCCACGGCCGCGAGCACGCCTTCCGGCGCGCCGCCGGTGCCGAGATACATGTCGACGCCGGTATTGTCGGGGTCGGCGCAGTGGATCACGCCGGCGACGTCGCCGTCGGTGATCAGGCGCACGGCGGCGCCAGTCGATCGCACGCTCTCGATGATGCTGGCATGGCGTGGCCGGTCGAGCACGAGAACGGTGATGCCGTCGGGCTTGACGCCCTTGGCCTTGGCGAGCCGGCGGACGTTTTCGGCCGGTGTCGCATCGAGCTCGACGACGCCCTTGTCGTAACCGGGACCGATCGCGAGCTTCTGCATGTAGACGTCGGGGGCGTGCAGCAGAGTACCGCCGTCGGCCATCGCCATGGTGGCGATCGAGCCCGGCATGTTCTTGGCGCACAGCGTGGTGCCTTCGAGCGGGTCGACCGCGATGTCGACCTGCGGGCCGGCGTTCATGCCGACCTTCTCGCCGATGAAGAGCATCGGCGCCTCGTCGCGTTCGCCCTCGCCGATGACGATGGTGCCCTCGATCGGGAGCTTGTTGAGCTCGCGCCGCATCGCGTCCACCGCGGCCTGGTCGGCCGCCTTCTCGTTGCCGTGCCCGCGCAGACGCGCCGAAGACACCGCCGCCCGCTCCGTCACACGCACGATCTCCAGCGTGAGAATGCGCTCGAGCAATGCTTGCGGCGGGACTGAAATATGGGTCGACATCGGCTCACTCCTTCGAAACAGTTTTGGACGGACATCTCCGCCGCATCAACTCGTAACACCCACAGTTCGTTCGAACCGTGTCAGTTCTTCTCGATCCTGATAACCTGCGGCCGTCCGCTGATCACCTTGTCCTTCTGCACGGCCGCGAGCGCACGGCGCACGGCGTCCTCATGCGTGGCATAGGTGATGAGAATGACAGGCACCGGGACCGCCTTGCCGTCTGCCGGCGCAGCGCCGCCATTGGGATGGCGCTGCACGATCGACTCGATTGAAATCTTCTGCTCGGCGAGCCGGGTCGCGATCGCAGCCGCGGTGCCCGGGAAATCGCGTGCCAGAAGGCGGATGTAGTAGCCGCCCTCGTGGCGCTCCATCGGCGCCTTCTTGGTGTCGCGCAGCTGCGAAATCGGCCGGCCGAACGGATTGGCGCGAATGCCGCGCGCAACGTCGGCGATGTCGGCGACGACGGCGGATGCGGTCGCGGCGCCACCGGCACCGGGGCCGACCAGCGTGATCGGCGGGATGCCCTCGCCATCGATCGTGACCGCGTTGGTGACACCCATCACCTGCGCTATCGAGGAGGATTTCGGAACCATGGTCGGATGCACGCGCTGCTCGATGCCCGTGGCGGTGCGAACCGCGACGCCGAGCAGCTTGAGCCGGTAACCGAGATCGTCAGCGGCACGGAGATCTTCCGGCGCGATGGAGGAGATACCTTCGACATACACCGCGCTTTGAGCAACTTTCGTGCCGAAAGCGAGGCTGGCGAGAATGGCGAGCTTTTGCGCGGTATCGTGGCCGTCGACGTCGAATGACGGATCGGCCTCGGCATAGCCGAGCCGTTGCGCGTCCTTCAGGCATTCGGCGAAGGACAGGCCCTCCTGCTCCATCCGGGTCAGGATGTAATTGCAGGTGCCGTTGAGGATGCCGTAGACCCGGTTGATGCCGGTTCCGGCAAGACCTTCGCGTAACGTCTTGATGACAGGGATCGCAGCGCCGACGGCTGCTTCGAAATTCAGCGCGCCGCCGTGCTTTTCGGCGGCCTTTGCCAGCTTGAGGCCGTGCTTTGCCAGCAACGCCTTGTTGGCGGTAACGACGGACTTGCCGGCGGCGAGCGCGGCCTCGACCGCCGCCAGCGCGGGATCGCCCGCGCCGCCCATCAGCTCGACGAAGCAGTCGATGCCCGGATGCGTGGCGAGGGCAAGCGGATCCTTGACCCATTCGATGCCGCGCAGATCGACGCCGCGCTTCTTCGCCTTCGAGCGTGCGGTGACGGCGACGACACGGATGCCACGGCCGCTGCGGCCGGCAAGCACCCGCGCCTGCGTTTCGATCAGACGGACAACTTCGGCGCCCACGGTGCCGAGCCCCGCTATGCCCACTTTCAGGGGTGCAACCATGATGCCTTGGAAAACCTGCGGAAGAGAACTTAACGCCGAGTGGCGAGCGGAACGACGTTGTGCAACGTTTCGATGCCGCTTTCAAGGAAGCGGCGCACGCCACGCGCGGCCTGCCTGATCCGTTGCTCGTTTTCCACCATGGCGATGCGGACATATCCTTCGCCATGCTCGCCGAAGCCGACGCCGGGCGAGACCGCGACACCGGATTTCTCCACCATCAGGGTCGCGAACTGCATGCTGCCGACGCTGCGGAAGGCTTCCGGCAGCGGCACCCAGGCGAACATCGATGCTTCCGGCGGCGGGATCTCCCAGCCGGCACGGCCGAACGATTCCACCAGCGCGTCGCGCCGCTTGCGGTAGGTGTCGCGCATCTCCTTGATGCAATCGTCCGGTCCGTTCAGCGCGGCGGTCGCTGCGACCTGGATCGGCGTGAACGCACCGTAGTCGAGATAGGATTTGACGCGGCCGAGTGCCGCAATCACGCGCTCGTTGCCGACCGCGAAGCCCATGCGCCAGCCAGCCATCGAATAGGTCTTCGACATCGAGGTGAACTCGACGGCAACGTCCATCGCGCCCGGCACCTGGAGCACCGAGGGCGGCGGGTTGCTTTCGTCGAAATAAACCTCGGCATAAGCGAGATCCGACAGGATCAGGATCTCGTGCTTCTTCGCGAACGCGACCAGGTCCTTGTAGAAGTCGAGGCTCGCGACATAGGCGGTCGGGTTCGAAGGATAGCAGACCACGAGCGCCAGCGGCTTCGGGATCGAATGCACGATCGCCCGCTCGACAGCCTCGAAGAATTGCGGCGTCGGCTCCGAGGGCACCGAACGGATCACGCCGCCCGCCATCAAGAAGCCGAAGGCGTGAATCGGGTAGCTCGGATTGGGACAAAGGATGACGTCGCCGGGCGCGGTGATCGCCTGCGCTACGTTGGCAAAGCCCTCCTTGGAGCCGAGCGTCGCCACCACCTGGGTGTCGGGGTTGAGCTTCACGCCGAAGCGGCGGGCGTAGTAGCCGGCCTGGGCCCGGCGCAGCCCGGGGATGCCGCGGGAGGCCGAGTAGCGGTCGGTGCGCGGCTTGCCCAGCGTCTCCTTCAGCTTCTCCAGCACGTGCGCTGGCGCCGGCAGGTCCGGATTGCCCATGCCGAGGTCGATGATGTCGGCGCCGGCGTTCCGCGCAGCTGCCTTGGCCCGGTTGACCTGTTCGAACACGTAGGGCGGAAGGCGGCGGATGCGGTAAAATTCTTCCATGGCTCTCTCGGCTCCGGGCAACCGGTCAGGACAGAATCGACAGGCCATAAAGACCAGGCGGAAGGCGCCCGCATCTCTCGCGAAAATTACTCAAGATCAAATACTTAGAGCAATCATCGACGATATTGACTGAAGTCGTTCGCCCTGACTCTCGGCTGAACTAAGGTCTTTTAGCACGGCGAGGCGGAGGCGCCAGCGATTACCTTGCGGCGCCCTATTTCGCGTCCTTGGTGGCAACCGCCTGACGGTCGCGGGCGGCAGCAAGCTCGGCCTCGATCTTGGCGCGTTGGTCCGGCGGCATGACGGCCTGATCGCGATCCGGCGGCAGATCGTGCACCGGCAGATAGCTACCGGCCTCTCTGGGATGCGCTTGAGCATCGGAAGGCGTCATATCCGCGAGCTGGCTCGAGCAGCCGCCCAGGGCGAGCGTCGCCATCAGCAGCGCGCCACAGATCCGCCGCGACTTTTGCAGGTCCCTCAACGCCAACACTAGGGAAATCCCCACTTCGTCCCAAAGCACGGCCCCGGGCAACCTTACCCAAGTCCGCGCCCAAGCTCAAACCATTGCTGCCCAAATGGTGCGAGCGAGAAAATAGCCCCAGTCCATCAAGCCGAGCGGTGCGGCTCGATTGTGACGGAACCAAGAAAATTTGTCGCACTGCAACACATCTTCGAGAGTGTTTAACGCCAAACATGCGAGCTTCGCGGTGACGAATACGGAATGAATCGTTACTGTTCTCCTCATGAGTATGGCCACCACCGATACGCCCAACCCCGAGACGAAGTTCGATGCGGAAGCCTTCGCGATGAATGTCGCGCGGGCGATGGAAAGCGGCGGCAAGGCGCTTGCCGCGTACCTGAAGCCGCGCGAGAGCGGCGAGGTGCAGGATCGTCCGCCGGCGGAGCTTACCGAGGTCATCAAGACCTTCACCGCCGTCGCCGAATACTGGCTGTCGGATACGTCGCGGGCCTCCGCACTCCAGACCAAGCTCGCCAAGGACTATCTTGACCTCTGGGGCTCGGCGGCGCGCCGCATGGCCGGTCAGGACGCACCGCCCGCGATCGCACCCTCGCCGCGCGACAAGCGCTTTGCCGATCCGGAATGGAAGTCGAACCAGTTCTTCGATTTCATGATGCAGCTCTATCTGCTCACGACCAAATTTGCGCAGGAGCTTGTGCGCGAAGCCGAGGGCCTCGATCCGCAGACCCGCCGCAAGGCCGAGTTCTACGTCCAGCAGGTCACCAACGCGATATCGCCCTCCAACTTCGTGCTGACCAATCCGGAAGTGCTGCGCGCGACGGTGGCCAGCAGCGGCGAAAATCTCGCGCGCGGCCTGAAGATGCTGGCCGAGGACATCGCCGCCGGCAAGGGCACGCTGAAGATCCGTCAGTCCGATCCGGACAATCTCGTCGTCGGCGTGAACATGGCGACGACGCCGGGCAAGGTGATCTACCAGAACGAGATGATGCAGCTGATCCAGTATGCGCCGGCGACGGAGAAGGTGCTGCGCACGCCGCTCCTGATCATCCCGCCCTGGATCAACAAATTCTACATCCTCGATCTCAAGCCGGAGAAATCCTACATCAAATGGTGCGTCGATCAGGGCATCACCGTGTTCGTGATCTCATGGGTCAATCCCGACAAACGCCTCGGAGCCAAGAGCTGGGAAGACTATATGAAGGAAGGCCCGCTCACGGCGATGGACGTGATCGAGAAGGTCACCGGCGAGATGAAGGTGCACACCGCGGGCTATTGCGTCGGCGGCACCATGCTCGCGACCACGCTGGCCTGGCTCGCCGAGAAGCGCCGCCAGCGCGTGGCGTCCGCGACGTTCTTCGCGGCACAGGTCGACTTCACCCATGCCGGTGATTTGCTCGTGTTCGTCGACGAGGAGCAGATCGCATCCCTCGAGCAGGACATGAAGGCGGCGGGCGTGCTCGAAGGCTCGAAGATGGCGATGGCCTTCAACATGCTGCGCTCCAACGATTTGATCTGGTCCTATGTCGTCAGCAATTACCTCAAAGGCCAGCAGCCGAGCGCGTTCGACCTGCTGCACTGGAATTCGGACGCGACCCGCATGACCGCGTCGAACCATTCGTACTACCTGCGCAATTGCTACCTTGAGAACCGGCTCTCGACCGGCACGTTGGTGCTGGACAACACCTTGCTCGATCTCTCCAAGGTCATGGTGCCGATCTACAATCTCGCAACCCGCGAGGACCATATCGCGCCGGCTGAATCGGTGCTGTACGGCTCCCAGTTCTTCGGCGGCCCGGTGAAATACGTGCTGTCCGGCTCGGGCCACATCGCCGGCGTGGTCAATCCGCCCGCCTCGAACAAATACCAGTACTGGACCAACGACAACGTGAAGTCCGCCAACGTCGCCGAGTGGATGAAGGGCGCGGTCGAGCACAAGGGCTCGTGGTGGCCGGACTGGCGGCAATGGCTGGGCGCACTCGATCCCGAGGAAGTCCGGGCCCGCACGGTCGGCAGCGAGGCGTTTCCCCCGATCGAGGACGCGCCCGGCAGCTATGTCAGGGTTCGCGCATAGCAGAATCTTCCGCGCTTTCGTATAAGCTCCATGCCTGCAGCAGAAATTGATGAGGGGACCGGGTTATGACGCGTGAATTGTTCTGGCTGACACTGACGGTGGTCCTGACCGGAATCCTCTGGATTCCCTACACCATCAACCGCTGCCAGATTCGCGGTCTTGGTGGCGCGATGGCCAATCCCTCGCGCACCGACAAGCCGCAGTCGGAATGGGCGAACCGCCTGATGTTCGCGCATGACAACGCCGTCGAGAACCTCGTGCTGTTCGCGCCGCTGGTGCTGATCCTGAACGCGATCGACTACTCCTCGAAGTGGACGGTGCTTGCCTGCGCCGTCTATTTCTGGTCGCGCGTTGCGCATCTGATCGTCTATGCGATGGGTATTCCCGTCTTCCGCACCCTCGCCTTCACCGTCGGCTTTCTCGCCCAAGCCGTGCTGGCGCTAGCGATCTTCAAGGTACTCTGATCGGCCCCGGATGGGTTGGCGCCCGCAACGAACGGGTGAAATCTCAAAGGCCTATCGCGGCTGCCGGTGTTGCCGAATGACGACAGTGCGTAAAAAAGCAGCAATGCCCTCTTGGGCTGACGCGATGGATCGCACATCCAGAGGTATATTCGCCCATCGCAATTGATTGATTCGGGGCAGACATGAATTGGAAGATTGCATCCGCGCTCGCCGGCCTCTCGCTCGCCGCCGTCGCGACCCAGGCTAACGCCGCAGATCTCGCCGCCCGTCCTTACACCAAGGCGCCGCCGATGATCGCCGCGATCTATGATTGGAGCGGCTTCTACATCGGCGCCAACGGCGGCTATGGCTCGTCACGCAATTGCTGGGACCAGACGGTTGGTTTCGCGGCCGGCGTTGCGGAAGGCTGCCATGACGCGACGGGCGGCGTCGCCGGCGGCCAGATCGGTTATCGCTGGCAGAGCAGCGCCTTCGTATTCGGCCTCGAAGCGCAGGGCGACTGGGCGGACCTCTCCGGCCGGAACGCCAGCACCGTGCTCGGCGTCGCGAACCGCACCCGTGTCGATGCTTTCGGCCTGTTCACCGGCCAGATCGGCTACGCCTGGAACAGCGCACTGCTTTACGCAAAGGGCGGCGCCGCCGTCACCCGCAATCGCTACCGCGGCATCGGAACCGGCGGTCTGGCCGGAGCCGAGTTCGACGGTGCCGACGACACCCGCTGGGGCGGCACGGTCGGCGTCGGCATCGAATACGGCTTTGCGCCGAACTGGTCGGTCGGCCTCGAATACGACCATCTGTTCATGGGCCGGCGCGACGTTACCCTCACGGCAAACGGCGTGCTGGCACCCGTCGGCACGTTCTCACGTACCGACCGCATTGGCCAGGACGTCGACTTGATCACGGCCCGCATCAACTACAGGTTCGGCGGCCCGATCATCGCGAAGTACTGAGAAGCGCCCCTCGCGGCCGTCATGCCCGGGACAAGCCCGGTCATGACGAGCAGCGAATGTTGCTCCTACGCCTCCGGCAATCCCAGCATTAGTCGCATGTTCTGCACGGCCGCGCCGGACGCGCCCTTGCCGAGATTGTCGAGCCGCGCGACCAGCACCGCCTGATGGTACTTGTCGCTGGCGAAGACGTAGAGTTCGAGCGTGTTGGTCTCGTTGAGCCCTTCCGGCTCGAGCTTGCCACCCTTGGTCGTCTCGTTCTGCAGCGGCATCACCGAGACGTATTTCGAGCCGGCGTAACGCTTTGCCAGCGCGGCCTGGAGATCGGCGCCGCTGGGCTTGCCGGGCAGCGTGTCGAGCTGGAGCGGCACCGACACCAGCATGCCCTGCCGGTAGTTGCCGACCGACGGGATGAAGATCGGCCGCCGCGTCAGGTTCGAATAGAGCTGCATCTCCGGCAGATGCTTGTGCTCGAAGCCGAGGCCGTAGAGTTCGAAGGACGGCGCGCTGCCGTCCTCGAAACTCGCGATCATCGACTTGCCGCCGCCGGAATAGCCGCTCACCGCATTGATGGTGACGGGATAGTCGCGCGGCAGCAGGCCGGCATCGACGATCGGTCGCAGCAGCGCGATCGCGCCGGTCGGATAGCAGCCGGGATTGGACACCTTCTTCGCAGCCTTGATCTTGCCAGCCTGATCCGGCGTCAGTTCCGGAAAGCCATAGGCCCAGTCGGGCGCGACCCGGTACGCGGTCGAGGCATCCAGCACCTTCGGGCCCGACGGCCCCATGCTGTCGATGAGCGCAACCGTTTCCCTGGCAGCATCGTCGGGCAGACAGAGGATGACCAGATCAACCTTCTCCATCAGCGCCTTCTTGGCCGCGGGATCCTTGCGCTTGTCGTCGGCAATCGTCTTCACGACCACGTCGCTCTGCAGCTTCAGCCGCTCGTTGATGCCAAGCCCGGTGGTGCCGGAGCCGCCGTCGACGAAGACGGTGGCCGGCTTTGTCGCAGCGCCAGTGGTCGGTGCTTTCGTCGTTTCAGTGAGGCTCATGGCGCGCTCCTTTCGAGCATGTTGGTTTCGGATGCGAAGGCATCCGGCCTTACGTCCTGCATCAGTTGCGCGATCTCCCTGGCGTCGGCATGGGCTTGCGCGCCAAGCGCATTGGCGATCGCCGCATAATCGGCGTCGGACTTGTGCTGGTTGAGCTTGAAGCTGGCTTCGACCTCCTCAACCGTCATGACCAGACCCACGATCGCCTTCTTCATCGCCTCGAGCCGCCCGGCCGTCATCTTGCCCGACGTCCACGGCTTCTTCGGCAACAGCCAGTTCTCGAACTTGTTGCTGAGCGTATCGATTTGCACGGCCAGTTCACCATCCGACAACAACCGCACCGGCCCGGTCAGATGGACCGACTGGTACAGCCAGGTCGGCACCTGATCCGGCGAGACGTACCAGTCCGGCGACACGTAGGCATCGGGGCCGTTGACCGCGAGGAGCCAGGAGGTCGTCCCGTCCGCAAGCTTTAGCAGCGGATTGTGACGGGCGACATGAAACGCGGCCTGCGGCGTGCCGTCCGCGGCATAGGTCAAATAGAACGGCAGCGGCGAGGCGATCGGCTTGTGGCCGTCGAAGGCGCACATGGTGCCGAAGCCGCGCGTGTCGGCGAATTTCAGGCTCGCGGCGCGGTCCTGCTTGAAAAAGGGTGGCGTGTACATCGTAGTCTCCTGCTGGCCTCCTTGGTGGCCGCCGGATCAGATCGCACTGACAGGAGAGAGAATGCCGCGGATCGGATCCAGCGGCAAAGACGATGATCTCAAACGCGATCGACCGCCCAAACCGCAAAGCTGCGGCGGCGGCGACGGGCGAACAGGATGGTCGCGGCGTTGATCATGGCGCGGTGCTATAAGGCCAGTTGCGGTCGCCGTCAAGGTTCCGACGTCACACCACGCCCCAGATCCATTCCATGATCTTGGCGATCACATCTCCGAACAGCAGCAGCGCCGCCGACCAGATCAGTGCCGAGACGAAATTGGCGGCCTGGAAGCTCCAATAGGGCATCTCGAAAATGCCGGCTGCAAGCGGCACGGAGGCACGCAAGGGGCCGAAGAAGCGGCCGATGAAGATGCTCGGCACGCCCCAGCTGCGCACGAAGGCCTCGCCTCTGGGCAGGAGTTCCGGATAACGCGAGAGCGGCCACATCTGCGCGACCTGCTCCTTGTAGCGATAGCCGAACCAGTAAGAGACCCAGTCGCCCAGCGCCGCCCCGATGCCACCGGCGATCCAGACCGGATAGAAGCTGATGCCACTCGCGCCGATCAGCGCGCCGATAGCGACCAACGCGCCCCAAGCCGGGATCAGCAGCGAGATGAAGGCCAGCGACTCCCCGAAGGCGAGCACGAACACGATGGGAGCTGCCCACGTCTGGTGAGCGCGCACGAAATCGGCGAGCCCGTGCGCAAACTGCTCCATTCAAAAATAGCCTTTCCGTCCTGCCCGAAGGTGCTGCTCGATGAAAAGGACTGGTAAGCCAATGACTTGTGTGACATCAAGTCACAAAGCCAGGTCCAGCCGGACCGGACCGTCACATTGCCGGGAATTGATGGGGATGCGGCGTAAAATCGCCGGGATTGGCTCCCAACCACACCGCCCGGCCCGCCCCGCGATAACCTTTCCAGGCGAGAAGTGGCATAGTCGGCCCAACCGATTCGCCGCTCATGCGGCCCTCAAAACGCATAAAGATATATGTCCAAGCAGTTGAAGCCCAAAGCAAAAGACGATTTTTTCGGCGGCGATGAGCCCAAGCCCCGCGCCGCCAAGGCCGCCCCGCGCGCGGGCGGTGCCGAGGCCGACTACACCGCAGCCGACATCGAGGTCCTCGAAGGTCTGGAACCGGTGCGCCGCCGGCCCGGCATGTATATCGGCGGCACCGACGAGAAGGCGCTGCATCACCTCTTCGCCGAAGTCATCGACAACTCGATGGACGAGGCGCTCGCGGGGCATGCGACCTTCATCGGAGTCGAATTGAGCGCGGACGGCTTTTTGACCGTCACGGACAACGGCCGCGGCATCCCGGTCGATCCGCATCCAAAATTCCCGAAGAAGTCGGCGCTCGAAGTCATCATGTGCACGCTGCACTCGGGCGGCAAGTTCGACTCCAAGGTCTACGAGACCTCGGGCGGCCTGCACGGCGTCGGCATCTCCGTGGTGAACGCCCTCTCCTCGCTGCTCGAGGTCGAGGTCGCGCGCAGCCAGAAACTCTATCGCATGACGTTCGAGCGCGGCCACCCAAAGGGCAAGCTCGAGGATCTCGGCAAGATCAACAACCGCCGCGGAACCCGCGTGCGCTTCAAGCCGGACACCGACATCTTCGGTGCCAAGGCAGCGTTCAAGCCGCAGCGCCTGTTCAAGATGACGCGTTCGAAGGCGTATCTGTTCGGCGGCGTCGAGATCCGCTGGAATTGCGCGCCCGAACTGCTTAAGGGCGTCGACGACGTGCCGGCGGAAGCGACGTTCCACTTCCCCGGTGGCCTCAAGGACTATCTGGCCGCCGCGATCCACGCCGACACGCTGGTGCATCCCGACATCTTCTCCGGCAAGTCGGGCCGCAACGGCGCGCATGGCGCCTGCGAATGGGCGGTGGCCTGGACCGCGGATGCCGACGGCTTCCTGTCTTCCTACACCAACACTGTGCCGACGCCCGACGGCGGCACGCACGAATCCGGGCTGCGCAGCGCGCTGCTGCGCGGCCTCAAGGACCACGCCGAACGCGTCGGCCAGGGCAAGCGCGCGTCGTCCATTACGTCAGAAGACGTGATGGTGGGTGCAGCCGTGATGCTCTCGGTGTTCGTGCGCGAGCCTGAATTCCAGGGCCAGACCAAGGACCGTCTCGCCACCGCCGAAGCGCAGCGCATCGTCGAACAGGCGATGAAGGATCCGTTCGACCATTGGCTGTCGGGCAATCCGAACCAGGCCAACAGGCTGCTCGACTTCGTGGTCGACCGCGCCGAGGAGCGGCTGCGCCGCCGCCAGGAGAAGGAGACCGCGCGCAAGACCGCCGGCAAGAAGCTGCGCCTCCCCGGCAAGCTCGCCGATTGCAGCGATGCAGGGTTGGAAGGCTCAGAACTCTTCATCGTCGAGGGTGACTCGGCCGGCGGCAGCGCCAAGCAGGCGCGCGACCGCAAGACCCAGGCCGTGTTGCCGCTGCGCGGCAAGATCCTCAACGTCGCGTCCGCCGGCAAGGACAAGCTGACGGCGAACACGCAGCTCGCCGACCTCGTGCAGGCGATCGGCTGCGGCATGCTCGCGCAGTATCGCGAAGAGGATCTGCGCTACCAGCGCATCATCATCATGACCGACGCCGATGTCGACGGTGCCCACATCGCGTCGCTGCTGATCACCTTCTTCTACCGGCAGATGCCGCGGCTGATCGATGAAGGCCATCTCTTCCTCGCCGTGCCGCCGCTCTACAAGCTGACCAACGGCACGAAGTCGGTCTACGCCCGCGATGACGCGCACAAGGCAGCGCTGATCAAGAGCGAGTTCAACGCCAACGCCAAGGTCGAGGTCAATCGCTTCAAAGGCCTCGGCGAAATGATGCCGGCGCAGCTCAAGGAAACCACCATGGATCCGGCAAAGCGGACCATGTTGAAAGTGGTTCTGCTCGCCGACGACCGCGACACCACGGCGGATTCGGTGGAGCGCCTGATGGGCACCAAGGCCGAAGCGCGCTTCGCGTTCATCTCGGACAAGGCCGAATTCGCCAACGACGACCTGCTGGACGTCTGATCCGCAGGCGCTGCCCGGTCGTATCCATCCAGAGCCCCGGCATGATGCCCGGGGCTCTTTTGTTTTTGGAAGATGACAACCGCTCTTTCCCGCCAATCCCGCCAACGTCCGCCTCGATTTCGTTGATTCCCGGCCTCATCGCGCCGCGACTCGGCCAACGACTCACCGAGCCATGACTGATGCAGGACTGCCTCCATTTCGCACAAAGCCGGATTCGCTAACGAGAAGCTACCAAAACGCAAATCGCAAAATTCGACGTACTGCATTGATAATGCGTACTTATTTCACATTTCCACGACGGCACCCAGAATCCCTGCCGTGCGGCGTTTCCCGGCGACTGTGCCTGCTCTGCAACAGCATTTCGGAGAGAAGCAGGTATAGTCCGGGACATCAGATCACACGGACTTCAGTGCGCTCGCGCCTGCCAGACAGACCAAAGCTTGGGGATTTTTAAGATGAAGAAGATTTTGCTCGCACTGACCGCGGTTGCTGCCATGACCGCTTCGGCTTCGGCCGCTGACCTTGGCGCCCGTCCCTACGCGAAGGCCCCGATGGCGGCTCCCGTCGCCAACTGGACCGGCTTCTACATCTTCGGCGGCGCCGGCGGCGGCCTCTCGGCCTCTGACCAGCGCGTCCAGACCACGGTTGGCGCAGTTCCCCTGACGATCGATCAGCGCCAGGGTGGCTCGGGCTGGTTCGGCACCGTCGGTCTCGGCTACGACTGGCAGTTCAGTGGCACCTGGGTCGCCGGCGTGTTCGCTGACGGTCAGTTCGGCAGCATCCGTGCTACCATTCAAGATCCCCTGCTCGGCATCACCGGCAACCAGAAGCTGGAAGACTCCTGGGCCGCTGGTGTGCGCCTCGGCTGGCTGGTCGCTCCGAACGTTCTCTCCTACGTCAACGGCGGTTACTCCGGCGCCCACTTCGGCAGCACCAACTTCATGACCTTGGCTGGCGCTCCGGCCGGCGTTCACCTCAACGGCTACAACCGCAATGGCTGGTTCATCGGCGGCGGCGTTGAGAACAACCTGAACATCTTCGGCATCCAGTCGCCTGGCTGGTTCATGAAGACCGAGTACCGTTCGGCCTTCTACAATGCCAAGACCCAGGACATCCTGTTCGATGCCGGTAACCTCCCGGTCGGTCAGAGCATTCGCGCCAACAGCTGGAACCAGACGATCTCGACTTCGCTGGTTTACCGCTTCAACTGGACCGGTCCGGTCGTCGCGAAGTACTGATCCGAACGCAAGTTCAGACGTCAAAGCCCCGGCATCGTCCGGGGCTTTTTCGTTGTACGGTGCTTCAGCGGACCTTGCGTATGGACATGCATCCGCCCTGCGGCCTGCATCAGCGGCCATTGTATCCGAACCACGGCTACGGCTAGTCTCCTGCTAAGTTTTCGGGCCGCGGCTATCGTCATGCCGCGTCACGACAGAAGCGGACTAATGGGGAGGAATGCATGCGCAGATTTCTGCTTGTAGCAGGCCTGTTTGCCCTTGCCGTCGGGCTGCTCTGGATCGGACAGGGTACGGGCACCGTCGCGTGGCCGCGATCGAGCTTCATGGTCAACCAGCTGCAATGGGCCGGCTATGGCGCAGCCATGGCCGGCTTCGGGCTGGTGCTGATCTGGCAGAGCAACCAATAGAAGAACCAGGGAATAGCAGCATGACAACCAGTCGGTTCGATCTCCGCGGCAAAGTCGCGATCGTCACGGGAGGCAATGGCGGCATCGGGCTCGGAATGGCCCGTGGCCTCGCCGATGCCGGCGCCAACATCGCCGTGGTCGGACGCAACGAAACCAAATCCGCCGCCGCCGTCGCCGACCTCAGCCAACGCGGCGTGAAGGCGATCAGTGTTGCCACCGACGTCACTGACAAGGCGGCCATCGCCGCGATGATCGATCGCGTCGTCAGGGATTTCGGCCGCATCGACATCCTCATCAACAATGCCGGCATGAGCATCCGCAAGCCGCCGCACGAGCTCGAGCTCGACGAGTGGAACACGGTGATCAACACCAATCTCACCAGCGCCTTCCTGTGCTCGAAGCTGGCTTATCCGGCGCTGAAGGCGTCCGGCAACGGCAAGGTGATCAACATCGGCTCGATGATGTCGATCTTCGGCGCGAGCTTCGCAACGGCCTATGCGGCGAGCAAGGGCGGCATCGTTCAGTACACGCGCGCCTGCGCCAATGCGTGGGCGCCCGACAACATCCAGGTCAATGCCATCCTGCCGGGCTGGATCGACACCGACCTGACCCGCGGTGCGCGGCAGCAGGTATCGGGATTGCACGAGCGGGTGCTGGCACGCACGCCTGCGGGGCGGTGGGGCGACATCGACGACTTCGCCGGCATCACCGTGTTCCTCGCCTCATCCGCCTCCAACTTCGTCACCGGCACCGCGATCCCCGTCGATGGCGGGTTCTCGGTGATGGCGTAGGCCGCACCAATAAATCTGCACACAAAAAAGAAGCCCCGGACAATGCCGGGGCTTTTGAATTTGGGCAGTGATCGTCTTTTATGGCTGCTTGGTCGTTCGTTGACCCACTTAGTAGCGGGCGATGACCGGCGCGTCGAACTTGTAGCTGGCGCGCACGACGGCCCACTGCAGGTCGCGCGGCTTGGCATCGAAGCTGTAATTGCCGGAGGTGCCGCCGAGTTGATAGGTCTGGCTGGCGAAGGCTGCGTAGTTGTACTCGAGGCCGACGATCCAGTTGCGGGTGATGCCGTATTCCCAGCCGGCACCGACGGTCCAGCCGTTGGCCCAATGGGTCTGACCGCCGGAACCGGTGGCCGGACCGACCGTATCGGTGACCGACAGACGGTTGTTCACGCCGGCATAGCCGCCCTTGATGTAGAACAGGTTGTTCTGCACGGCGAAGCCCGCGCGACCGACGACGGTGGCAAGCACATTGGTGCGCCAGGAGAACACGTCGTCACCCGCGCCGAACGCGGTGTTCAAGAACGAGCCCTTGTTGTCGAGGCCCGAGATCGTGCCTTCCATACCGAACACGTAGTTGTTGGCCTGCCAATTGTAGCCGATCTGGGCGCCGCCCAGGATGCCGGAGTTGCGCTGACGGTAGCCCTGCCCCGGGGTCAGATCGCCGAACGGTGCGCCGGTCCCGTTGTTGATGAACTGCTCGTTGGTCCATGCACCGCCGATGTGGCCGCCGACATAGAAGCCGGTCCAGTTGAACATCGACTCCATATAGGCCGGCGCCTTTGTGTAGGGCCGAGCACCGAGATCGGCGGCGGAAGCGGCGCCGGTCGAAATCAGAGCGGTCGTGCAGGCGAAGGCGGCAATCAACTTGTTACGCATGGTACACCCCGTGTCCTTTGATGGGTGCACGCTCACACGCAGGTCTTACTCAAATTTGAATCAAGACAGTTAAGACGTCGGATTGGCAAGCAGCGCGCCTTCAATCCGTTTGCGCTGTTGCACGCAGGCAACGCGTCGAGCGCGATTTAACGCCGCGTTATCCCTACCGGGCCCTTGCGCTACCGTGCCGGCGCAGCCTTCGACTGCACGTGCTCGGGCCGGACGCCAAGCGCGAGCAGGCGCGCCGGAATGCCCTGGAGCCACGGCAGCGCGGTGATGAGGCGCAGGACCAGCGGCACTTTCAGCGGCCGGTCGCCGCCCTGCAAGGCGCCGCTGATGATGTTGTTCTGCACGATCATCTGCATCCGCTGCGTCATCTTCACCGGGAATTCGCGGCGACGGCGCACGGCATCGAGTTCGTCCTCCGACGGGCAGCCGCGCTGCAGCTCGTCCGCCAGCAGGTTTGCGGTCGCGACCGCATCCTGGACGGCGAGATTGACGCCGACACCGCCGACCGGCGACATCGCATGTGCGGCGTCGCCGATCAGAAGCAGGCCCGGCCGCGTCCAGCGCGGCAGGCGGTTGATCGCGACGGTGAGCAGCTTGACATCGTCGAAGTTCTTCACCTCGGCTATGCCGCTCTTCAGGACCGGCGCCATGCGAACGACGTCGTCGAGCAGCGCCTGCAATCCCCTCGCCTTCACCGCGTCGTATTGTCCCTTGGCGATGACATAGGCGCACTGCCAATAGTCGCCGCGGTCGAAGGTGATCATCATCTTGCCGGGCTCGACGCGCGCGAACAGGTTCTCGGTCTCGTTCGCCTTGCGTCCGACGCGGAACCACAGCACGTCCATTGGCGCGCCGATCTCCTCGACCTCGAGGCCGGAATGCTGGCGCACGGTCGAATGCCGGCCGTCACATGCGATGGTGAGATCAGCTTCGATGTCCACGATACCGTCAGGCGTATTCGCCCGCACGCCGGCGATGGTCTCGCCGCGGCGGATCAGATCGACGGCCTCCGTGTTCATCATCACCTGCAGCGAGGCGAAGCGCTGGCCGGCCTCGCGCAGGAAATTCAGGAAATCCCATTGCGGCATGAAGGCGATGAAGGGGTACTTGGTGCGGAGGCGGCTGAGATCGGCGATGCGAACGGGGGTACTGCCGAACAGGCCGTCCAGCTTTTGCAAGCGCTGATGCGGCAGCTTCAGGAATCCGTCGATCAGGCCGAGCTCGTCCATCACCTGGAGCGTCGAAGGATGCACGGTGTCGCCGCGGAAGTCGCGGAAGAAATCCGCATGCTTCTCCAGCACCACGACATCGATGCCGGCGCGCCCGAGGAGATAGCCGAGCATCATGCCCGCCGGTCCGCCGCCGACGATGCAACACCGCACCTTCAGCGGGGAGCCCTGGGGACGCTGCAACGTATCGGGTTTCACGGTCGGGTCCTCCTTCACGAGCCAAGCATTCTGTGCAGTGCAGCAAACAAGATTCATTTGCTGCGGTTGTGAATGGCCGTTAGCCTTGCCTCCAATTCCGACTCATTCGGGAAATTGCAGTGCAGACAATCCTCATACTGCTCGGCGTCTGGATCCTGATCAACGTGCTTTTCGTCTTGATCATGATCGCACCGCGCAGGCCGCCGCTTGCGCCGGTGCGCATCGAACAGAACGGTTATCCGCACGAGGAGTAGGTCAAGCTCCTGCCGCGCCAAGTCATCATCTCGATCGCGATGGGCGCTTTCTTCCCGCTGACCCCGTCCTTGATCGAGGCCCTCAAACGCTTCATCCGGAAGCGCCGCGAATAGCTAAGCGGCCTGCTCGACACCTCAGTTGTTGCTGCGGTTCGCGCTGCGGAAGCTCTTGATCTCCGACACGCTGCCGTCGCGATAGGTCAGCTCCACCGAGATGAACTGCGTTGCCGGCGCGAGCTTCATGGAGAGCGGCATGCCGGCGCTGATCGCACTGGGATCGCGCATGTCGCAGCCCGGCATCTTCAACACCTGGTTCGGAACGGCGGTATCGATGCCGATGCGCACCTCGCGGATGGCGCAGCGGTAGGACACTAGGTGCGTGTAGTAGACCAGCAGCCCGTTGAACTCGCGGAATGACAGCCAGCTCGTCGCGGTCATGTCCAGGATCTTGCGCTGGTCACGGATCAGCGCGGCTTCGGGATCGAACCTGATCGGGAACGGCCCCTGCATGTCACCGGATTGGTCGACATAGCGAACCTCGATGGTGCCGGCCTGCGCGTCCGGCGGCAATTCGATCGACGGGTTCGGCATCCTCTTGCGCGTGCGCGGGTCGAGCGTATCGATGAAGCCGGTTTCGCGGAAGTCGCCGTTGCCGGCCATGCGCCAGGAAACGCCGAGGGTCGGATCGGCAAAGGAGAACACCACGCTCCAGCCGCCATTGTGACGCGAGAAGCTCGCGATCGGCGCGTTGGTGGTCTCCTCCTTCGGCACGCGCGGCACCGACACCGGTGGCAGCGCCGCGAGCTTCTGCGCCGGCGGATCGGCCGGGCGCGCGGCGGCATCCTTGGCGATGCCGCTGAGGAAGACGTCATCGACCATCTGATCGAAATAGACCGGCACCTGCCTGTGCTTGACAGTGTCGGCCATCTCGCTCACGAGACGGCGCGTACGCTGCGCCACTTGCACCAGGTTCTCGCCGGGCTGGAGCAGTTCCTTGGCGAAGGTGCGCGTGAATACCGAATTGGGATTGGCGTCGTCATTGGAGAGGCGGTCGAGCGCGGTCTGGCGCGGGCCCGCCGAGAAGACCGAGAACACGCCTTCGGGCAGCTGCACCATCGGGGCAAGCCCGCCGCCACCGGAGACGGCGCGGGTACCCTTGCGCTCGAACGGGTTGTTGCGGCAGGCGTCGAACACCAGGATCGAGGTCCGCGCCTTCTTGTTCTGGAGGCGCTCGACGATGCGATCGGCCAGGATGGAGGCGTCACGCACCAGTTCTTCCTGCCCTTCCGTCGCCGCGGGCACGTCCGTCGGCAGCAGATAGTTCTGGCCTGCGATCTCGAAGCCGTGGCCGGCATAGAAGAAGAACGCGGTGTCGCCGGGCTCGATCGTCCGATCGAACGCGAGCAGCGTCTCCGAAAATTGCTGCCGGCTCTGGTTTTCGGCGAGCATCACGGAGAATCCGAGCTGCTTCAGCGTATCGCCCATGGTGCGGGCGTCGTTGACCGCCTTGAGCAGCTTCGGAACGTTCCTGTAGTCGTTGTTGCCGACGACGAGCGCAACGCGCTTCTCGGCACAGGCGGGAAGCGCGAAACCGCTGAGGCCGGCCGCAAGGCCAAGCGCTGCCAGTACTCTGAGAAGCCGACGCGTCATCGAAAATCCCTCAAGAACGGCCCACGCCGGTTCCCTCGAACAGCGGTTCATGGGAACCGCGCCTTTGATGTGATAGTCGGCCCAGCCACATCGCTGGTTCAACCGCCCTGAGGACTCAGGTCTGTTGTCCAGCCTATGGTAGATGCCACCGGAATTTGCTTTTTCTCGGTCAATTCTTGTGGGCAATTCCGCTGGAAGCGAGGGGCCGCCGTGTATCGCTGGTGCACCGACGAGGTCGAGCCGCACGACCGCTTCGACTTTTGGCGCGAGGTGCGCGCCAAGGGCCTGTTCGGCGTCACCGTCGAACTCGAGCCCGAACGCCGCGCGAACTTCTTCGGCGAATTCTCGCTGCGCCGGCTTGGCGGAGCCGGCCTCGTCGAGCTGAAGGCCTCCCATTACACGGTCGAGCGCAGCGTGACCGACATCGCTCACGCGCCGGGCGACAGCCTCTGCGTCTATCAGCAGCTCGGCAGCGGCGCGTGGTTCGGCGGCATGCGCGGCAGCGACTTCACGATCGCCAATGGCAGCTTCGCCACCAGCCATACCGACCAGACCTATCGCGCCACGCCGCTGGGCACGGGCGGCTTCCACCTGCGGATCCTGAAGATTCCCGTGAGCGGCCTCTCCATGCAGGACAAGCGCATGCGCGAGCTTGCGCCCCGGACGTTCGACGATCCCGGCTTGAAGCCCCTGCTCGACGCCTGCTTCGCCGATCTCGGTACGGTTGCCGCGGGTGATGACGGCGCCGCCGATGCCGCTTCGCTCGTCGAGGCTTTAGCCCATCTGGCGCTGATCGAGCGCGGCATGCTGCGGGCCGGCAGCCGCCTCGGGCAGGCCGCGCTGCGGACCGCCCGGCTCTCGCAGGCGCGGCGCCTGATCGCGCGGCACCTGCAAGACCCAAATCTGGCGCCGGCCATGGTGGCCGACCTGCTCGGTGTCTCCGTGCGTCACCTGCACATGCTGTTCGAAAGCGCGGCAAGGAGTTTTTCGCAAACCGTGACGGACGAACGCCTGAACCAGAGCCGCCGCTTGATGCGCGAAGCCCCGGACCGGTTGATTGCCGACATCGCGACCTCCTGCGGCTTCGAGAGCGTCGCGACCTATTACCGGGTCTTCAACGCCGCCTACGGGATCGCGCCCGGCGACTTCCGCGCGCAGGGGCCGGAGGGGCGCTAGCCGACGTTTGGGCGGAAAACCGCAGCCGCTCCCACTATTTGGGCGAAAACCTCAGGTTTTTTAGGGCCTTCCCGCGCCCGCTCCATTGACTTTGGCCGATTCCCCCCTATGTTCCGTGGCGACGCGGCTCAGATCGAAGAGCGATTCCTGAGTTTGGCGCTTTGTTCGCGTGAGTCAGCACCCCCAGCTTCTTTGAGAGCGCGCCGTTTTGGGGTGGAACGCGACAGCCTTATTACCCTCGATTCCGAACGGCGGTTTCGACCAGAGGCTCAATGTCTTTTACCCATCTCGGACTATCCGAAAAAGTCCTCGCTGCAGTGGCGGCCACCGGTTACACCACCCCCACCCCCATTCAGGAACAGGCGATCCCTCACGTCCTCGCTCGCAAGGACGTGCTCGGCATCGCCCAGACCGGCACCGGCAAGACCGCGGCCTTCGTGCTGCCGATGCTCACCATTCTCGAAAAGGGCCGCGCCCGGGCGCGCATGCCGCGCACCCTGATCCTTGAGCCAACCCGCGAACTCGCGGCGCAGGTGAAGGAAAACTTCGACCGCTACGGCGCGGGCCAGAAACTCAACGTCGCCCTCCTGATCGGCGGCGTTTCCTTCGGCGACCAGGATGCCAAGCTAACGCGCGGCGTCGACGTGCTGATCGCCACTCCCGGCCGCCTGCTCGACCACACGGAGCGCGGCGGCCTGCTGCTCACCGGCGTCGAGCTGCTCGTCATCGACGAAGCCGACCGCATGCTGGACATGGGCTTCATTCCCGACATCGAGCGCGTCTGCAAGCTCGTCCCGTTCACGCGGCAGACCCTGTTCTTCACCGCGACCATGCCGCCGGAGATCCGGCGCATCACCGAAACCTTCCTGCACAATCCGCAGAAGATCGAGGTATCGAAGCCCGCCACCACCGCTGTCACCGTTACGCAGTGTCAGGTCCCGGCCGGGCGCGAGGCGCACGAGAAGCGCGAGCTGCTTCGCCGATTGCTGCGCGAGGCGAAGGATCTCCAGAACGCGATCATCTTCTGCAATCGCAAGCGCGAGGTCGCCGTCGTTCACAAATCGCTGCAAAAGCACGGCTTCAGCGTCGGCGCGCTGCACGGCGACATGGACCAGTCGGCCCGCACGGCGGCACTCGAGCAGTTCCGCAAGGGCGAGCTGCCCCTCCTGGTCGCATCCGACGTCGCCGCCCGCGGCCTCGACATCCCCGAGGTCAGCCACGTCTTCAATTTCGACGTTCCCCACCATCCCGACGATTATGTCCACCGCGTCGGCCGCACCGGTCGCGCAGGGCGGTCCGGCATGGCGATCTCGCTCGTCACGCCGCTCGACCAGAAGTCGATGGTGGCGATCGAGAAGCTGATCGGCCAGAGCATTCCACGCGCGGAGGGCGATTTCGAAGTCCGCACCGATGCTTCCGACGCGAGCGAGCGTCCGCGCGAGCAGCGCGGCCGTGAACGTTCACGCGGCGGACGCGGCAAGCCGCAGCGCGGCCGCGATCGTGAGCGCAGCCACGAGCCGCGCGAACCGCGTGGCGAGGCACAGCCTTCGGCCGAAGCACGGTCCGCTCCCGAGACAAGGCCCGCTTCCGAAGCAAGGCCCGCGCGCGAGGCAAGGCCTCCGCGTGAAGCCAGACCTTCGCGTGAAGCCAGGCCGCCGCGCGAAGCCAAGCCATCATCCGAGCCGCGTGACGGTGCGCGCCAGCAGGCCAATCCGTCGCATGTGCCGTCGATCGGCCGTCCCGAGCCGCGCCGCCAACGCGAAGCCGACAGCGAGCCGGGTGACCACTCGCATCTGCCGGCCTTTCTGCTGCGTCCAGTTCGCTCCCCCGCCGGCGCCTGAAGCACGATGCGCGCCCGGCTTTGGTTGAAACCAAGCCGGCGCGCACTTTTTCGGATGCATTCGTGGACGTATATTTACGGGGCGTTCACGATCGTCCGTTAGCCTACGAACATAATTTAAGTATTGCTGCGGTCGTCGGCGCGCCGGTCGCTGTGGGGTATGTTCCGTGGTCAAGGTGCTCGACGAACACGAACGCACGATGGCGTTCGCCCAGGTAGCGCTCGGTCAGATCCGATCGCTACGGCAGACGGCAATTCCCCGCAATTACGAGATCTGGTACGTCTACGCCACCGGCTACAACGCCCCGCTCAACAAGATCATCAACGAGACGCTGGCGCGAAGCGGCAAGCTGACCGAAGCCGATCTCGATCAGATCTACGAGACCTACCTCTCCCACATCAAGACCACCGAGCGCATCGACAAGGTCGGCGCGCGCGTCATCGGCGAGATCGACGACGTCATAAAGGTTCTCGGCGACGCGCTCGCGATGACCGGCTCCTACGATGCGAGCCTGTCAGACGCGACCAAAAAGCTGTCATCGGCCGAAAGCCGCGAGCAGATCAAGTCGATCATCGAGACGCTGCTGCATTCGACCAGCGAGATGCGCGAGACCAACAAGGCGCTGGAAGACCGGCTGACGCTCTCGAGGAGCGAGATCAGCAACCTCCAGCAGAGCCTGGAGGCGATCCGCGCCGAGAGCCTGACCGATCCGCTGACGGGGCTCGGCAACCGCAAATATTTCGATCGCATGATCGACATGGCCGTGCAAGGCGCGCTCGCCTCCGGCGAGCCGCTGTCGCTGCTGCTGGTCGACATCGATCATTTCAAGTCGTTCAACGATTCCTACGGCCATCTCACCGGCGACCAGGTGCTGCGGCTGGTCGGCCTGTCGCTGAAGCAGACCATCAAGGGCCAGGACATCACCGCCCGCTATGGCGGCGAGGAATTCGCGGTCGTGCTGCCCAACACCGCGCTGCGCCAGGCCCTCACGGTGGCCGATCACATCCGCCGCGCGGTGATGGCGAAGGAACTAAAGAAGAAGTCCACCGGCGAAATCCTTGGCCGGGTCACCATCTCCGTCGGCGTCTCCATGCTCAAGCAGGGTGACGACACCGATGCGCTGATCGAACGCGCGGATGCCTGCCTCTACGCCGCCAAACGCAACGGCCGCAACCGCGTGATCTGCGAGGCCGATCCGGAATTCACGGTCGAGACCCATAACCGGGTGGCGTGACGCCGAAGCCGCGCACCGCCAGCGCTTGACATTCTGACCCGACGAACGACATCTCCCTCGCCGTCTTGAGGCGTCCGACTGCGAAGATCCGGAGGACTTGTCGTCTTGCCCAATCCGCATGATTTTCACTCACCGCAACCGTCCTACACCAGGGACGAGCTGCTGAGATCGAGCGAGGGCGGCTATTTCGGGCCGGGCAATGCGCAATTGCCAGCGCCGCCGATGCTGATGATGGATCGCATCACGGAGATCAGCCTGGATGGCGGCGAGTTCGGCAAGGGCCATATCGTCGGCGAACTCGACATCGCGCCGGGCCATTGGTTCTTCGATTGCCACTATCACGGCGATGCCACGATGCCAGCGTCTCTGGGTTTGGATGCCATGTGGCAGATGGTCGGCTACTGGCTGGGATGGTCGGGCTCGCCGGGCAAGGGCCGCGCCATCGGCGTCGGCGAAGTCGCGTGCACGGGCGAGGTCACACCGAACGCGCAACGCGTGCGCTACGAGGTCTCCATGAGGATGGTCCGGCGCGGCAAGCTGGTGCTCGGAATTGCCGACGGTCGCGTGCTGGCCGACGGCGTCTGCGTCTTCACCGCCAGGGACATGCGGGTTGGTCTGACCAAGGCCGTGGAGTGAAGTCCCATCGGGTGGGCAAAGGCGCTCAGCGCCATGCCCATCATCTCCCACACCAGCACCTCAGCGGAGGGCACGCTTCGCTTTGCCCGCCCTGCGCACTGTTTTCTTCTTGGTCGGCCGCTTCGTTGCAACGGGCTTCTTCGCAACCTTCTTCGCCGCCTTCTTCACCTTGGGCGGCTTCTTCACCTTGGCGCGCTGGGCAGCAGCAAGCGCGGCCCTCGCCCATTGCGCGAGTTCCGCGGAATCGTCGAACAGGCGGGCCGGCAGCTCCCAATAGGAGTTCACCACCACGGTCTTGGCGCGGGTCGAGTATTGGAACGGCTTCGAGCCTTCCGCCTCAAAATCCGGGATGGTCATCTCGTCAGCGCGGAAGAACAGGCCGGCGCGCAAGGCCAGCGCGAAGTTGACGCCGTCGGCGGAGATGCCGTAGCCGGAGAACATTTTCCGGATGGCGACGGGGCCGAAATCGGCGAACAGGTCGATCAGAAATTCGCGGTCCATGGCTGAACTATTTCCGCACGGTCGTCCTGGCGAAAGCCAGGACCCATTCCACGGGAGGGAGTTTAGCGAAGACTGCCAGTCGTGCCAGCGTCGGTATTGGCACCGACGATCACCGCGAGATCACGCGGTATGGATCCTGGCCTTCGCCAGGACGACAGCGGAGCGATTTGCGAGAAACGGACTACCCGTCGATCTGCGCCGGGCGCAGCTCGACGGACTCGCCGCAGCCGCAGGTGGAAATCTGGTTGGGGTTGTTGAAGACGAACTGGGCCTGCATCTTGTCGGCCTTGTAGTCCATCTCGGTGCCGAGCAGGAACAGCACGGCCTTCGGATCGACCAGGATCTTGACGCCCTTGTCCTCGACGACCTCGTCGGTCGGGCGGACATCATGGGCGTATTCGACGGTGTAGGACTGTCCGGCACAGCCGCCGTTCTTGACGCCGACGCGCAGGCCAACGATCTCGGAATCGGCCCGCTGGGTCAGCTCGCTGATGCGCTGGGCGGCAGCGTCCGTCAGCCGCATGACCTGCGGGCGGGGCCGCCTCGGCTTTGGAGTGGATGCTGGTGTCGAGCCCGACGATATCTGTGTCATGTCAATGATGTGGTCCGTTGCCGAGCGAATTCAATGCCAAGGATCTAACAAGGATCTAAAGCCGAGGTTACGCGTCACCACATGTTGAGCACGAGGCGGGCCTCGTCGCTCATGCGTTCCGGCGTCCATGCCGGCTCCCAGACCACCTTGACGTCGACCACGCCGACGCCGGGGACGCTGGCGACCGCGTTCTCGACCATGGTCGGCAGCTCGCCGGCGGCCGGGCAATTCGGTGTCGTCAGCGTCATTTGCACATCGACGGAACGATCGTCCTTGATCTCGACCTTGTAGATCAGGCCGAGCTCGTAGATATCAGCCGGGATTTCCGGGTCGAACACGGTCTTGAGCCCGGCGATGATCTCGGTGGTGAGACGCTCGGTCTCCTCAGGCGGCAGCGCCGACTGGGTTTCCATCGGATTGGCTTTGATTTCGGCCGTGTCACTCATGCGAACAAATCCCGCGCCTTCAACAGCGCCTGTGCCAGATGATCGACTTCTTCCCGCGTATTATACATGCCGAACGACGCCCGGCATGTGGCTGTGACGTTGAACCGCTCTAAAAGCGGCATCACGCAATGGGTGCCGGCGCGCACCGCGATGCCCTGGCGGTCGATCACGGTGGCGACGTCGTGGGCGTGCGCGCCCTTGAGTTCGAAGGAGATCACCGGGCCCTTGCCCCGCGCCGTGCCGATCAGCCGCAGCGAGTTGATCTCGCGCAGCTTATCCTGGGCGTAGGTGACGAGATCGTGCTCGTGCGCGGCGATGCGCTCCTTGCCGATCGAATTGACGTAGTCGATCGCCGCGCCGAGCCCGACGGCCTCGACGATCGCCGGCGTGCCGGCCTCGAATTTGTGCGGGGGATCGCCGTAGGTGACGATGTCGCGCGAGACCTCGCGGATCATTTCGCCGCCGCCGTTATAGGGGCGCATCGCGACCAGGTGGTCGTAGTTGGCCCAGAGCACGCCGATGCCGGTCGGCCCGTAGACCTTGTGGCCGGTGAAGACATAGAAGTCGCAGCCGAGGTCCTGGACGTCGACTGGGATATGCACCGCGCCCTGGCTGCCGTCGACCAGCACGGGAATGCCGCGGGCGTGGGCGATCTTCACGACGTCCTTGACCGGGACGATGGTGCCAAGCGCGTTCGACATCTGCGTGATCGCGACCAGCTTGGTCTTCGACGTCAGCAGCTTTTCGAATTCGTCGATGAGGAAATTGCCCTCGTCGTCGACCGGCGCCCATTTGATCACGGCACCATGGCGTTCCCTGAGGAAATGCCAGGGCACGATGTTGGAGTGGTGCTCCATGATCGAAATGACGATCTCGTCGCCTGCTTTGATGTTCGGCTCGCCCCAGGACGAGGCGACGAGGTTGATCGCCTCGGTCGCGTTGCGGGTGAAGATCACTTCCTCGGTCCGCGGCGCGTTGATGAACTGCGCCACCTTGGTGCGGCCGCCCTCATAGGCTTCGGTCGCGGCGTTGGCGAGATAATGCAGGCCGCGGTGCACGTTGGCATATTCGGAGGTGTAGGCCTGCGTCATGCGATCGAGCACGGCGCTCGGCTTCTGCGCAGATGCGGCGTTGTCGAGATAGACCAGCGGCTTGCCGTAGATCTGCATGGCCAGCGCCGGAAAATCCTGGCGCACGCGCGCAACGTCGTAAGAGCCGTTCTTGACTGCCGGATGCGTGCTCATTGGCGCCGCTCCAGCCAGCGCTCGGCAATGCCGATCACGTGCTCGCGCAGATCATCGTTGGCGATCTGCTCGATCGCCTCGCCGACGAAGGCCTGGATCAGCAGCGCCTGGGCCTGCTTCTCCGGCAGGCCGCGCGCCTTCAGATAGAACAGCAGACTGTCGTCCAGCGCACCGGCGGTGGCGCCGTGACCGCAGGAGACGTCGTCCGCAAAGATCTCGAGCTCGGGCTTGTTGTCGGCTTCCGCCTCATCCGAGAGCAGCAGCGCGCGGATCATCATCTTGCCGTCGGTCTTCTGCGCATCGGGACGAACGATGATGCGGCCCTGGAACACCGAATGGGCGCGATCGTCGATCACGGCGCGGAAAACTTCTCGGCTGACGCAGTTCGGCACGGCATGGTCGACCACCAGCGTGGTGTCGCCATGTTCGGTCTTCTGCAACAGGTTCACGCCGTTGACGGAGAGCTCGCTGCCCTCGCCTGCCAGCGTGATGAAGCCCTGCAGGCGGCTGACTGCCGCGCCGGTCGTCATGTTAAAGAAGTTCAGCTTTGTATTCGCGCCGACCGTGACGAACTGCGAGGTGATGTTCACAGCATCCGGCGAATCGTCCATCAGACGGATATGCGCGATGTCGGCATTATCGCCAACCGAGAGGATGACGGCATCGTTGACCTGGTAAGCCTTGGCGCCGGCCGCGACAAAGCTCTCGATGATCGTGGCACGAGCGCCCTTCCCGACCGCAACCTGCGAGCGGGTGAAAGCCGACGCGGAAGATGCAACCGCGATGTGAATGATCTGGATCGGCGCGGACAGCTGCGTGCCGTCGGCGATATGAAGCACGACACCGTCGGTCGCCATCGCGGCGTTCAGCGCGATCACCGCATCGGTGGCCGCGGTCTTTAACAGACCGGAATCCTTCTCCAGCGTCTCCCGCAATGTCTTAAAGCCCGCCTCGGAGGCCAGCGCCTTGACGTCGGAGAGATCGGGAGCGAACACGCCGTCGACCAGCACCAGCTTGCGGGCGCCCGTGATCGCATGCGCTTTCACCGCGTCCGCGGCGCGCTTCAACGCAGTCGCATCGGGCGCAGCCGCGAGCGGCAGTACCTCGCCGACCAGCGCGCGCAGATCGGTGTACTTCCACTCCTCGATCCGGCGGTGCGGCAGGCCGAGACGCTCATAGGTCTCGAACGCCTCGCGGCGTACCGCGATCACGGAAGGCGAACCCGGCAGCCGGCCTTCGGCGCTGGCGAAGAGATCGCTCACCGCGCGGCCGTTTCCGGTCTTTGCCACAGCAACGTTCATCTCAAAATTCCTTACGCGGCGTCCTCGAACTGGGCGTAGCCGGACGCTTCCAGCTCCAGCGCCAGTTCCTTGCCGCCGCTCTTCACGACACGGCCTTTTGACATCACGTGCACGACGTCAGGCACGATGTAGTTCAGCAGCCGCTGATAATGGGTGATGACGACCATCGCGCGCTTGGGCGAATGCAGCGCGTTGACGCCGTCGGCCGCAATCCGCAGCGCGTCGATGTCGAGGCCGGAATCCATCTCGTCGAGGATGCACAGGCTCGGCTCGAACAGCGCCATCTGCAGTACCTCGTTGCGCTTCTTCTCGCCGCCGGAGAAGCCGACATTGACACCGCGCTTGAGCATGTCCTGCGGGATGTTCAGCGACTTCGAGACTTCGCGGACTTTCTTCAAAAAGTCGGGCGTCGAATATTCGCCCTCGCCGCGCGCCTTGCGCTGCGCGTTCAGCGCGGTGCGCAGGAAATTCATGGTGGAGACGCCGGGGATCTCGACCGGATACTGGAACGCCAGGAACACGCCCTTGGCGGCCCGTTCGTTGGGCGCCATCGCGAGCAGGTCTTCGCCCTTGAACAGGATCTCGCCGTCGGTGACCTCGTAACCAGGCTTGCCGGCGATGACGTGGGACAGCGTCGATTTGCCGGAGCCGTTCGGCCCCATGATCGCGTGGATCTCGCCCTCGTTCACGGTCAGCGTCAACCCATGGAGGATCTCACGCTCCTCGACACGAACCTTGAGGTCTTTCACTTCAAGCAAAGCCATCTTGGTGTCCAGTTTATTCAAATGATGCATAGGGCGCGCGACGCGCGCCGCGAGGGCCGGCGCTAGCCGACCGATCCTTCAAGCGAGATCGAGATCAGCTTCTGCGCTTCCACCGCGAATTCCATCGGCAGTTGCTGCAGCACGTCCTTGACGAAGCCGTTGACGACGAGGCCGACCGCCTCCTCCTGCGTGAGGCCGCGCTGGATGCAGTAGAACAGCACGTCCTCGGAGATCTTGGACGTGGTGGCCTCGTGCTCGAACGTCGCCGACGAGTTCTTGGCTTCGATGTAGGGCACGGTGTGCGCGCCGCATTTGTCGCCGATCAACAGCGAATCGCAGGCGGTGAAGTTGCGCGCGCCGGTCGCCTTGCGATGCGCGGTAACGAGCCCGCGATAGGTGTTCTGCGACTTGCCGGCTGCGATTCCCTTGGAGATGATGCGGCTCGACGTATTCTTGCCGAGATGGATCATCTTGGTGCCGCTGTCGACCTGCTGATAGCCATTCGAGATCGCGATCGAGTAGAATTCACCACGCGAATTGTCGCCGCGCAGGATGCAGCTCGGATACTTCCAGGTGATCGCCGAACCAGTCTCGACCTGGGTCCAGGAGATCTTGGAATTGTTGCCGCGGCAGTCACCACGCTTGGTGACGAAATTGTAGATGCCGCCCTTGCCTTCCGAATTGCCGGGATACCAGTTCTGCACCGTCGAATATTTGATCTCGGCGTCGTCGTGCGTGACGAGCTCGACCACGGCCGCGTGCAGCTGGTTCTCGTCGCGCTGCGGCGCGGTGCAGCCCTCGAGATAAGAGACGTAGGAGCCCTTGTCGGCAATGATCAGCGTGCGCTCGAACTGGCCAGTGTTGCGCTCGTTGATGCGGAAGTAGGTGGACAGTTCCATCGGGCAGCGCACGCCCGGCGGCACGTAAACGAACGAGCCGTCCGAGAACACCGCCGAGTTCAGCGTTGCGTAGAAATTGTCCGACGTCGGCACCACGGATCCCAGATATTTCTGCACCAGCTCGGGATGCTCGCGGATCGCCTCCGAGATCGGCATGAAGATCACGCCGGCCTTCTTCAGCTCGGCCTTGAAGGTGGTCGCAACCGAGACCGAATCGAACACCGCGTCGACCGCGATCTTGCGCCTGTTGGGGTCTTCCTCGCCGGGCTTCGGCTCGACGCCTTCGAGCATGGCGACTTCCCGCAAGGGAATGCCGAGCTTCTCGTAGGTCTTGAGGATTTCGGGATCGATCTCGTCGAGCGAGGTGATCGTCTTTTTCGGCTTCGGCGCCGAATAGTAATAGAGGTCCTGGAAGTCGATCTTGGGATAGTCGACGCGGGCCCAGGTTGGCTCGGTCATGGTCAGCCAACGCCGATAGGCCTCGAGCCGCCACTGGAGCATCCAGGCGGGTTCGTTCTTCTTCTCGGAGATGAACTTGACGGTCTCTTCCGACAGCCCCTTGGGGGCCTTGTCGGACTCGATCAGGGTCTCAAACCCATAACGATACTGGTCGACGTCGATGCGCTTCACGCGCTCGACCGTCTCTTGCACGGCTGGCATTCTATCCTCCGCTCGCGGTTTCAAGGACCGCGGTGGATCATCAAACTCGGACGACTATTACGATGTTTCTTGGCGGGACGCACGCGCTTAGAACCGTTCAAGGCGTGTTTCATCGCTTATCCCTTAAGTAGGGTATTACCGAGCTTTCGCCAAGCCTCTAACGCCCTGTTGATGTCATCCGGCTCGGTGGACCAGCCCAGACTGAGACGCACCGCTCCTTGGGCGACGGTCGGATCATACCCCATTGCCGACAACACGTGGGACGGCTGCACCTTGCCCGAGGAACAGGCAGATCCCGAGGACACCGCGACACCTTCGAGGTCGAAACCGATCACCGCCGTCTCGGCTTTCAACCCGGGAGCCGTGAAAAGAACGGTGTTAGGTAACCGCCCAACATCACTTGAGAAGACCGTTGCACCCGCCATGGAGCAAATGCCATTTTCCAAGCGATCTCTTAGGCTTGCCATCCGCTCCGCATCCTCGGGCAAAGCCTGAAGGGCGACCCGCACCGCTGCGCCGAAGCCGGCAATACCGGCGACATTCTCGGTTCCGGCGCGCCGGTTCAGCTCCTGCCCGCCGCCTCGGAGCAACGGCTCAAGTCCGGCCACGCCCTCGGCCACGACCAGCGCGCCGACCCCCTTGGGGCCGCCGATCTTGTGTGCAGAAAAGGTCGCAAGGTCTGCGCCGATCACTTTGATATCAAATGAGATTTTTCCAAACGCCTGGATTGCGTCGACGTGCAGCAGGCCGCCAGCCCCGTGAACGATTCCCGCGGCCTCGGCGATGGGCTGCAGCGCGCCCGTCTCGTTGTTGGCCGCCATGATGGAGATCAGCGCCGGCGGGCCGTCGCCGAGCAGCGCCTTCAAATGGTCGAGGTCGATCACGCCGGAGCGCGTGACCCTGATCTGACCGATCTGATCGGTCGGGAACCGGCCGCCCGCCAGCACCGAAGCATGCTCGACAGCCGAGACCAGAAGCCGCTCGACAGGCCCGCCAGAGGGCCCTCGAAGACCCGGTGACAGCGCCAGCGCGTTGGCTTCGGTTCCCGTGGAGGTAAAAACCGCGTTCCGCGGCAGCGCGCCGACGGAGGTCGCAAGCAGGGCCCGCGCGTCCTCGACAAGGCGCCGCGCCTCGCGCCCCTCGGCATGAACCGAGGACGGATTGCCGATGAGCTCGGAGGCTGCGAGCATCGCGCTTCGGGCCTCGGCGCGAAGCGGCGTGGTCGCATTCCAGTCGAGATAGATGCGGCTCGGCATAGAGTATTATATTACCTGAGACTGATTGCTGCGCCAGCGCTGGTACCCGACATGGGCTCCCCTGGAGCACTTGGCAATCTCGATTCCGGATTCCCCCATCGCGCGACGACGCGGCCATGACGCTAACGCCTTGAGCTCATTGGGCGATGTTCAAGATGCTTGCTTTTTGACCCTCGGCTCATGTTAGAACGCGCGCGTCAGTTCGCCGCGCGCCGCTCGCGCATCATCCGAGGGCGCCGCTCCACCCTTCCATTCGCGGCTTGATCGGCCCAGCAGCCGATGAAATCCGCACAATCGGTTGATTGTTGAAGAGCGTCTTCAAGGGATCAATCAAGAGATCATCATGCCTGAAGTTATTTTCACCGGCCCCGCCGGCCGCCTCGAAGGCCGCTACCATCCGGCCAAGCAGAAGAACGCGCCAATCGCGATGGTCCTGCATCCGCATCCGCAGTTCCACGGCACGATGAATCATCAGATCATCTACCAGTGCTACTATGCGTTCGCGCATCGCGGCTTCTCGGTGCTGCGTTTCAATTTCCGTGGCGTCGGCCGCAGCCAGGGCTCGTTCGACCACGGCACCGGCGAATTGTCGGACGCGGCCGCGGCGCTCGACTGGGCGCAGACCATCAATCCCGAAGCGCGCGCCTGCTGGGTTGCCGGCTTCTCCTTCGGCGCCTGGATCGGCATGCAGCTGCTGATGCGCCGCCCCGAGGTCGAGGGCTTCATCTCGATCGCGCCGCCCGCCAACCTCTACGACTTCTCGTTCCTCGCACCCTGCCCGTCCTCGGGGCTGATCGTGCATGGCGAGAAGGACGCGGTGGTGCCGCCCAAGGACGTCAACACGCTGGTCGAGAAGCTGAAGACCCAGAAGGGCATCGTGATCGACCAGCAGGTCATCCCGGGCGCCAACCACTTCTTCGACGCCAAGCTCGAGCCGCTGATGGAAACCATCACCGCCTATCTCGACATGCGCCTCGCCAACGTGCGCTGAGCTTTCCGTGGGTGCGTTCATCGCATTGCTGCGTGCCGTGAATGTCGGCGGCACCGGCAAATTGCCGATGAGCGAACTCAAGGCCATGTGCGAGGAGCTCGGCTACGCCGCCGTGCGCACCTATATTGCAAGCGGCAACGTCGTCTTCACAAGCCGCAAGTCGCAATCTGCGATCAAGACCGCACTCGAAAAGCGGTTGCACGCCTATGCCGGCGCGCCGGTCGGCGTGCTCGTGCGCAGCGCCACCGAGATGGCGCAGGTCTTGGCCGATAATCCGTTTCCAAAGGCCGCCCCCAACCGTACCGTCGCGATCTTCCTCGACAAGGCGCCGCCGGCGGATGCGCTCGCCGGCATTCGCGGCCAGAACAAGGAGGAGATCCGCCTCGGCCGCCGCGAGATCTACGTGCATTACGGCGACGGCATGGGCACGTCGAAGCTGGTCATCCCCGCCGCCAAGACCGGCACCGCGCGCAACATGAAAACGATCGCGACGCTCGCGAAAATGGCCGCAGAGCTCTAGGCCAGCTTGAGCGCCGCGATCCCCGTCAGCACCAGCAGGATCCCCGCGATCTTCATCGCGCTCAGCGCCTCGCCGAACAGCACCACACCCATGACGACGGTGCCGGCGGCGCCGATGCCGGTCCAGACCGAATAGGCGACGCCGACCTCGAGCACCTTCAAAGCACGCCCGAGCAGGACAACGAAGGCTACGAGCAGCACGAGCGAAACGACGCTCCAGCCAGCGCGCGTGTAGCCTTCCGCATATTTCATCGAGATCGCCCAGCCAACATCGAGTGCGCCTGCGATCACCAGCATCAGCCAGGCCATGGATTGCGACATCGGCGTGGGCTCAGGCCGCAAGCTTGAGCAGATGCGCGTCGTGGCGCACGAGGAAGGCGCGCAGCAATTGCGGATAGTCCGCGCCCACCGCAGTACGGACGCTCGGACGCTTCGCCAGTTCGGCGCGCCATGCGCGGACCTTCGGCACATCGCGGAAAATGCCGTGGTCGGTCAGCTCGTCGAATAGATCGAAGTAGCGGAAGACGGGGGCGAATACGGCGTCGACGAGACTGAACGCTTCGCCAGCAAAATAAGGACCGGCACCGAGCGCCGCTTCGACCCGGGCGAACTTCACCATCAGCGCCTGGCGCTTGCTCTCGAACGTCGCCGCATCGGTCGTGGTCTCTAGGCCCCAGAGATCGGCGAGCACTGCTGAACCGAACTCCATCCACGCCCGGTGCTCGGCACGCTCCAAGGCATCCGCCGGATGCAGTCTCACGCCGCCTTGCGTCTCCTCGATGTACTCGCAGATCACGTTGCTCTCGAACAGCGCGACCTCGCCCTTCTCGCTCGTCACGACCAGCACCGGCACCTTGCCGAGCGGCGACAGTTTGAGAAACCAGTCGGGCTTATTGGCGAGATCGATGTCGACCCGCTCGAACGGCACGCCCTTCTCGTTGAGCGCGATCACCGCGCGCTGCACATAGGGGCAAAGCTTGTGGCTGATCAGTTTCAGTGAAGCGGTCATGGCGAGAATCCCGACGGTTAGATGCAACTGCATCAAAGATAGATGCATGTGCATCTACCTGTCAAGATCAATGCATCTGCATCATCCCGCCTATGATCTCAAGGCCGCGCGATCACCCCGCCCGTCATCGGCATCGGCACGCCCGTGGTCCCGGGATACGACAGCGGCAGGCCCTTCAGGCCGCGCGCGGCGAGGAAGCCGAAGGCCTGCGCCTCGATGGCGTCGGAGGCCCAGCCGACTGCCTCCGCGGCCTCGACAGTGGCGGACCCAACGCGCTCCCGCAGCATCTGGAGCATGGTCCGGTTGAGGGCGCCGCCGCCGCAGACGATCCAGCTCCGCGGCCTGCGTGGCAGCAGCGGGATGATGCGGGCGATGGCCGCCGCGGTGAAGGCGGTCAGGGTCGCGGCGCCGTCGGCCGGCAGGACATCGCCGAGCTTTAGTGCTGCAAAATCGTTGCGGTCGAGCGATTTCGGCGGCGGGCTTACGAAGAACGGCAGCTCCAGCGCCCGCGCGATCCAGGCTTCGTCCGCCTTGCCGAGGGCTGCGAGCTTTCCGTCCGCGTCGAACGCCTGGTTCATGGTGCGGTACATGAAATCGTCGAGCAGCGCGTTGCCGGGTCCGGTGTCGCAGGCAATCAGCGTGTCGTTGCCGTCGATATAGGTGATGTTGGAGACGCCGCCGATATTGACCACGATGATCGGCCCTTCGCGCTCCAGCGAATGGGCGAGCGCGCGGTGATAAACCGGCACAAATGGCGCGCCCTGCCCGCCGGCCTCGACGTCGGCGGCGCGAAAATCATGCATCACCGGGATATGGATCGCCCTGGCCAGCGCCGGCGCGTCGCCGATCTGCACCGTCAGCCGCTTCTCGGGGCGGTGCAGCACGGTCTGGCCGTGGAAGCCGACGATGTCGATGTCTTCCGGCTTCATCCGGTTCTGGGCGACGAAGGCGGCCACCGCCTCGGCATGCGCGAGCGTCACTGCGCGTTCGGCCTCGGCCAGAACTCCCGGCCTAGCATCGCGTTGCGCCAGGTGCACGGCCTCGCTCAGCGCCTGACGCAGCAGGTTGCGCTCCGCCGGGCTATACGGCCGGTAGCCGGACGGCCCGAATGCCTTCACCTGCTTTCCGTCGGTTTCGATCAGCGCAACATCCACCCCGTCCAGCGAGGTGCCGCTCATCAAACCGAGTGCCGTCAACATCATGGATCAGCGTCCTCAAGAGACCCTTCCGGCATGCCGATCTTGTGCCAGAGGGACACATCTTATAATGCCACAGGCCAAAGTAGCGGGCAGCAACCGAGTTCCCACGGATGACCCTTAAATTGCTCCCAAAACAGTAAACCAAGAATTGTCAGGCGCGCCGACAAATGACTGCATTCAAATCGGATTTCCTCAATACGCTGCAGGAACGTGGATTCATCCACCAATGCTCCGATTTCGAGGGGCTGGACGCCCTCGCCGCCAAGGGCGAGGCGACGGCTTATGTCGGTTACGATTGCACCGCCCGCTCGCTGCACATCGGCAACTACCTGACCATGATGATGCTGCACTGGCTGCAGCAGTCCGGCAACAAGCCGATCACGCTGATGGGCGGCGGCACAACCATGGTCGGCGATCCCTCCGGAAAGGACGAGACGCGCGCGATCCGCACCGTCGCCGAGATCGAGGCCAACAAGGAATCGATCCGCGGCGTGTTCGCAAAGGTGCTGCGCTATGGCGGGGGCAAGAGCGACGCCATCATGCTCGACAATGCCGAGTGGCTGACAAAGCTCAACTACATCGAGATGCTGCGCGACGTCGGGCGGCATTTCTCGGTCAACCGCATGCTGACGATGGACTCCGTGCGCCTGCGCCTCGAGCGCGAGCAGGAGATGAGCTTCATCGAGTTCAACTACATGATCTGCCAGGCCTACGACTTCGTCGAGCTCGCCAGGCGGACCGGCTGCAACTTGCAGATGGGCGGCTCCGACCAGTGGGGCAACATCATCATGGGCGTCGATCTCGGCCGCCGCATGGGCACGCATCAGCTGTTCGCCCTGACGACGCCGCTGCTGACGACGGCGTCGGGGGCCAAGATGGGCAAGACCGCTCAGGGCGCGGTCTGGCTCAACGCCGACCAGTTCTCGCCGTATGATTTCTGGCAGTACTGGCGCAACACCGAAGACGCCGACGTCGGCAAGTTCCTCAAGCTGTTCACGACGCTGCCAATGACCGAGATCAGGAAGCTCGAGGCGCTCGGAGGCTCCGAGATCAACGAGGCCAAGAAGGTGCTCGCCACCGAGGCGACCGCGCTCCTGCATGGCCGCGACGCAGCGAACGAGGCGGCCGAGACCGCGCGCCGCACCTTCGAGGAAGGCGCGCTGGCCGAGAGCCTGCCGACCGTGGAAATTCCGCGCGGCGAGTTCGACGCCGGCCTCGGCGTGCTCAACGCCTTCGTCAAGGCGGGCCTCGTTGCCTCCAACGGCGAAGCACGGCGCCAGATCAAGGGCGGCGGCCTGCGCGTCAATGACGAGCCCGTCACCGACGAGAAGATGGCGTTGTCGGCGGCCGACCTGACGCCGGAAGGCGTGGTCAAGCTGTCGTTCGGCAAGAAGAAGCACATCCTCCTGAGGCCTGCATAGGCGTATGAGCTTTTCGCTGCTTGTCAGGGCGCGCTGAAGCGCGCTCCCTGATCGGCAATGGACCAGAACACGCTAGAGGAACAGTCCAAGCAAGCGACCAGGGAACGCGTCACGGCGACGCCGCAGGGCGTCGTGCGCACCGCGCTGGTGGTGCTCGCGCTCTGCTTCACACTCGCCGTGCTCGGCCGCGGCCTCAGCGAAAGCTTCACCGTCTTCCTGAAGCCGATCTCGGAAAACTTTGGCTGGGATCGCGCCCAAGTGGTCTCGATCTATTCGCTGACGTGGCTCGTCAGCGGACTGACGGCGCCGTTGGTCGGGCGCCTGTTCGATCATTCCGGACCGCGCATCGTCTATGCACTGGGCCTTTTGCTGCTCGGCTCGGCCTTCCTGATCGCAAGCCACGCGCAGTCACTCTGGCAGTTCCAGCTCTCGATCGGACTCTGCGTCGGCATTGGCGTCGCCTTCATCGGCAATGTGCCGAACTCGATCCTGCTGGGCCGCTGGTTCGGCCCAAAACTCCCGACCGCGATGGCGGTGGTCTACTCGGCCATGGGTGGCGGCGTGCTGGCGCTGCTGCCGGCCTCGCAGCTTTTGATCGATCATCTGGGGTGGCGCGAAACCTACCAGCTGTTCGGCTTCGCCGCGCTCGGCCTGCTGGTGCCGCTCATGCTGCTGCCATGGCGGCTGTTCGCCTCGGGCTCGCCGCAGATCGCGAAGAAGACCGATCCGGATTTCGTCGATCACGGCTGGACCCTTCCGAGCGCGATGCGCCATCACGCCTTCTGGGCGCTGTTCTCGACATTCTTCTTCACCGCGGTCGGCATGTATGCGATCGCCGCCCAGATCGTGGCCTATTTGATCGATGCCGGCTTTCCACCGCTGCAGGCCGCCACGGCCTGGGGCTTCTCCGGCATCGTGCTGGTGTTTGGCATGCTAGGCGTGTCCGCGCTCGACGGCCTGATCGGTCGCCGGCCGTCGGTGCTGCTCAGCTACGCGATCTCGATCCTCGGCATCTTCCTGCTGTGGCTGTTGCAATACTCCGCCAATTTCCTCCTGCTCACCGGATTCGTGGTCTGCTTCGGCAGCATGATGGGCTCACGTGGACCGCTGATCACGGCGACCGCGATGAAGATCTTTGGGGGCAAGCGCGTCGGCACCATCTACGGCACCATCTCGATCGGCAGCGGGCTCGGCTCGGCTTTCGGCTCCTGGAGCGGCGGCCTGATCCATGACGCGACCCATGGCTACAACGCGCTGCTCGCCTTCGCACTCGCGAGCGTGGTGCTCGGGATGATCCCGTTCCTGGTCGTGCCCGCCTTGCGGCGGTAGGTCTCCTGAAGGTAACTTGAGCGCATTCGCGTCACCGGGAAATTACGGATGGGCACGACGCGAACAGCTACGAAGATGTGGATCGCACGCGGCTGAAAGTCCTTCCTGCGGTGTTTTGTCCGACATGACAAAAATGTCAGCGCAAATTGCCCTTGGGCGGCTTGCAGGGCGGAACTGAATGCGGTCCTAGTCGCAGCATTGGATGGAGGGCACAAACCAATGAACTTTCCCTATCTCGTTCGCTTTCAACCGGTTCTCTTGAGCCTGTTTCGCTTCATCACCGGCCTGCTGCTGTTCCAGTACGGTGTCGCCAAGCTGTTCAAGTTTCCGGTGCTTCCCTACTTCGCAAACATCCCGCCGATCATCTACGCAGCCGGTACGCTTGAGCTCGTGCTTGGCGCGTTGCTGATGATCGGCCTGTTCACCCGCCTCGCGGCATTCATCCTCTCGGGTGAGATGGCCTTCGCCTATTTCATGGGGCACATGTTCAAGGGCGAAACGCCGGTGTTCCTGCCGCTGCTCAATGGTGGCACCGCGGCGATCCTGTTCTGCTTCGCCTGCCTCTACCTCTCGGCAGCCGGCGGCGGCTCGGTCAGCGCCGATGCGGCGATGGGCAAGGACTAGCGGCGCGTTCGCGCGGCGCTGAGGCGTCAGCGATTGATTCGCGAATGAAGAGATGGCATCCGTATGTTCACGGGTGCCATCTCAGCGCGAGCCCAGCACGTTCCAGACCAGGACGAGGACCGCGACCAGCAGCATCGACATGATGAGGCGGTGAACGAATCGGTTCATTGCCGCTCCCAACGGATTAGGTCGCGACTAAAGACCCACACGATTTTTCTCCGAGTTGACGCGCCATGCGCCCGAGAAGCGCATGACGACCTGCATGTTTGCGCACGCCGCTTGCGCGGCAGCCGTCGCACGCGTCCATTCATGATTGGTAAGAATTTCATGCTACCGACGCGAGCAACAATAACCATTCCGTCGAGGCCGTGATGAAGCTGCTGAGTCACCTCAAGATCCGCACCAAGCTCGCCAGCATGGTCTGTCTTTCGGCACTCACGGTCACGGCCATCATCGGGGTGTCGTCCGTGCTCAGCAAGAGCCGCATGCTGGAGGATCGCGTTCAGCAGATGCGGACCGCGGTCGACATGCTCCACAACCTCGCCCAATCACTCGAAGAGGAGGTCGGCGCCGGCAAGCTGACGCAGGCCGAAGCGAAAATCCAGTTCCATCTGCGCGGCCGCCGCATGAGCTTCAATGGCGGCCAAGGCTATCCGGTGGTCTATAACGCCGATACCTCGATCCTGATCAATGGCGCGAACCAGCAGCTCGAAGGCAAGATCACGGGCGCCAAGGACTCCAACGGTGTCCTCATCGCAGATGCGATCGTAACGGCCGGCAACCAGGCTGCTCAGGGCGGCGTAACCTCATATCTCTACCCCCGCCCCGGCCAGACGGAGCCCGTCCGCAAGACCGTTTTCGCGCGCAAATTCGCGCCCTGGAACGCGACGATCAGCTACGGCCTCTATGTCGACGACATCGACGCCGACGTGCGAGCCTTGACGCTGGAGCTGGGGGCGATTGGCATCGGCTTGATGCTGCTGATGGCGACACTGTCCTGGCTGATCGCCCGCGACGTGCTCGGCGCGCTCGATCGCCAGAAGAACCGCATGCAGGCCATTTCCGAAGGCGCCATCGACACGGCGGTCGAGGAGACCGGTCGCGGCGACGAGATCGGCCGCATGGCCGAGACCCTCGAAGTGCTCAGGCAGACCGCGCTGACGGCCCGCAAGCTGGAGGCGGAGCAGGTCGCCACCAAGACCCGCAGCGAACAGGAGAAGCGCGACGCGCTGATCTCGCTTGCCGACCGGTTCGATGCATCCGTCGGCCAGCTCGTCGGCCTGATGGCCTCGGGCTCCGGCGAGCTGGAGGTCACCGCCAAGTCGATGTCGTCGACCGCGGAAGGCACCAACCGCCGCGCCGCCGTCGTCGGCTCGGCCGCCACCGAAGCCAGCCAGCGCGTCCAGACGGTCGCGGCCGCCGCCGAGGAGCTCTCCTCCTCCATCACCGAGATCAGCCGTCAGGTCGCGCAGTCCGCCGTGGTCACCGGCCGCGCCGTGGACAGCGCACGCCGCACCGACACCATCGTGCGCGCTCTCTCGGACGGCGCCCAGCAGATCGAGCACGTCGCCGAGCTGATTTCCAGCATCGCGGCGCAGACCAATCTGCTCGCGCTCAATGCCACCATCGAGGCCGCACGCGCCGGTGAAGCCGGCCGCGGCTTTGCTGTCGTCGCTTCGGAGGTGAAATCGTTGGCGAGCCAGACTGCCGAAGCCACCCGCGAGATCGGCGACAAGATCGCCCAGATCCAGGGCGCGACCAAGGAAGCGGTGGACGCCATCGGCGGCATCACCGCCACCATCGAGGAGGTCAGCCGGATCGCCACCTCGATCGGCGCCGCGATCGAGGAGCAAGGCGCCGCCACCGCCGAGATCGCCCGCAGCGTCTCGCAGACCGCGGAGGCCACCCTGGAAGTCACCACCAATATCGGGGGCGTCAGCACGGCAGCGAACGAGACCGGCAATGCCGCAGGCATGGTGCTCGCAGCAGCCTCAAACCTCTCCAAGCAGGCCGAGCAGCTCTCTGGCGAAGTCGGGACTTTCCTGGCGGGCGTGCGCGCGGCGTAAACGGCAGGCACCAAAGCCAGCACGTCGTCATGGCCGGGCTTGTCCCGGCCATCCACGTTCTACTTGCTTATGGACATAAAGTTCGTGGATGCCCGGGACAGGCCCGGGCATGACGAAGTCGGCAGCCCCTTCGCTATCGCCGCGCGAGGGTGCACCCGCTCGATAGCTGGCGCGTCGATCCGGTCGAGCCATCGTTCGACTGCGACGGGAATTCCTCGAACGGCGAGTTCTGTTTGCCGGTGTTGAATTCGAAGATCTTGCGGAACAGACCGGGGGCCATCGCCGAAATCGGGTTGACGCGCATTACGGGCGCTGCCGGCGTGCCGACGACCTCGTAGGTCACGCCGATCAATCCTTCATTGTTGCCGCCGCCGAGGAAGATGCCGAACAACGGGATCTGGCCGAAGATGTTGTTGACGCCGTACATCGGGACGAAGGTGCCGCTCATACAAACCTGGTTGCCGGGAAAGTCGATTGAGCCCTCGATGGTGGCGCCGATCATCGGCCCCTTGACCACGCCGTCGCGGATCGTGAGCGCGCCGTTCTGCCGCGTGAACTCCGCGCGCATCGCCGTGAAGGCTACGCCGTTCTGGGCGCCGTTGGGAGCCCCCGCCGCGACGCGATCGAGTTGCTCCATTCCCTTGACCGAGAAGTCACGCACATTGATCAGTCCTTCCCGTGTCGTAGGCTCGGACGTCGGCGGCTCCATCGCCACCACCATCTGGCCGCCGAAGACCTTGTTGGTGGTGTCTGTGAAGCGCAGGAAGTTGCCGGCATCGCTGGTCTGGAGATAGATCACCTCGCGGTTGCCCTGGGCGCGGCCGCCGCGCAGGTCGGCGGCCACGGGCGTGTCTTTTCCGATCCTGCCGCTCAGCGTGAAGGCTTTGACCGCACCATTGCGCCGCGACATCTTGGCGTCGACGCTGCGCATCGCCTCGCCGTTGAAACCCATGACGGCGCCGAGCTTCACGTCGATGTCGAAATCGAGGTTCTTCGTCTTGCTCTTGGCATCGTCCTTTGAATTGCCTGAGATCGCCGACTTCAGGAAGCCGCGGCCGTCGAATACGTCGCCGCGCATCGTACCCTTGAGCACGCCGTCCTGGCTGCGCTCCACTTTCAGTGAGGCCTTGTCGCCGTCGGATGGCGCGTAGGTCGGCAAGTTCGCGTTCATGAGCTCGCCGTTGGCATCGACCTCGAGCGACCCCTTGATCGAGGCGCCGCCGCCTTCGATGACGATGTCCTCCAGACGCGTCGATTGCGCCGTCGGCACCACCTTGAAGCTGGCCTTGCCCGCTCTTCCCGGCAGCTTGACCCAGCCGGGCAGGATGTTGTCGAGCTTGACCGAGGTCAGGTCGGCCTCGATGCCGAGCTTCGTCGTCTGGTCGGGTCCCCCGGCGATCTTGCCCGACAGTTTGATCGGCACCGATCCGCTGACGGCGGGACCCAGATCGAATCCGAGGCGCGCGCGGCTCGCATCGTCCAGCGTGGTCTGCAGTTTGACGTCCGCATCGCCCTCGGCCGGCTTGCGGTAATCGAGCGAGGCCGCCTGCCCGTTGATCTTGACGTCGCCCTTGACCTGATAGCCCTGGTTGCTCGCGACGATCTTGAGGTTGTTGGCCTCCAGCTTTTGGTTCATCACCAGCTTGTCGGCACCAAAACCGTTGAGATCGGCCGTAACGCTGTAGGTGGTGTCGGCTTTGGTCAGCTCGCCCTTGACCGGCAGCCCAAGCTGGACGTTCGCCGAGAACGTCCCCTTGCTGGTATTGGGATCGATGACGGTCGACGACAGATCGCTCAAGCGATCGTTGGAAAGCATTTCGGCGGCCGCAGGCACCGGACCTTCGACACGAAACCTCGTCCGCGACGGCGACGGCTTGGGCGCCATATCGGGCACCTCGAAGACGAAGTCGGAAATCGTGACCTTGCGGCCCGCCGGCGTATCGGCAATGCCCTGCCCGATGTTCACCGTCGCGGTGCGGCCGGTCACGCGCGCCTTCAAATCGGCATCGTGCACCACCGGCAGGCCATCGACGGGGCGAACCGTGACACCGCTCGCCACGATATTGACCGACAAGCCGTCGTCGGGAATGGGTGGGCCCTTGCGCGGAAGATTCTTCGTCGGTGAATTAACGCCGATCTCGATGCGCTGGAGCGTTCCACGCTCGATCCGCTCGATCACCCATTCGCGCAACTCGGGAACGACAAGGGTCGGCCACATCCGCTTGAGCGCGGAGGCCGACATCGGCGTTCCCGCGAAACCCAATGTCAGCCGCGGCTCGCCCGAATAGTCGATGGCACCGGTGCCGGCGACGCCGATCTCTCCGTTGGAGATATCGGCCTGGGTCAACAGCAGCCTCTTGTGGTCGGTATCGAAGCGGAAGCCGATCGCAATGCGGTTGAAGACCAGCGGCGGCTCGTTGTCGATGCCGGCGAGCAGGATCGAACCGCCGCTGAAACCGAGCTGCCAGTCATTGACGGTGCCGTTGGGCGGCTCGACATGAGCCAGAAGCGTCAGGCGGTTCGCGCCCGAGAGGACCTTGAACGGAGCGACCAGCACCCGCCGGTTGGCGTCCCACTCGACATTGATCTCGGCCGAGTCGATCGCCATCGGATAATCGGGCGTATCGGTGTCGATGATGTTGCCCGCACCGACCGTGATCTTGCCGCGAAAGAAAGTCGGCACGCCGTCGCGGCCGAGCTCGCCCTTGATCTCGCCGGTCAGCGGCAGGTCGGCGGTGTAGGTGAGGTCCTTCACCCGCAGCGCCAGCAGGATGTTGGCGGTCGAGACCTTGTCGGCGCGGATATCGACCGAGCGCACGCCGTTCTCGGTGGGGCCGATCGTGGCACGCAACGACCACGGACGCGCGCCCTCTTCACCGAGGCTGAGCGCGACGCCGCCACGGCTCGGTCGGCGCAGGCTGAGCGTGATGTTCTCAAACGTCCATTTGCTGCCGCGCTGCTGGTCGTCGACGATCAGATTGCCGTTCTTCAGGCCGATCTCGTTGAGATTCTGGCCGTCGAGGCCGGTCATGCTCAGACTGTCGAGCCAGTCGAGGCCCTGAAGAATGCCAGTCGGGGACGTGGCCTGGGGCGCGGCTTGCGGTGCGTCGGAGGTCGCAGGCTCGGTGGCGAATGGCGGCGGTGGCACACCGTTGCGCGGGAAAGTCGGCGGCAGTCCCGCGTCCCTTTTGGAGGCGACGCCGGTTGCGAGCGGCTTTGCGGTGTCGCCGGCCGATACCGTGACGGTGCCGTCAGGCGCGATCCGGATTGCGAGCTCGGCATCGACGAGGTTGAGGCTTTCGGCGCGCAGATGCCCCATCAGCAGGCCCGCACCCGACAGCTTCACCTCGGCCTTCGGCGCGGTGGCGACAATGACGTGATCGTGGTCGCGCACGACGATATCACGGATGCGCACGGCGATGCGGATCCGCCCGGCCCGCTCGATCTGCGTGCCGCCGACCTCCACGGTGTTGCCGTGACCGATATTGTCCTCGATCGCGGCCGCGAGCCACGGCGTCGCAATGTCGAGATTGATGGGACCGGCGCCGAGCCGCCACCACAGCGCGCCGAAACAGCCGACGAAGATGACGACCAGGACACCGACGACCACGGCCACGCGCTTCAGCCAGCGACCGCCGCCCAACCAGCGGCGCAACGGCCCAAACCCGTCAGCGAAGCGATGGAAGCCCGAATTGGAA
>NZ_JADPJF010000124.1:37981-47127 GCF_023073295.1 Bradyrhizobium sp. 23 | reverse complement strand
CGCGACAACAGCCGGCGCGCCCGATGGCCCGCCGCCGCTTCCTGATCCGGATCCCAGTCGGCGTCGTCCCATTGCTGCTGCTCTGGTTGGCTGCCGCGCCGATCCAAATCCCGATTGTAATCCTGGGGCGACGTATTCCTTGGCATTGCCTCTCGATACAGGCGCCCGTCGTGGGATTGAGCGCCGCCGGGGCCGCAGCCGTCGACGGGAAGCGAAGCTTCCCGCGCCGGCATTGCCGCCATACCTCGAATATTCCTTCTGTTCGTCATGTCGCCCCGGGAGCGCGTTCAACGAGCAGTGGGGTGGTGCGTGGAATTCCTTGTAACCAGACTCCGGCGTCGTCAGACTCGCCCCGCCGAGGGCACGATTCCGGCATAGCGGAAAAGGGCTGCAATACCGCTTTGGTTGACCCGCCGAAAGCGACGAAAGGAAGGCGTATGTCCAAGAAATCCCAAAAGAAATCGTCCAAAACGCCCTCCGTCACTCCGACGGCTAAAAAGACGCCCGTGAAAGCGCGGGCTGCGACTCAAACCAAGTCCGCAAAAACACAGCGGACACCGGCGAGCAAATCAACTGGGACCATAGCAAAGACAGCATCGCATAAGGCCGCATCGAAACGGTTAAATTCTTCCAAATCGGCATTCGCGCCTGAAACGGCGGCGAAGGCCGGCTTGGCTGAGGGGCAGAAGGCTCCCGCCTTCCGCCTGCCCCGCGACGGCGGCGGCGTCGTCGCGCTGTCGGATTATACCGGCCAGAAGCTGGTCCTGTTCTTCTACCCCCGCGCCGACACGCCGGGCTGCACCAGGGAGGCCATCGATTTCACCCGGCTCACCGGCGCCTTCGCCAAGGCTGGCACCGCCGTGCTCGGTATCTCCGCCGATCCGGTCAAGGCTCAGGACAAGTTCCGGGACAAGCACGGTCTCGGCGTGCCCCTCATCTCGGACGAGACGCACGAGATGCTGGAGGCCTACGGCGCCTGGGGCGAAAAGTCCATGTATGGCAAGAACTTCCTGGGAATTCTTCGCACCACGATGCTGCTTGGCGCCGACGGCAAGATCGCGTGGATCTGGCGCAATGTCCGGGTCGAAGGCCACGCCGACGAGGTGCTGGAAGCCGCAAGGAGCCTTTAACCAATCATTTAAATTCAAGGGGTTCCGTTTCCGGAAAATTAACCATGACCGGCCCAGATTGCCGCGGCAATTAGGCCGAACGGACTCATCCGATCGGCGCGGGAGTGCCGATGTCGAAAAGTTCTGCCCAACTCTCGCAGTACCCCCAACATCACCCGCACGACCATGGACGGGCCTTTCATCGCCGTGCCGCCGCAGTGGCAACCGCGCTTCCCCTTCCGGACACCGACGACGCCTACACCATCGTGCATCACGGCAAGCAGGTTCGCCTGGGACCTGTGGTGTTCTGGATCGTGGTCGGCACTGTCGTGTTGCTCGGGCTCTGGTCGGCCGCAACCGCGACCTATTTCGCCTTCCGCGACGACGTCCTCACCCGGCTGATCGCCCGGCAGGCCGAGATGCAATACGCCTATGAGGACCGCATCGCCGAGCTGCGCGCCAAGGTCGACCGCACCACTAGCCGGCAGCTGCTCGACCAGGAGCAGTTCGACCAGAAGCTCGACCAGATCATGAAGCGCCAGACGGCGCTGGAGTCCCGTGCCACGGCGCTCGGGTCCATGCCGGACGTGACCGGATCGATTCCACGTTCCACCCCGCAGCGTGGCGATGCCAGCCAGACGACGCAGGGCACGCCAAAGCCCTCGCCGATCAGCGACACCGTGATCTTCGTGGCGCCGCCGGATCGCGAAGCGCGGCTCGAATCGCGCGCGCCGACCCTCGCAGCTCCGCCCGTCAATCAATTCGCCAAGAACCAGGGGTTCGACAACGTCGTCGTTCGGCTCACGACCTCGCTGGACCAGGTCGAGCGTCGCCAGATGGCGGCGCTCAACGCCGTCGAGGAAGGCATGGATTCGCGCATGCGCCGGATGCGCGGCGTCGTCAGCGATCTCGGCCTGAACCTCGCAAATCTCGAAGCCGCCGTGCCGCGCACCGCGATGGGCGGGCCGTTCGTGCCTGTTAAAATCACCGCCAGTTCGGGGCCGTTCGAGAAGCAGCTCTATCGCATCAACAACACCCGAGCCGAGATGGACCGGCTCAATCGCACGCTCGCGCTCGTGCCCTATCGCAAGCCCGTCATCGGCGAGGTCGAGTTCACCTCCGGCTTCGGCGTGCGCAGCGATCCGTTCCTCGGCCGGCCCGCGATGCATACCGGGCTCGACTTCCGCGCCGCGAGCGGCGATCCCGTTCGCGTCACCGCCAACGGCAAGGTCGTCTCGGCCGGCTGGTCCGGCGGCTACGGCCGCATGATCGAGGTCGATCACGGCAATGGCCTTGCGACGCGCTACGGCCATCTCTCCGAGATCAATGTCCGGGTCGGCGAGATCGTTAGAATCGGCCAGGTCGTTGGTCTCGTCGGGTCGACCGGCCGTTCCACCGGGCCGCATCTGCACTATGAAACCCGGATCGACGGCGAAGCGGTCGATCCGCAGAAGTTCTTGCGCGCCGGCGTGCGACTCAGCGCGGGCTAGGCTCGTTGAGAGCGCGCTCGTCTCGTCCCAGGTTTACATGGCGGAACTTCGGAGTTCCATCCGCGTTAGGTCGCAGGTCCTCAATGGCGCGATCTTCTGATGCAACAGATCCATACGAAAGCTCGTCCGGCCAAGGGCAAAGCGGACCAGCCACGTAACAACGCGGCTCAACTCTTCAGCGATATTGCTAACCGAACATCTCAAGCGGCCGGGCGAGCGCTGACATTCATGATTGCAGCCGGCATCATCCTGGTTTGGGCGGTCACCGGTCCCATCTTCCATTACTCCGACACATGGCAGTTGGTGATCAACACCGGCACCACCATCGTGACATTCCTGATGGTCTTCCTGATTCAGAATTCCCAGAATCGCGATAGCGCGGCCATTCAGGTGAAGCTCGACGAACTGATCCGGGTGAGCGCGGTGCAAAATTCCTTCGTGGGAATTGAGCATTTGACCGACGACGAGCTCGACGAGATCCGCACCAAATGTGAGCTTCGCGCCAAGGCCGAAAAGGTCGGAGACGAGACAGTCAAGAATACCGGCAAGAAGGCGAAACGCGCCGCCGATCTCGTCACCGAATAAGCGGACGGATGCCGGGAACGACGAGGTGCGCAGCTTCGTTCGCAATCGCAACGCTTCGGCAGGCTCGCCCCGTCTTCATCACACCAGGCAACTGGCCCGCCGCGGAGCCAGCCCTGACTATTGGCCGCGCTCGTGGCCGACCTCACCGGTGATGACGTCGCCGAACAACTCCCAAGCCTGGCCGTTGAAGCGCATCAGCTGCATCTGCTCGATCGGAAAATAATCGTCGGCCGAAGTGTTGACCATGATCCCGGGCAGCATCAGGTCGGTGTGAAAATCCTTCAGGCTGGTGGCCTGCTTCATCACGTTGTCACGGGTGAGATTGTCGCCGCACTGCCTCAGCACCTGCGCCATCGCCTCCGCCTGGACGTAGCCATAAAGGTTGTTGGCGTTGGTCTTGTCCCCTTCGGGATAGTACTTATCCATGAAGGTGCGCCACGCGACGACCGCCGGATCCTTGTCCCAGGTCGGGTCGGTCGGATCCTTCAAATATGCTGTCGAGATGATATCCTTGGCATAGTCGAGCCCGGCGGGCTTGAGCACCGAGGCGATCGAGGTAGCCGTATTGGCGAGGAAGAATTTTGGCTTCCAGCCGAGCTCGCCGACCTTCCGGATCGCCTGTGCCGAGCCTTTCGGCGCGGCCCATGAGAAGAAGATGTCGGCGCCGGAATCGTGAAGCGCAACGATCTGCGAGTCGATCGAGGGATCGCTGACCTCATAGGATTTGTCGGCGATGATCATATCGGCCTTGTCGCCGAGTCCGTCCTTCAAGCCCTTGAACTGGTCCTTGCCGGCGTCGTCGTTTTGCCAAAGAACGGCGATCTTGCTGTTCGGAAAGTTGTCGCGGATATACTTCGCGTAGATCCGCCCCTCGCTCTGGTAGTTCGGCTGGAAGCCCATGGTCCAAGGGAAATTCTTGGGGTCGCCGAATTTGGTGCCGCCGGAGGCGACGAAGAGCTGCGGCACCTTCTTGGCGTTCATGTATTTCATGATGGCGGAGTTCGAAGGCGTGCCGAGCGGCTGGAAGATCAGCAACACCTCGTCGCTCTCCACCAGCTTGCGCGCCTGCTCGATCGCCTTTGGCGGCGAATATGCGTCGTCATAGCTGATGAAATTGATCTTGCGCCCGTTGATGCCGCCCTGATCGTTGATCATCTTGAAAAACGCTGCCTCGGTCTTGCCGATCACGCCATAGGACGACGCCGGCCCGCTATAGGGCATGATATTGCCGAGCTTGATTTCGGTGTCGGTGGCGCCGGGGTCGTATTTTTTCTGCGCCAGGGCCGGTGTCGTGACGAGCGCGCCGGCAGCTAGAATGGCGAGGGCAGCAAGGCTATTGCGACGACCCGGCATCGTTCTCTCCCCTGTGTTTTATAGTCTTGTTTTGCCGAGAGTGTCGCAAGGTGGCTCTCTGCTGGCAAGCGCCACGATTTTCCGTAAGATGAAACGGCGGCTCTGGAACTATGTGCCGCGCCGCAGCAGGTTCAGAACGCGCCCGTCGATCACCAGCAATGCGCTGCCGATCACAATCGCGCCCGCGATCTCTCGCATCGAGATCGGCTCGCCCAGCACAAGCCATCCCAGAAGAATGGCGGTGACGGGAATGAGCAGTGTCACCAGCATCACATTGGTTGCGCCCGACCGCCGCAGGATCTGGAAGAAGACGATATAGGCGAGCGCCGTCGACAGGCCGGCAAGGCCGAGCACCGCGAGCCAAATCGTCACGCCCGGCAGCGGGAGACGCCACGGCTGCTCCGCTGCGCCGGCCACGATCGCCATCATCACCGTGGAAGCCATCAGTTGATATGCTGCCGTCCCCAGCGGCGGGGAGTCCTTCAACAACCGGCGCGCCGCCAGCGCCGCGAAGCCATAGCTGAAGGCGCCGCCGAGGCAGAGCAGGATGCCCAGCCCCTGCCCCGCCCGTGTCTCGACACCCCATCCGTGCAGGATGATCACGCCGGCGAGGCCCAGTGCTACGCCGGCGACGCGGCGGAGCCGTAAGGCCTCTTCGCCCGCCGCGGCCATCACGATCACCGTGAACAGCGGCGTGGTGGCATTCAGGACCGACGCCAGCCCGCTTGGAATGAAAGTCTGGCCGATCACGATCAGCGAGAACGGGATGACGTTGTTGAGGAGCCCCATCGCGACGAATGGTTTCCAGCCGGCGATGCCCTTGGGAAAGGCGATGCCCTGAAAACGGAGCAGCGGCAGCAGAAGGGCTGAACCAAGTGCAACGCGCATAAACACCAGCGTGAGCGGCGGCAATTCCCGCAGCGCCGCGCCGTTGAAGAAGAACGAGCCGCCCCAGAGCGCCGAGAGCACAGCGAGCAGCGACCAGTCGCGCGCGTCGATACGGTTGTCGATCGGGGACATGGCGTCTCACAGCGATGGTCCGACCTGCTAGGACTGCGCGACCAAAATTGCCACCCGATTTCCGGGTAAAGGGCGAGATTCAGGATCGATCGCGACTTCGCGCGTCAACCGCGATATCCGCAACCACCGCCCCAACGACCAGAACACCGCCAACAAGGGCGTGGACGGCAGGTACCTCCCGAAAGGTAATCCAGATCCAGAACGGCATCAGCGGCGTTTCCAGCGTCGCAATCAGGGAAGCCTGGCTCGACGGCAGGAGGCGCGAGCCGAGCATGTAGAATGTCAGCCCCAGCGCCACCTGAAAGCAGCCGAACATCGCGAGGATCGCGAGGTTGGCGCTGTCGATATGGACGACGTCGTGCGCAAACGGAAGGCTGACGAGGCTTCCCAGGAAATTCGACAACGCCGCCGCTGCCACCATCGATGTCTCCTGGTAGCGTCGGATCACAACCGTCATCGCCGAGATGGCGAGTACCATGAGGCAGCTCAGCGCCACGCCTCCAACATCAGCCCCGGCTTCGATGCCTCCGACCGTGATGGCGACGCCGCCAAAGGCAACGAGGCTCGCGATCAGGGTACGCCATGTTACGGCTTCGCCAAGCCACAGCCACGCCAGCGCCGCGGCCACGAAAGGCTGCGTGGAGATCAGCACAGCCACATTCATCACCTTGGTCATCTGGAGCGCGGGGATGAAGGAAACCATGCCGAGCGTGGACAATGAGGCGACGAGCAAGCCGCCGCGTCCCGGCGCCACCAATTGCCGCAGCGCGCCGCGTCCCTGCATCACGACGAGAAACACCGAGATCAGACTGCCGCCGAACACGCCGCGCCAGAACAGAATGGTCCAGGGATCGAACGGCAACAGACGTGTGAAGAACGGCGCCGTGCTCCAGGCAATCGCAGCTGATATGACGAGGGCAATGCCGAGACCGCGTTCCGAACGAGGCTGCCCCATGTCGATGCGGCCGCTAGGACGGTTTCTTCGGCCGCGACACCAGTTCGATCATCTTGCCTTCGTCGTCGTCAGGCATCGCGGCCTTCGCTTGCGCGTAGGCTTCCACCGCGGCGCGCGCGACCAGCGGCTTGTCGGCCAGCAGGCTCTCGGCGAGCTTCACCGCGTAGGCGGCATCCTTGTGCCGCAGCGCTGCCGTGAATGTCGCGCCGGAGAAATCGCGGGAGACCATGCGCTTGGAATGACGCTGCACCTGCGGGCTCGCGGCCACGCCCGCCTGAATCGACTCCAGCACGAGGTTCATGTCGAGCCCGGCCTGCTCGGCAATGGCAAGCCCCTCGGCGAGGCCGGCGATCTGGATCGCGCCCATCAGATTGTTGATCAGCTTGTAGACCGTGCCGGAGCCGACCGCGCCGAAATGGCGGATGGTCGAGCCGATCGGCGTCAGATAAGGCCGCGCGCGTTCGAGATCGGCGGCATCGGCACCAACGAGCAACGTCAGCTTTCCGCTCGCGGCCGCATCCGGCAATCCCGTCACGGGGCAATCGATATAGATCAGCCCGCGAGCGTTCATCTCGCGGCCCATCTCGCGCGCATGGTCATAGGAGACGGTGGAGCATTCGATCGCAATGGTGCCGGCCTTCGCGGTCTTGGCTGCGCCCTCGGGCCCGAGCCAGACCGCACGCGAGGCCTCATCATCGGCGACCATGGTCACGACGGCGTCGGCGTCGATCGCCGCGTCCTCAGGCGAGGTCGCCCAGAGCGCGCCGCGCGCGATCAGGTCTTCCGCTTTTGTTTTACTGCGATTCCACAGCGTCACCGTGAAGCCAGCATCGAGATAGCGGCCGGCCATGCCATGGCCCATCCGCCCAAGCCCGATGAAGGCGATCCGGGGCATCAGTCGACGTCCTCGATGTCGGCGCCGGGAGTGCCGAAGGCGCGCTGCGCCAGGGTCGCGGCCATGAAGTCGTCGAGATCGCCACCGAGCACGCCTGATGTGTCGGAGGTCTGCACACCCGTGCGCAGGTCCTTCACCATCTGGTAGGGCTGGAGCACGTAAGAGCGGATCTGGTGGCCCCAGCCGATGTCGGTTTTGGCGGCCTGGTCGGCGGCGGCCTTCTCTTCGCGCCGCTTCAGCTCGATCTGGTAAAGCCGCGCGCGCAGCATGTCCCAGGCCTGCGCCTTGTTCTTGTGCTGCGAGCGGCCGGCCTGGCAGACCACGGCGACACCGGTCGGGATATGCGTCAGCCGCACCGCGGACTCGGTCTTGTTGACGTGCTGGCCGCCGGCACCACCGGAGCGCATGGTGTCGACGCGGACGTCGGATTCCTTGATGTCGATCTTGATGGTGTCGTCGATCACCGGAAACACAGCAACGGACGAGAACGAGGTGTGCCGCCGCGCGTTGGAATCGAACGGCGAGATCCGCACCAGGCGGTGCACGCCCGCCTCGGTCTTCAGCCAGCCATAGGCATTGTGGCCGGAGACCTGGATGGTCGCGGACTTGATGCCGGCCTCTTCGCCCTCGGACTCTTCCAGCACCTCGACCTTGAAGCCGTGGGTTTCGGCCCAGCGCGAGTACATGCGAAGCAGCATCTGGGCCCAGTCCTGGCTTTCGGTGCCACCGGCGCCGGCATGCACTTCGAGATAGGAATCGAAACTATCCGCCTCGCCCGACAGCAACGCCTCGAGCTCGCGCCGGGCGACTTCCTTCTTGAGGGTCTTGAGCGCGGCTTCGGCTTCCTTGACAACGCCCTCATCGCCCTCGGCTTCGCCGAGCTCGATCATGCCGATGTCGTCTTCGAGCTCCTGCTCGACCTTGCCGATGCCGGAGAGCGCATCCTCAAGCGAGGTGCGCTCCTGCATCAATTTCTGGGCTTTCTGGGGATCGTTCCAGAGATTGGGATCTTCTGCGAGCTTGTTCAGCTCAGCGAGGCGCGCCGTCGATTTCTCGACGTCAAAGATGCCTCCTCAGCAGCCCGACAGACTGCTTGATCTCTTCTACCAACCGTTCGATTTCGGCGCGCATGTGGTTCTCTGGTCTCGCGGAATTTTTCCGCGTCTAATGACAACGGGATGTAGCGGCGGCGGCTGCAAAGCGCAACCGCCGCGGCGACGAACGTCTGTCTTGTCCTAAGCCTTAGTACAGCCCGCCGGTGCCCGGCCGCATGAAGAAACCGGAATCCGGCTGCTGCTGCTGCGACGCCGGCACGCCGCCTCGCCCATCGGCATCGGCAACGCCGATGACGGAGTAGTTATCCGGCGGCGCCGTGCCCGGCTTGAAGGCTTCGAGAATGGTTCCGCCGGTCTCGCCCGGACCGGCGCGCATGCCGGACTTGGCGACGACCCGCACCAGCTTGATGCCGGCCGGCACCTTGAACGGGACCGCGGGCTTGTCGGCGAGCGCGAGCTGGAGGAAGTCGCGTGCGATGGGAGCTGCGAGATGGCCGCCGGTCGCGGCGTTGCCCTTGCCGAGCGGACGCGGTTTGTCATAGCCCATATAGATGGCAACGGCGACGTCGGGCGAGAAGCCGACGAACCAGGCGTCCTTGGCCTCGTTGGTGGTGCCGGTCTTGCCGGCGATCGGCTTGCCGACCTGCTTGACCACGGTCGCGGTACCGGCCTGGACCACGCCTT
>NZ_JADPJF010000124.1:36152-37908 GCF_023073295.1 Bradyrhizobium sp. 23 | reverse complement strand
CAGCTCGGTGATCTGATAGGCGGTCATGGAATCCAGCACCTGCTCGCGGCGGTCGATCAGCTGCGGCTCGTTCTGGTTCTTCCAGCCGCCGGGCGCGTCACAGCCACGGCATTCGCGCTGGTCGTGCTTGAAGATGGTGTGGCCGTAGCGATCCTGGATGCGGTCGATCAGGGTCGGCTTCACCCGGCGGCCGCCATTGGCGAGCATCGAATAGGCCGTGACCATGCGCATCGCCGTGGTCTCGCCGGCGCCGAGCGCGTAGGACAGATAGTTCGGCAGTTCGTCATAGACACCGAAGCGGCGGGCATATTCGCCGATCAAGGGCATGCCGATGTCCTGGGCGAGGCGCACCGTCACCGTGTTGAGCGACTGCCGCAATGCGTTGCGCAGCGTCACCGGCCCCTGGAATTTGCCCGAGGAGAAGTTTTCAGGCCGCCACACGCCCGCGCCCTGGCCTTGATCGATTTCGATCGGGGCGTCGAGCACGACAGTCGAAGGCGTATAGCCGTTGTCGAGCGCAGCCGAATAGACGATCGGCTTGAACGACGAACCGGGCTGCCGATAGGCCTGCGTGGCGCGGTTGAACTGGCTCTGGTCGAACGAGAAGCCGCCGACCATCGCCAGCACGCGACCGGTCCAGGGGTCCATCACCACCATCGCGCCGGACACTTCCGGGATCTGGCGCAGCCGGTACTGCCCTTCGACAGGCTGGGCGTCCTTGTACAGCGGATCGGCGTAGATCACGTCGCCGGGCTGGAGCACCTGCGACACCGCACTCGCCGCCCTGCCCTTCGCAGCCCCCGAGGCCGCTCTTGCCCATTTGATACCGTCGAGCGTGATGAGGCCGGTCTCGCGCTGCTTGCTCACGGCGCCGCCGAGTTCGCGGCTCGGCTGGAAGCCGATGCGCGCCGACTGGTCGCTGGTCTCCAGCACCACCGCCATGCGCCACGGCGAGATATCGGACAGAGACTTGATTTCGGCGAGCTTCACGCCCCAGTCGCCCGAAATGTCGAGCTTGCTGATTGCGCCGCGATAGCCCTGCTGCTCGTCATAGTTGACGAGACCGGCGACCATGGTCTTGCGCGCCATGACCTGAATCTTGGGATCGAGCGTGGTGCGGACCGAAAGGCCGCCCTCATACAGCTTCTTCTCGCCATAGCGCTCGAAGATGTCGCGGCGCACTTCCTCGGCGAAATATTCGCCGGCGAAGGTGTGGGCGCCGTTGGAACGGCTGGTAACGGCCAGCGGCTCCTTGCGCGCCTTGTCGGCGTCGGCCTGCTTGACCCAGCCGTTCTCAACCAGACGATCGATCACGTAGTTGCGGCGCTCGATGGCGCGGTCGCGGTTGCGGACAGGATGCAGCGTCGCGGGCATCTTCGGCAGCGCCGCGAGATAGGACGCTTCCGCGACGGTCAGCTCATTCACCGACTTGTCGAAATAAACCAGCGACGCAGCCGCGATTCCGTAGGCACCTAAGCCCAGATAGATTTCATTCAGATACAGCTCGAGGATCTTGTCCTTCGAGTAGGTCTTCTCGATCCGCATCGCCAGCAAGGCTTCCTTGATCTTGCGCGCGAAGGAGACCTCGTTGGTCAGAAGGAAGTTCTTGGCGACCTGCTGGGTGATCGTGGAAGCGCCCTGCGGACGGCGGTTGGAGCCGTAGTTCTGGATGTAGACCACGCCGGCGCGCGCCATGCCGGTGTAGTCGATGCCACCATGCTCATAGAAATTCTTGTCCTCGGCCGCGAGGAAGGCG
>NZ_JADPJF010000124.1:25977-36055 GCF_023073295.1 Bradyrhizobium sp. 23 | reverse complement strand
CGGCAGGTACAGCCGCCGCTCCTTGGCGTATTCGCCGAGCAGCGAGCCGTCGGTCGCGTGCACGCGGGTCATTACCGGCGGCTCGTAATCCTGAAGCTGAGAGTAGTCAGGCAAGTCCTTGGAGAAATGCCAGATCAGGCCTGCGACGGCACCCACCCCGACAAGGAACAACACCGTTCCCGCGGCGAACAGGAAGCCCATGAACCGCACCAGCAAGCGCATTATCTGTTTATCCGTTCAAACTCTGGATCAGCCCAAGATCAGCCCTGGCACCAGAAACAGGCACCAAACCATCGCGAATTCACCGGCTTTACTCAATACTATTAGTGCCGGACTCAAGGCGCTTGCCGAGCGGGATTCTCGCCGATTCCGGAACCCCCTGCGGCGTTTTTATAAAGCGCCCGCTGTGGCCAAACTAGGGCTTTTGCGGCGGGACGGAAAATCACTCTCAATTCAACGATCCCCGGGTCGTCAACTGGACGATCGCCCGGTCGTCAATTCGACGATCCGGCCGTGGCCATCCGTTTGGCCAAAAACCCGTCGATCGCCTGCGCCATCGAGCCCACGGCACGCGACCGCCATCCCTCGGAGACCAGATGCTCGAGGTCGCCCTTGTTGGAGACATAGCCGATCTCGACCAGGACCGACGGCACGTCGGGCGCCTTCAGCACCCGGAAGCCGGCTGACTTCAGGGGATGCTTGTGCATCCGCACCGTCGACTTCATTTCGCCCATCAACAGGCGAGCAAAACGGCTTGAAAAGGTACGGGTTTCCCGCTGGGTGAGATCGATCAGGATGTCGGCGACATCGGTCGGCTCCTCCGCGAGGTTGAAGCCGGCGATGGCGTCCGCCCGGTTTTCCGCATCCGCCAGCCGCTGCGCCTCGGCGTCGGAGGCCTTGTCGGACAACGTGTAGATGGTCGCGCCCTGCGCATCGCCCTCGGCGCGCGGCAGCGCGTCGGCATGGATCGAGACGAACAACGCCGCCTTGAGGCTGCGGGCGACTTTGACCCGGTCGTTGAGCGGGATGAAGGTGTCGTCGTCTCGGGTCATCACCACGCGATATTTGCCGGTCTTTTCCAGCCGTTCGCGCAGCGCCAGGCCAAAGGCCAGCACCAGATTCTTCTCGCTCTCGCCGCTCGACTGCGTGCCGTTGTCGATGCCGCCATGGCCGGGATCGATGACGACGACCGCGCGGCCATCGGCCTTCTGCCCGGCTTCAGGGTGGGCAGATGCGGGAACCGTCGCGGGCGGCGGATCGGCAATAGCCGGCCGCAGCTCAGGACGGTTTTCCGGAGCCAGCGACGGCACGAAGGCGGTGCGCTCGACCTCCTCCATTTCGAGCACCAGCCGCGCCGGCTGGCCGTTGGCAGCCTCCACCACGTAGGAATTGGCGATCTTGGCCGGGCCCGTCAGGTCGAACACGATTCGGGAGCCGCCGGGCATCACAAGCCCATAGCGGAAGGCCTTGACCAGTCCGCGTCCGCCGGACCCGGTCCCGGCGGGAAGTTGAAAATTGACCTGGGGAACGTCAACCACCACCCGATACGGGTCGGCCAGAGTGACTGCGCGGAAGCTAACGGTCTGATCGATGTCGAGGACAAAGCGAGTCTGCCTGCCGTCCCCGGCCAGTCGGGCGGCCCAGGCCGTTGGGAAATTCGCTGATGCAACAGGGAGTTGAGGCTGACTTTCCGCGGCCTTCAGGCGCGAGGAATCAGCACACGGCAATGCCGCCGCGCAGAGCAGCACGCATCCCAGCAGGATCCTTTGATTTGCGCGGCTCGCCACCGATTCCGTGCCTCCGAGCAGCCTCTTTAACGCAATAGAACCACAGGGTTAAACGATCCTTAATGACGGACACGCGAAACTCGCTGACTGTGACCGCCGTGCGACGCTCCTTGCACGGATGGCCCAATCCACGTATGTACGGAATGCTGACGGCCGATATTTCCGGTTGTGTCGCATTCAGCCTCCCGGTGCAGCGCCGGAACTCTCAAGGTTTGGGAATTCCAGCGTTTTTCCGTTCCCCTCTAAGTCCAGCGCGGTGCGCGGCAGCAAGGTGGAGCGGGGCAAGCCCCGGCGGCGGAACGGTCCTCGGTTACCAACACGTTTCCGGGACGGTTCTGACAGCGGCGCAACCCGTTACCCGGTCCCTTAATCCCAAGGGAGCGGTTTGTAATACCCCAAGGCGAGCGCGCTCGCGCCATGCCTGGCCAACAGCAACTGATTGAGGGGCGGCCCCGCCGCCCAATGTTTCATACGGGCCGACGCTTGATGCGCCAGACTGTGCCGACCAATTCTGAAGGACCATTCGCGACGCTGCGGAGTGACAATTCCGCGCGCCGCTTCGGTCCTCCGGCTTTCGGTTCGGCAAGGCGCGAGAGACGGTGTTTCGGCCTTCCCCTCACCCCCGAATCAGGTGGACCGTCGCGTCACCCGGCAGCGCTGATGGCGCCCACGGTGAATCGCGCCCGCCGCCGCCAAGAGTTAAGACATGCCCAACAAGATGTTGATCGATGCCACCCACCCGGAAGAGACCCGGGTCGTCGTGGTCCGCGGCAATCGCGTCGAAGAGTTTGATTTCGAGACCGCGCAACGCAAGCAACTGCGCGGGAATATCTACCTCGCCAAGGTCACAAGGGTCGAACCCTCGCTCCAGGCCGCTTTCGTCGAATATGGCGGCAACCGCCACGGCTTCCTCGCCTTCAGCGAAATCCATCCCGACTACTACCAGATCCCGGTTGCCGACCGGCAGGCGCTGATCGAAGCCGAGGAGCAGGCCCATCGCGAGGCCGAGGAAGAGAGCGAGAACCGCTCCCAGGGCCGCCGCCGCTCCCGCCACCGCAATTCCCGCCGCCGTAGCCATGGCGAGCGCGTCCGCAGCGAGGTCGTCGAAGGCGATCCCGCGGCCCGGCAGGTCCAGGGCGAGGCCCTGCCTGAGGGCGCTTCGCACGAGGGCGAGCACCTGCACGCCGACGCAGAGCATCACGGCGAGCACGAAGGCCACGATCATCACGGCCACGAAGCACATGACCACGAGGGGCATGACCACGACGACCATCATCATGCCCATGGTGACGATCATCACGTGCACGAACATCACGACCACGATCATGATGGCGAGCACGATCATCACGACCATGATCATGCCGACGAGACACCGGCGCCTGTCGCAGCGATCGGCGCCGAGCCCGCGGTCGCCACCGAGGCCGTTGCCGAGCCGCAGGAGTTTGCCTCCGACGCACACGCCGACGATCTTGCCGAGGCCGTGACATCGGCTGCTGAGCCTGCCGACGCCGTGTACGCCGCGGGCGAGAGTGCGCAGGCTCCGCATCACGACTCCGAAGCGACGGCCGAGGATGACGACGAAGACGAGGACGACGAGGAAGCCGAAGAGGACGTCGTTGAATCCGTCGGCGGCGACGATGTGCTGGAGGAAGTGCCGGAGCGCACCTTCCGTCCCCGCCGCCAGTACAAGATCCAGGAAGTCATCAAGCGTCGCCAGGTGATGCTGGTGCAGGTCGTCAAGGAAGAGCGCGGCAACAAGGGCGCGGCGCTGACGACCTACCTCTCACTCGCCGGCCGTTATGCCGTCTTGATGCCGAACACCGCGCGCGGCGGCGGCATCAGCCGCAAGATCACGAGCGCGCAGGACCGTTCGCGCCTGAAGGAAGTGGTGCAGGATCTCGACGTGCCCGAGGGCATGGGGATCATTCTGCGCACGGCGGGTGCCGCCCGCACCAAGCCCGAGATCAAGCGCGATTTCGAGTACCTGATCCGCATGTGGGAGACGGTGCGCGACATGACGCTGAAGTCGCAGGCCCCGACCCTCGTCTACGAGGAAGGCTCGCTGATCAAGCGCTCGCTGCGCGACCTCTACAATAAGGAGATCGACGAGATCCAGGTGGCGGGCGATGCCGGCTATCGCGAAGCGCGCGACTTCATGAAGATGTTGATGCCCGCCAATGTGAGCGCGGTGAGGCAGTATCGCGACGGCCAGCCGCTGTTCTCGCGGATGGGCGTCGAAAGCCAGCTGGATGCGATGTTCTCGCCGACCGTACAGTTGCGCTCCGGCGGCTACATCGTGATCAACCAGACCGAAGCGCTGGTCTCGATCGACGTCAACTCCGGCCGTTCGACGCGCGAGCATCATATCGAAGATACCGCGCTCAAGACCAATCTCGAGGCCTCCGAGGAGGTTGCGCGTCAGCTTCGGTTGCGCGACCTCGCCGGCCTGATCGTCATCGACTTCATCGACATGGACGAGAAGCGCAACAACCGCGCGGTCGAACGCAAGCTGTCCGATTGCCTCCGGCAGGACCGCGCGCGGATCCAGGTCGGACGCATCTCGCATTTCGGCCTGCTCGAGATGTCACGCCAGCGCATCCGCGCTAGCGTGCTGGAATCCTCAACCGATCCCTGCACGCATTGCGGCGGCACCGGCCATGTCCGCTCGGTGTCCTCGGTTGCGCTCCAATTGCTGCGCGGCCTCGAAGAGATCCTGATGAAGGGCGCAACCCACAACCTCGTGGTCCGCACCCGCACCGACGTCGCGCTCTATGTGCTGAACCACAAGCGCGGCCATCTGCGCGACCTTGAGAACGGCTTCAAGGTCACGTTGTCGGTCATCGCCGACCCGAGCGTCAGCGGACCGCAGGCCTATGTCATCGACCGCGGCGAGCAGGTGCATACGCTGGAAGCCGCCAAGGCTCTGCTGGCGGCCCAGGCGGCCGCAAGCCCGCCGCCCCTGGTCGAAGAGGCCTATGACGACGAGGAGTTCGATCCGGAGAGCGAATCCGAGGTCGAGACCGAGGAGACCGAAGGTCTCATCGAGGAGCAGACCGCAGGCGACGCCGCTACCGAGCAGGACAGCCAGCGCCGCAAGCGTCGCCGTCGCCGCCGCGGTCGCGGTGGTCCGCGGGACGAGGAGACGCGCGAGGATGGCGCGCCCGCTATTGCCGAGACGGCCATGGCGGCCGGCGAAGGCGAAGAGGATGCCGAGGCCGAACCGGAAGGCGAGGAAGGCGAGGAACAGGCAGCCCGTGGCGAGCAGCAGGGCAGCGCCGATCGCCGTCGCCGGCGTGGTCGCCGTGGTGGCCGCCGCCGTCGCGGTCCTGGCGAGGAAGGTCTCGCCGGCTCCATCAGCGACGAGCTTAGTGCCAATGCGCCGTCGGAAGCCACCAACGCAGTCGCCGATTTCGACGGTTTTGGCGGCGAGGCAGCGCCCTCGATCGCGCAGGCCGAGCACACGTCAGAACCTCAGGTCACCCAGCCTGAGCCGCGGGCCGAAGCACGGATTGAAGCAACGGCCCAGCCTGAGCCGGCTCCTTCGGCCGCGGACGAGGAGCACGCGGACGACAAGGCTGCACGACGCCGTTCGACGGTTCGGGAAAAGGTGAGCTTCCTGTCGAGCAGCCAGAGTGAACCGGCACCGGTTGCACAGGCGGCCGAGCCGGTTGCCCCGCCCACACCCGCTCCGGAGCCCGCGCCCGCAGCGGCAAGCGAAACCTCGCCCGCACCGCGTCGTGCCGGCTGGTGGTCCCGCCGCTTCGGCGGCGGCGAATAGAGCAACAAGATAGTTGAAACCGCCCGGCCAAACCGGGCGGTTTTGATTTGGCGAGGTCAGTTCAATGCAAAGCGCGATCGTCCTCGGCGGCGGCATGATCGGCGTCAGCGCGGCGCTGCACCTGCAGCAGCGTGGCTGGTCCGTCACGCTGATCGACCGCAGAGAGCCGGGCCGAGAGACCAGCTACGGCAATGCCGGCATGATCCAGGCGGAAGCGGTGCGCCCCTACCCGATGCCGCGCGACCTCGCCACGCTCCTGAAGATCGCGACCGGCCGCACCAACGACGTGCGTTACAGCCTGTCTTCGCTTCATCTCCATATCGAGCCCCTGCTTCGCTATTGGTGGCATTCGGCGCCGAAGCGGCATCGTGAGGCGATCGACGCCTGGGCGCGGCTGATCGCCTACGCGACGGCGGAGCACGACATCCTCATTCGCGAAGCCCACGCCGACAATCTGATCCGCCGCGCGGGATACCGGCACCTGCATCGCGACGCAGCTTCGTTCGATCTCGCCGTCAAGGCGGCGGAAGAAGACCAGCGCGAATTCGGCGTGAGGTTTCGTGCGCTCTCGGGCGCCGAGCTCGCCAAGGCCGAACCTGTCCTGCGCGACGACCTGCCCGGCGCGATCCATTGGCTCGACACCTGGACCGTGTCCGATCCCGGCGCGCTGGTCACGGCCTATGCCGATCTGTTCGAGCGCCTCGGCGGCACCATCGTGCTCGGTGATGCCCAAAGCCTTCATCAGACCGCCACCGGCTGGTCGGTCAAGACAGACCATGGGCGCGTCGACGCCGCCCACGCCGTCGTGACGCTCGGGCCGTGGTCGCCCGATCTCCTGCTCAAATTCGGCTATCGCATCCCGCTGGTGCGCAAGCGCGGCTACCACATGCATTACAGCGGCGGCGCCTCGCTCGATCTGCCGCTGGTCGACAAGGCCGGTGGCTACGCCATGGGTCCGATGGCGAAGGGTATCCGCATCACCACCGGCGCGGAGCTGACCGGCCTGGACGCGCTCGCAACGCCCGTGCAGCTCGCCAGCGCGGAAGCTTCCGCGCGCGAGCTGATCGACCTCGGCAAGCGGGTCGAGCCCGACCCATGGTTCGGCACCCGCCCCTGCACGCCCGACATGCTGCCGGTGCTCGGCCCTGCCCCACGCCATGCCGGCCTCTGGATGAACTTCGGCCACGGCCACCAGGGCTTTACGCTTGGACCCGCGACCGGCCGCCTGCTCGCGGAGATGATGAGCGGCAAAACGCCCGCGATCGATCCCACGCCGTACCGGCCGGAGCGGTTCTAAGCCCTCGCAGCGAAAGAAAAAGGGCTGATCGAGGATCTCGACCAGCCCTATTATTTCAACATCTGACGGCGCTCGGCACCGTCACATGCAGATCAATCCGTCGTGACCGCCGTTTCCATGTCGGTCGGATCGATCTGCCGGGCGAGGTTGGCGTTGAGCTTGTCGCGATCGAGCTCGCCCTCCCACCAGGCGACGATCACGCAGGCAACGCCATTGCCGCACAGATTGGTCAGCGCGCGGCACTCGCTCATGAACTTGTCGATGCCGAGCACGATCGCCATGCCCGGCACGAGGCGCGGATCGACCACGGCGAGCGTCGCCGCCAGCGTGATGAAGCCCGCGCCCGTGATGCCGGAGGCGCCCTTCGAGGTCAGCATCGCCACCACCAGGATGGTGAGCTGCTGGCCGAAGGTGAGATCGAAGCCCAGCGCCTGCGCGATGAACAGCGTCGCCAGCGTCATGTAGATGTTGGTGCCGTCAAGATTGAACGAATAGCCCGTGGGCACCACGAGGCCGACCACCGACTTGGAGCAGCCGAGGCGCTCGAGCTTTTCCATCAAGGACGGCAACGCGCTTTCCGAGGACGAGGTGCCGAGCACAATCAGCAGCTCGTCCTTGATGTAGGCGAGGAACTTAAAGATGGAGAAGCCGGCGAAGCGCGCGATGATTCCGAGCACGACGAATACGAACAGCGCCGCGGTCAGGTAGAACGTCGCGATCAGGCCGACCAGGTTGAGGATCGCCCCGGTGCCGAACTTGCCGATGGTGTAGGCCATCGCGCCGAAGGCACCGATCGGGGCTGCGCGCATCACGATGGAGATGACGCCGAACACCGCATGCGCGGCGTCGTCGATGAACGAGCGGATGGTGTGGCCGCGTTCACCGAGCCCCATGATGGCGAAGCCGAACAGCACCGAAAACAGCAGCACCTGCAGGATCTCGCCTTGCGCGAAGGCGCCGACGACGGTGTCCGGAATTATGTGCAGCACGAAGTCGACCGACTTCTGGCCTTCGGCCTGCTTGGCGTAGTTGGCGACGGCCTGCGCATTGGCGGCGGCACCGCCGAAGCCCGCACCCGGCTTCACCAGATTGCCGATGACTAGGCCGATCACCAGTGCGAAGGTCGAGACGATCTCGAAATAGACCAGCGCCTTGACGCCGATGCGGCCGACCTTCTTGGCGTCCTGGATATGGGCGATGCCCGAGACAACGGTGCAGAAGATGATCGGCGCGATCACCATCTTGATCAGCTTGATGAAGCCGTCGCCGAGTGCCTTGATCCACTCATTGGTGGCGACCGACGGCCAGAGCCAGCCGACGATGGCGCCGAGCACGATCGCGATCAGCACCTGGATATAAAGTACCTTGTACCACGGCTTGGCGGCGGGCGGCGCGACCGGCGCCCCCACCATCGTTGTCGTCGTCATTGTTTCACTCCCCCTCAAAACGCCAGGCCAGCCAAGATCAACTTGGCCGGCCCTGTCAATCGGAACTGCTCGATATTGCGCGCTTTACCCGCGATCGACCACCCGGCGTATCGCCGGCATCAACGTCGCGCCCAGCGCGTTCTTGACCAGCGACGCCGCAACGAACGGCATCAGGCCGACCTGCCACGCCTTTGCGGCACCCAGGCCGAGACCGAAGGCCAGCCAGCCAAAGCCCGCGGCCAGAATGAGGATGTGGCCGGCCGCCATGGCCGCAAACAGCAGCGTTACGCTGCGATCCCAGCCGCGCTCGGCGAGCCAGCCGGTGACGAAGGCGGCGCCAATGAAGCCGAACAGATAGCCCGCGGTCGGGCCCACCAGCGGTGCAATTCCACCGACAGGGCCGGCGAACACCGGCAGGCCCATTGCACCCTCGGCGAGGTAGGCGATCATGGTTGCGCTGCCAAGCCGCCAGCCATAGGCGGCGCCGGTCATCAACACGACCAGCGTCTGCAATGTCATGGGCACGTAAGGCAGCGGCAGGTTCACCTTGGCTGACAGCGCCATTAAGGCGGTGCCGAGCGCAATCAGCACGACAGCGCGCAAGGCGCCGACGGTTTCACCCGGCCGGATCGGCCACATCAATGCGGCGAGAGGAGAATGCGTGGCGGTAGAGGGGACGGAACGGTCAGACAAGTTGCACTCCAGAAGGCTGGCGAAAACTGGCGGCTATTTAAGCCAGTGAGCGATCCGGTCAACTGCTTCCCGCATCTCCGCAGCCGAACGCGCATAAGAGAGCCGTATGAATGAACGACCATGGATGGGATCGAAGTCGAGGCCCGGCGTGACCGCGACATGGGCCTGTTCGAGCATCTGCTTGGCGAACTCGAAACTGTCGGAGGTGAAATCCGAGACGTCCGCATAGAGATAGAACGCGCCGTCGGCCGGCAGAAATCTGGTCAGGCCGGCCTTGGGCAATCCCTCGATCAGGATGCGCCGGTTTTCCTGATAGCCGTGCTTGATCTCCTCCATCTCGGCCGCGCCGTCGAAGGCCGCTTCGGCCGCGATCTGCGACAGCGACGGCACCGAGATCGACAGGTTCTGCTGCAGCCGCTCGATCGGCCGCACCAGAATCTCGGGCACGACCATCCAGCCGACGCGCCAGCCCGTCATGCAGAAATACTTCGAGAACGAGTTGATCACGAGCGCGTGGTCCGACAGCGCCGCAGCCGTCACGGCGGGAAACGCGTAGTCGAGCCCATGATAGATCTCGTCCGAGATGAAACGGATGCCGGCGTCTTCCGCCGCAGCGATCAGGCCGGCGAGCGCCTCGCGGGACATCATCGTCCCGGTCGGATTGGCGGGACTGCCGACCAGCACGCCCTTCAGCGGCGCCTTGCGATGGGCGGCCAGCAGCGCCTCGCCCGTCAGCGCATGGCGGGTCTCGTTCGTGGTCTCGATCAGCACCGGCTCGCAGCCGAGCGCGGTAAGGATATGACGGTACGGCGGATAACCCGGCACCGTCACGGCAACGCGGTCGCCCGGCTCAAACATCGCCAGGAAAGCCAGAATGAACCCGCCGGAGGAGCCGGTGGTCACTACGACCCGCTCGGGGCTGACGTCACAGCCATAGGCATCGCGATAATGCCGCGCGATGCGCTCGCGCAAGGAGGGGATGCCGAGCGCTGAGGTATAGTCGATCCGCCCGGCCTCGAGCGCCACATGGGCGGCTGCAATCGCGGTCTTAGGCGCGCCGGCGGCGGGCTGGCCAACCTCCATGTGGATGACATGG